>VGZA01000030.1 GCA_016872775.1 Planctomycetota bacterium | reverse complement strand
CCTGGCCGCCGCCGCCCATGCCGCCGCCGCCCATGCCGCCGCCGCCCATGCCGCCGCCGCCCATGCCGCCGCCGCCCATCATGCCGCCGCCACCACCGAACTGTGCAAGCACGGGAGCACCTTTAGGCACACCGACGAACGCCGCGGGCAACTGAATGCTCAACGGCTTTTTGGTCTTGTTCTTGATAATGACATTCGCTTCGCGGGAACTCAGCGGAATAAACTTGACGGAAATCTCCCCCGACTTCATCGCCGAGAAAAACTCAACTTTCGTTGCGGATTCCGCGCCCGGCTTGCGGCTCGAAGACTTCGCCGCATTGCCTACCTGCGGGAACGCCAGCGCTGCCGCCAACCCCGCGATCATTGCCAAGCCGACTTCATGAACATTCCTCCTGCCTGCTTCTCGGTCAGGTTTTCGCTGTCAGGGAGATTCTTGTGCGCTCAATAGTAGATAATAATCGGACATTTCCGCGAACGCCAATCCTATTCCATCAGAATCCAGAAAAACCATGAAACCGGCCGGCCCCCGTTTCCGGCCCCCGTTTCGAATCCGAATTGCTTGCGGCTGCCTGGAATCCAGCGATAGAATAACCGGTCGGCCTGCCAGCGAATGAGCTTGGTACCGGTCGGGAGTGACGATGCCAGTTTCGATGCAATCCTGGGACGACAAGTTACGCGAGGGAATCAATCTGGCGAACCGGGGCGAGCGGTTGGCGGCCACCCAAATCCTGTTGGAATGCCTGCAATCGGACCCTGGTGACCCGGAGTTCGCTGGTGCATTTCTTGACCATCTGGCGATCGACGGAAGTAGTTTGCTTGAAAAAAGTTCTGGCGATCAGACTGCCTTGTTCACCGCCCTGGCTGAATGCAATTACCGGTATCTTCTGCGGTGGGGGCCACGGTTCCTGGTGAATCATCCCCAGGACGTGCCGATCCTGAGAGGGCTGGCGGCGGCCTGCGCGGAACAGGGCGACGTCGAGGCCGAGATCGTCTACCTGGATACCGCTTTTCGGCACCCGCCGGTGAATCCGACGCTGATCCGGCAGCGGGCCGACACTTTGGAGCGTCTGCACCGTTACGACGAGGCGCTTCAAGCCCGGTTGGCAGTCGAAGAAGCCAATCCGGAGGACGCGGAATCGGCCGAGCGGATCGTCCGACTCTGCATCCTGCGTGGCCGCCAGCAGTTCGGGATGCTGGAGGATCAGGAATCGGTCGACCGAGCGGCGGTGGAACGGCGGCAGCGTCGCCCCGCGCGTGGGGGAATCCGCCCCAGGATTGTCGCGAGGCCGCCCGTTGTCGACCCGGTAGCGATCGGCCCTGCGAAATCGGTGCCTGGCACGCACGTGCAGTTGACGCCGGTGCAGAGGCTGCAGGCGCTGGCGCGGGAATTCCCGGCCAACGTCGATTACCAGTTGCAGCTGGCGATGCTGTACCTGGAAAAGGGACGCGATTACGACGCCGAGCAGCATCTCGCCAAAGCGCGCAACGATACCGATGCCGACCCGCGCATTGTCGCGCTGCAGGAAGACGTCACGATGCTGCGTTTGTCGCGCAAGATTGAAATCGCGCGGGAGCAATTGGCGAGCGAGAATCCAGGGAGTGGAACGCCAACGCCGGAAGGCGAATCGCCAGCGGTCGGTGAATTGAAAGAACTGCTGGAACGGCGCGAACGCTTCGAGCTGCAGGTGTTTCAGCAGCGCGCCGAGCGTTCGCCGCACGATCTGCGTTTGCGCCTCGAATGGGCTTGCCGCTTGCGCCGAGCCGGACATCGTCGTGAAGCGGTGCAGCGACTGGAGGAATTGCTTTCCGATCCCGCCTTGCGCCCTTCGTCGGCCCTGGAGATCGCGGAATGCAGCGTCGATTCCGACGATGCTCGTCGCGCCTTTCGCTACTTCCGGATGGCGATCAACGCGGCGGTTCTGCCCGAACACTGGCCGGTGAAAAAGCAAGCCTTGCGGCGACTGGCGGAACTGGCGACGCGATTCCGCATGCGAGAACTTGCGCTACGCTGTTGGCAGCGGTTGCTGAGTGTTGAACCCGACGACGTGGAAGCTCGGCATGCGATGGAGACAACCACGTAACCGCCGCATGCACTCCGCGACCTTGCGTGAAATTGCTTCGAGTTTGCAATGGAAAACGCAAGATTAAGATTCTAATCCCACACGAAAGGAACGGCCATGCCCCAGGCAGTCGTTGATCCGGAGGAATTGCGGCTGTTCGCCCACAACCTGAAAAAATTCAATGCCCAATTGCGCGATCGAGCGGCCGCGCTGGCCAACCAGCTCTCGGCGCTCAGCGCGACGTGGCGCGATCAGGAACATAAGAAGTTCGCCGACCAGTTCGACACCAACATGAAAGTCCTGGTACGCTTTACGGAAACGGCCGACGAATATGTGCCGTACCTGTTGCGAAAAGCCGAACATATCGAAAACTACCTGCAGTCTTGAAGCCGTGACGAGGAAATCAGTCGATGGCCGGAAGCGCAGCCAAGGTGACCTCGATCGACGCGATACGGTCTTTTCGCGTCGCGCTCATCGCCTTTCAGGAGGAGCTATCACGCGCGGTCGTGTCGCTTGATCTGGAGTGCCGTCGCCCCCTGGACTGGATGGAGCACGATCGAGCGCGGTATTGGCCGCGCGAGGTGCGCCGGGCGTCCGACGTCATGAATGAAGCTCGACTCAACCTCGAACGCTGCCTGCTCACGATCGACCCGAACGATCATCGGTCGTGCTACGACGAACGGAAACAGTCGGAAGCGGCCAAACGCCGACTGACGTTCGCAGAAACCAAAGTCCAGGCGGTCCAGCAATGGAGGCAACGGCTGAAAAAAGAGGTGGAGGAGTTTCAGGTGCAGACGGCAAAAGCCAAAGAGTATCTGGAAGTCGACCTGCCCCGCGCCGTCGCCCAACTGAGCCGCATGCTCGATGCTCTCGATCGATACGTGCGCGCGATGCGTCCCGCGAGCGACCCTGTCGACAGCCATTCGGGCGGCGGCGGTTCGAGCGATTCCGAGGGCGCGAACTCCAAAACGGAGGCCGACCATGAGAATCTGTGATCTGGCAACGGGTGCCGGACAACTGCAGCATGCCCTCGGGCAACTCAAGGAACGTTGGCGTGACGCCCGAGCGCACTGGGAAGACGAAGCCGCCAGAAACTTCGAGGAGAATTTTCTGCGACCGATTCCGGCCAGGCTCCAGCATCTGGTGATCGCCATCGATCGTCTGGCGCAGACAGTCGAACAGGCCGAGCGCGACTGTGCGGATCGAGGTGACGAATGAGCGAGGGAGCGGCCATTGTACCCGCCTCGGAAGTCGCATCGTCGTTCCCGTTCGACGAACTGACGACCGAGTTTCAACGGCGCTGGCTGCGGCAGATTCGGGAGCTGGTACAGCGCCGAGCGGCGAGCGAACGGTCGATTCGCGAACATTTCCGCCAGCGCGAACTGGACGCTCGTAGCAGCTACTTCACGGCGCGTGGCGGTTTGATGGCTGAATTTGAGCGCGGTCAGCGCGAATGCATGGCCGCCTTCCGTAAAGCGCAAGAGAAAGAACTCGCTGACAGCGATTACGCCGGGTGCGAACTGCTGGAGGACGAACTCCGGCGCGACGAATCGGCGCGGCAGCAGCACGAGGCGTTGTTGGAGAGTACCCAGCAGGCCTGGCAGGAGAAGACGCGGGCAATCGATGCCGCCTTCAAGGCCCAGGAGGGCATGCCGCGGCAGGAATTCCTGCAGTTCAAGCAGCAGTGCGAGTCGTGCGCCGGCGAAATCCAGGCGGTGCTCGCCCAGGGCAGAACGCTGGCGTCCGAGCATCGCGCCTGGAGCGAACCGTCCGCCGAACCGCCGCGCCTGCCGCCGCAACCGACGACTCCCTTGCTTGTGGAACGCCTGAACCATGCGTTGAATCTCGCCAGGTCCAAGCTGGCGGAGATGGCAAGTCGTCCGGCGGTACGTGTGCTGGCGGAGGGGTATGCCTGGGGCTTATTCGTGATCGGCGCGTTGCTCTCCTGGTACCCGTTGGCTGTCATGCTGGACAGCCGAGGATGGCTGTGGATCGGCGCGGGGTGCCTGCTCGCTGGATTCGCGAACTGGCTGATCGCGGTGTTATCGCTGCGGCCGATCGCGCGCCGCCAGATGGCGCGGATCGTGCCCGAATTCCACGACGCGCTCATGCAAGCCAGCGCCGCAGTGCAGGCGGCCGTGGTGTCGGCGCGTGCGGATGCCGACCGCAAGTACCGGCAACTGGTCGAAAATCGGGAACGGGATCTGGCCGCGGCCAAGACCAGGTCGGAACGGGCGCGCGCCGAGATCCTGGTCGACTACGAAACCCGCTGCCAGGAATCGCGCGCAGAATTCCGTGGCCGTCGCCGCGAGGCCGACCAACAGCACCTGGCGCGGCTGGCAGCAATCGAACATGAATTCCTGCCTCGCCTGAACGATCTGGAAGAGAGATTTTCCCGCGATGTCCGCGAACTGAGCCAGAAATACCGCGAGCAGCGACAAGTCGATCGTGCCAAGCTGCGCAAGCAATGGGATCAGCTCGTCCAGGAGTGGAGGCAGGGCATCGCGGACTTCGAACAATATGTGGCCGCAGGGCACAACTACTGTGCCGGGATTTGCCGCGAATGGCGGGACGGCGCACAGCGCGTCCTCGACAGAGCGACCGTCGGCGAACAATCTCCCGATGCGGACGCGCGCGATCTCCGGCCCGCCGCTGAAGAGATCCGCGCCCTCCGACTCGGCCATTACGAATTCGACCTGGGGCGACTGGAGGGAGGTCTCTCCGACGATCCCACGTTGGCGCTGCCGAATTCGCGTTTTGAGCTGCCCGTGCTGTTATCGTATCCCGAATCGCCGTCGTTGTTGTTGAAGACGAGTGGCGATGGTCGTGACGTTGCGACCGCGGTGTTGCAAAACGCCATGCTGCGGCTGCTCACCACATTTCCCCCAGGCAAGGTGCGGTTCACGATCATCGATCCGGTCGGGTTGGGTCAGAATTTCTCGGCATTCATGCATCTGGCCGATTTTGACGAACGGCTGGTCAATAGTCGGATCTGGACGGAATCGACACACATTAACCAGCGTTTGACCGACCTGACCGAGCATATGGAGAACGTGATTCAGAAGTATTTGCGTAATGAGTTCGCCTCGATTCAGGAGTACAACCGGCAGGCGGGCGAAGTCGCCGAAGCGTTTCAGATTCTCGTGGTCGCGAATTTTCCGTCGAACTTCTCCGACGAATCGGTGCGGCGGTTGGCGAGTATCGCCAACAGCGGAGCCCGCTGTGGTGTCTATACGCTGATCAGCCTCGATTCGAAGGCGCCGTTGCCCCGGCATCTTGAACTTGCCGATCTGCAGTCGCGGTCAGCGACACTGGTCTGGGACGAGGTGGCGCGGCGCTTCCAATGGGAGGTGGACGAACTGCGCGACCTGCCGGTGGCATTGGAACAACCGCCGACCGGCGAGGAATTAACCGAACTGGTGCGCGAGGTCGGTCGGCTCGCCAAAGACGCCGTGCGCGTGGAGGTGCCTTTCGAATCGATCGTTCCGACGGTGGATGGCTGGTGGCACGCCGACAGCCGCGAGGAGATCGAGGTCCCGTTGGGTCGCGCGGGGGCCAAGAAGATGCAGCACCTGCGGCTGGGGCGCGGCACGTCGCAGCATGTACTGATTTCGGGAAAAACCGGATCGGGAAAGTCGACCCTATTGAATGCGATCATCACCAGCCTGGCGATCCACTACGCGCCGCACGAGCTGCAATTCTACCTGATCGACTTCAAGAAAGGAGTCGAATTCAAAGCCTACGCCACGCATCGACTGCCCCACGCGCAGGTCATCGCCGTCGAAAGCGAACGGGAATTCGGCATGAGTGTGTTGGAGCGGCTGGATCTGGAGTTAAAACAGCGTGGTGACCTGTTCCGCCAGGCCGGAGTGCAGGACCTGCGCAGCTTTCGCAATGCCGATGCCGCGCGGATCCTGCCGCGGATCCTGCTGGTGATCGACGAGTTCCAGGAGTTCTTCACGACCGACGACAAGATCGCGCACGACGCCGCGCTGCTGCTCGACCGGCTCGTCCGGCAGGGCCGCGCGTTCGGGATCCATGTGATGCTCGGCTCGCAGACCCTGGCCGGCGCTTATTCATTGGCCCGCAGCACCATCAGTCAGATGGCGGTACGTATCGCGCTGCAATGCAGTGAGTCGGATGCGCACTTGATTCTGAGCGAGGATAATACCGCCGCGCGGCTTTTGAGCCGACCGGGGGAAGCGATCTACAACGACGCCAATGGTCTGCTGGAAGGCAACCACCCGTTCCAGGTGGTCTGGTTGCCGGACGATCAGCGCGAGTTTTACCTGCGGCAAATGGCGCAGCGGGCAAGGGAAAGGCAGGTCAGTTTCGCGGCGCCGATTGTGTTCGAAGGGAATGTGGCGGCCGACCCGGCGGACAACGAGTCGCTTCGGGAAACGCTTAGCGGTTCGCGCGTCGGCGGCCCGCCGGTCGTCTGGCTCGGTTCCGCCGTCGCGATCAAGGGACCGACGCACACCCAATTTCGACCGCAGGCCGGCGCCAACCTGCTGATTGTCGGTCAACAGGAGGAAATGGCAACCGGAATTCTCGGCAACGCCCTGGTCGCCTTGAGCGTCTTGCGGGACCCGGAAGGCGGCGGCCCGTTGCCCGAGGGTCTGCACAGAATCAGCGTGCTGGATGGCACCGTGGCCGACTCGCCTGTCGCCGGATTCTGGCCCCAGGCAGTCCGTGAATTAAGGATCGATGCCGCGGTGATCAAGCCACGCGACGCCTCCGTCGTCGTGCGCCGCCTGGGCGCGGAAGTGCAGCGCAGGCAGGCTCGTCCGGAACAACATGAGCCGCCTGTCTACCTGCTGATCCACAATCTTGCCCGCTTCCGCGACCTTAAACGAGGCGACGATTTCGGTTTTTCCAGTTTCAGCGACGATGGCGACGAGAGTGCCCATGCCGCCAAAGCGTTCGCCACGCTGCTGCGCGAGGGCCCGGCGCTAGGGGTCCATACGCTGATCTGGTGCGATTCGTACAACAACTTGAATCGATGGATGGAGCGGCAGTTGCTGCGCGAATTGGATGGCCGCGTACTATTCCAGATGAGTGCCACCGATTCCAGTAATTTGATCGACTCGCCGGTTGCCAGCCGACTCGGATCGCATACGGCGCTGTATTACAGCGAGGAGCAGGGGCAGATCGAAAAATTCCGGCCCTATGGCGTACCGTCGCTGGAATGGTTGCGTCAGGCCACCGCGCAAAGGGGCGCCTCACAGACGGCGACCCAGCCTGCATCGTATCCGGACTGCGTCTGAAAAGTGGCAGGGGCATCTTGCCCCTGCGAGGGGCATCCTGCGCCTCCTATCCCAGCTGCAAAGCAGCTACCCACATTCAGCCTGGTTCGGAGCACGATGGTTGCGCAGGGACCGAATAGCATGGGACGGGAGACGGCAGTGTTTACTTCGCGCGGCTCTCGCTGCCCAGGTCGTCGCGCTGGTCATTCTCGGCGCGCTTCTGCAGATAGAGCTTGATCGGGACCTCGCCGAAATCAAGTTGATCACGGAATACTCCCAACAGGTAGCGGCGATACTGGGAGGAAAACGCCTTGGGCTGATTGCAGATAAGCACCAGCGTCGGCGGCTGCGAACTGATCTGGGTCGCGTAATAGACCTTGGGATTGCGGCCGCGATGGACGGGAGGCGGATGGTGCTTAAGCGCTTTTCTGACCAGTCGGTTAAGTTCCGCGGTGGAAACGCGCCGCAGCGACTGCTTGAACATGTTCTGGGTGTGATTGAGGAGCGCTTTGACATTCTTGCCGGTTTGCCCCGTGACGAACGCGATCGGCACATACCACATCGTCTGAAAGGTATCGCGAAGGTATCGCACCCAGCGTTCCGTCGGCATCGTGTTGGCGACCAGATCCCACTTATTGACGACGAAGATGCAGGGCTTGTATTCGTCGGCGATGTACTTGCAAAGTTGCTTGTCGACCTTGCTGATTCGTTGGGTCGCGTCGAAGAACATCAGCGACACGTCGGCGCGGCGGATACTGCGCTGGGCTCGATGCGTGCTGTAAAAGTCGATATCGGTACGCACGCTCTTGCCGCGCCGCAGGCCCGGCGTGTCGATCGCGACGAATGTCTTGCCGTCCAATTCAAATCGCACGTCGACGCTGTCACGCGTTGTCCCCGGAATTTCGCTGACGATCATCCGATCCGCCTGGGCCAGCGTATTGACAAACGTGCTCTTGCCGACGTTGCGCCGGCCGGTGATGGCGACTTTCATCAACGGTTCCGCCACCTTGGCATTCGCGGTTGTCTCCGGGGGAAGCCGGCCGACAATCATGTCCAGCAAATCCTGCCGATGGCGATTCTGATGCACGCTGACCCGCAACAATTTGCCTCGGCCCAGCTTGTAGAATTCATCCGCCATCGGGTCCATCGACGGATCGTCGGTCTTGTTGGCCAGGCATAAGATCGGCTTGTCGACGTAGCGCAGACGCTTGGCGACTTCTTGATCGAGCGGCACGACGCCCTGCCGAGTATCGACGACGAACAAGATCACGTCGGCCGTGTCGATTCCGGCCTGAATCTGCTGCTCGACCTCCTCCGTGAGATTATCGCAGTCCTCGATGCCGATCCCGCCGGTGTCGACGATCTCGAAGAATCGTTGATGCTCGTACATCAGGTGCGAGATTCGATCACGGGTGACCCCCGCCTGATCGTCAACGATCGCCAGTCGCTTGCCTGCGATCCAATTGAAGAGGCTCGATTTGCCCACGTTCGGGCGACCAACGATAACAACTTGCGGAACCGCCATCGCCCCATGATAATTCAGCATTCGATCCAGTGACAGGTCCAACGCAATTCCCATGGACGATCCCCAGCGAATTCGACGAATCGTGCGCCAGCGTCTGGAGAGCCTGTTGCGCGCGGGGGTCGTTGATTTTCCCGCCGTGGGGGTGCTCGCGGAGGCACCTGCCGGCGATCCCAGAGGCTCCGGTGCCGGCGCCTCGAGTACCGGCACTGCCAGTGGTTCGCCGGCGAGCCGGAGTTTGCGCGCCGGGGCCGCCGGGTCCACGGTGAGCATCGTACGCGATTCAGTTCCGTCCGAATCCTCGACCGAAGGCGCAGCGCGCTCATCGGTTGCCAACGTTGCTCCGGCGGCATCCTCCGCGGCGGTTTCCCGTTCGCCGCATCCAGCGGCACAACCCCTGTCGGTCGACGAACGGGTTGCGGCTCTGGAAGTCCTTCGGAGCGAAGTCTGTGCCTGTGCGCTCTGTCCCGCCCTGGTTCAGAACCGGTCGCGTACGGTTTTTGGCGTAGGGAATATTGCGCCGCGGCTATGCATTTTCGGCGAAGCGCCCGGTGCCGACGAGGACCGTCAGGGGATTCCGTTTGTCGGTCGAGCCGGTCAGTTGCTGGACAAAATCCTCGCGGCCTGCACGTTAAATCGCGACGATGTTTATATCCTCAATACGCTCAAGTGTCGTCCGCCCGACAATCGAACTCCCAGCGAGGATGAAGTGGAAAACTGCCGGGGGTTCTTCGAGCGGCAATTGCAGATCCTGCGCCCGGAGTTCATCTGCTGCCTTGGCGCCACCGCCGCCAAGGCTCTGCTTCGGACGACCTCGACCCTGGGGCGGCTGCGCGGCCGTTTCCACGACGTTGCGGGGGCGAAGGTTATCGTGACCTACCACCCGGCTTATCTGCTTCGCAATCCGGCAGCGAAGAAGGATACCTGGGAGGATATGAAACTGCTGATGAAAGAGATGGGAATCGCGCTGTCGAGCGAATGAATCGTGTGAAACAGCATTTTGAGTTACGCGTCGCCTGTCCGTTCCAATGGCCATTGTATTCTTACCTTTAGATCGTGGCAGAATCGCGGGGACAAAATCTTGTCCCGCTGCATCCGTCCTACCACAATCCCAGGAGCAACGCCAATGGAGCGAGCAAAATTGCAAATCGCAACCCGTCCTTTCAGTCGCTTCAACTCCACGGCGCGATCTGGTGGAATTAGCGCATTGCGAGCCAGCATGTCCGCTTCTTGTTCTTGCTCGTCATCCGACTCAATATCGTCGTCGATGAATACTGTTTTTTTTCCATGCCGTAAGACGTGCGCTGCTTCATGGAAAAATGTGAACCACAAGTGGACGATCGAAGATATGATTGCCTTGCTCCCCGAAAAAATGCCGGGGAAGCGCGGCCCCTTCAAAAGAGAATTTCAAACTGCCCCACTACCCCCCGGCCCGGAACGTTGACACTCGTTTTTTCCACCCCTAAAATCCGGTTTCTCTCGGGCTGTGATTTGGCGGAGAGTAGAGCGGGTTTCAATCATCAGGCACCGGCGCACCGTTGAAAGGAAAGCAGGCGATGGGGACAGACAGCGGCCAGATCGACACGGTCATGCAGGAAACAAGGCTCTTTCCGCCCTCGGCGGAATTCGCGGCCCAATCCAGAATCGGTTCGTTGGCTGCGTACCAGAAGCTGTACGATCAGGCCAAGTCCAATCCCGTGGCATTCTGGGAGGAACTGGCTCGCAAGGAACTGCATTGGTTCAAGCCGTTCGAGCGGGGGCTGGTCTGGGAGGAACCGCTCGCACAGTGGTTTGTGGGAGGGCAGACGAACGCCTGCTACAACTGCGTCGACGTGCATCTGGCGAGCGAGAAGCGCAACAAGGCGGCGTTCATCTGGGAAGGGGAACCGGGCGACACGCGGACATTAACGTACCAGCAGTTGCACCGCGAAGTATGCAAGTTCGCCAATGTGCTCAAAGGTTTGGGGGTCAAGCAGGGCGATCGCGTCTCGATCTACATGCCGATGGTTCCCGAACTGGCGATCGCGATGCTGGCCTGCGCTCGTGTGGGCGCGATTCATTCGGTGGTTTTCGGCGGTTTTTCGGCGGAAGCGGTGGCCGATCGCAATAACGACGCGCAGGCCATATTGCAGATCACCGCCGACGGCGGCTATCGGCGAGGGAAAAACCTCCCGTTGAAAGAGACGGTCGATGCCGCGCTTGCCAAATCGCCCAGTGTGAAGAACTGCATCGTGCTGCGCCGTACCGGCTCGACCGTGACGATGCAGGAAGGACGCGACCATTGGTGGCACGAATTGATGGATCGCGCCTCGGCCGATTGTCCGGCGGAGCCGGTTGACAGCGAGAACTCGCTGTTCATCCTCTACACCAGCGGCTCGACGGGAAAACCGAAAGGGATCCGGCACACGACGGCCGGTTACACTCTGTTCGCGAAGAAGACATTCGAATGGGTCTTTGACTACCGGGACGACGATCTGTTCTGGTGCACGGCCGATTGCGGCTGGGTGACCGGGCACAGTTACATCGTTTATGGCCCGTTGGCCGCGGGCGCCACCGTGCTGATGTACGAAGGCGCGCCGAACTGGCCGGCCGAGGACCGCTTCTGGGACATCGTGGAAAAATACCGCGTGACGGTTCTTTACACGGCGCCCACGGCGATCCGCGCGTTCATCAAGTGGGGTGATCATCACGTGGATAAGCACGATCTGTCCAGCTTGCGGCTGCTCGGCTCCGTCGGCGAAGGGATAAATCCGGAAGCGTGGATGTGGTACCACCGCAAGATCGGTGGCGGACGTTGCCCGATCGTTGACACGTGGTGGCAGACCGAAACCGGCGGGATCATGATGTCGCCGCTGCCAGGCGCGATTGCGACCAAGCCCGGCAGTTGCACCAAGCCGCTGCCTGGCGTGATCCCGGAAATTCTCGACGACGACGGCAAGCCGGTCCCCGCCAACCACGGCGGCTGCCTGGTGATGTCGCACCCCTGGCCAGGGATGTTGCGAGGCATCTGGGGCGACGACAAGCGCTACCAGGAACAATACTGGAGCAAATTCCCGCACCGCTATCTGGCGGGCGACAATGCACGCATCGACGACGACGGCTACTACTGGATCATGGGCCGGATCGACGACGTGATCAATGTCTCGGGGCATCGTTTGAGTACCATCGAAGTTGAGAGCGCGCTGGTCAGCCATCCCTGCGTGGCGGAGGCGGCCGCTGTAGGACGACCGGATGAACTCAAGGGGCAGGCGGTTTCCGTGTTTGTGACATTGAAATCGGGGACGGCGGACGACAGCCTGCGTGAGGAGTTGCGCAAGCATGTTCGCAAGGAAATCGGCGCGTTGGCGCAGCCCGACGATATCCGTTTCACTGGTGCGTTGCCCAAGACACGCAGCGGCAAGATCATGCGACGGCTGTTGCGCGATATTGCGGCCGGCAAGGAATCTGTCGGCGACACAACGACGCTCGAAGACTACACCGTCCTTGCCAAACTCCGCAGCGACGAAGAGTAGTCGCTGGCGCCGCGATCGCTGCCACATCTTTGTGAGAGCCTTGATTCCTTGATCGATCTCGCAAAGACGCGAAGTCGAAGAGTCGCTGCCAGACGAATTCCTGACGGTCCTGGTGCGGTCGTTTACCAAGCCGATCGAATGCAAGGACTGGGCTCAACGGGGGCTGGACGCCCCCGCCACGGTTCCGAGATGGTCATCGGGGGCTGAAAGCCCCCACCACGGTTCCGATGGTCGGAGTTGTCAACATTCCAGTCGATGCCTATACTCAGCCGTGACCCGGTCGGTCCGACTGGCGGAAGAGGGATTTGATGCCGGGGTCTGGATGATGTATGCCCAAGGACTGATCGATGTCTGGCTATAATCTTACGCACCTGAAGCAGCTTGAAGCGGAGAGCATTCATATTCTTCGCGAGGTCGTGGCCGAATTTGAAAACCCGGTCATGCTTTATTCGATCGGCAAAGACTCGGCGGTCATGCTCCAGCTGGCATTGAAGGCGTTCTATCCGGCCAAGCCGCCCTTTCCCTTGCTGCACGTCGATACCACCTGGAAGTTTCGCGACATGTATGCGTTGCGCGACAACTACGTCGCCAAGGATTTGGGGCTGAATTTGATCGTCCATGTGAACCAGGAGGGAGTCAAAGCGGGCATCAATCCGATCACACACGGCAGCAAAGTGCATACGGATGTGATGAAGACCGAGGGGCTGAAGCAGGCGTTGAATCAATGGAAGTTTGACGCGGCGTTTGGCGGCGCGCGGCGGGACGAGGAAAAATCAAGGTCGAAGGAGCGGGTGTTCTCGTTCCGGGACGCCTTTCATCGCTGGGACCCCAAGAACCAGCGGCCCGAGCTCTGGAATGTTTACAACGCGCGGGTGCATAAAGGCGAGAGCATTCGCGTCTTCCCACTGTCAAACTGGACGGAACTCGACGTCTGGCAGTACATCCACCTGGAGAAGATTCCAATCGTGCCGCTCTATTTCGCCAAGGAACGTCCGATCGTGTGGCGCGACGGGGTCATGATCATGGTGGACGACGAACGACTGCCACTGAAACCCGGCGAGAAGCCCGAAATGAGGATGGTTCGCTTCCGGACCTTGGGCTGCTATCCGTTGTCGGGTGCGGTCGATTCCAAGGCCACGACGCTGCCGGAGATCATCCAGGAGATGCTGCTCACCCGTTTTTCGGAGCGGCAGGGGCGACTGATCGATCACGACCAATCGGGTTCGATGGAGAAGAAAAAGAAGGAAGGATATTTTTAGATTCGCCCATGAGCCACCAATCGCAATTAATCGCCACCGATATCGAGCAGTACCTCGCCCAGCACGAGCGAAAAGAGTTGGTGCGATTCATCACTTGCGGCAGTGTCGACGACGGCAAGAGCACCTTGATCGGCCGGCTGCTGTACGAATCGAAGATGATCTACGAGGACCAGTTGGCTGCGGTGAAACGCGAATCCGCTCGGCACGGCACGACCGGCAGCGACCTCGACCCGGCCCTGTTCCTCGACAGCCTCGAGGACGAAGTCACGCAGGGAATCACGATCGACGTTGCGTACCGGTACTTTTCCACGGACAAGCGCAAGTTCATCATCGCCGACACGCCGGGTCATGAACAATACACGCGCAACATGGCCACCGGCGCGTCGACCGCCGACCTGGCGATCATTCTGATCGACGCTCGGAAAGGGGTATTGAAGCAGACAAAACGGCATTCCTTCATCGTCTCCTTGTTGGGCATACGCCACATCCTGGTCGCGGTGAACAAGATGGACCTGGTCGATTTCGATCAGGCGGTTTTCGAAAAGATCCGCCAGGATTACCAGGACTTTTCCGCGCGGCTCGATCTGCCCGACGTCCATTTCCTGCCGCTTTCCGCTTTGAACGGCGACAACCTTGTGGAGGCTTCGCCCCGGACGCCCTGGTACCAAGGCCCGCCACTGATGCATCTGCTGGAAAACGTCTACATCGGTTCGGACCGCAATCTCGAGGACTTCCGTTTCCCGGTGCAGTTCGTGAACCGACCGAACCTCGACTTCCGCGGATTCGCCGGCACGATTGCGTCGGGGATTATCCGGCAAGGGGACGAGGTGATGGCGCTTCCGTCGCGGAAGACCAGTCGCATCAAGTCGATCGTTACCCACGATGGTGATTTGCAGGAGGCTTTCGCGCCGCTGGCGGTGACGTTGACTCTGGAAGACGAGATCGACATCAGCCGTGGCGATATGATCGTCAGGACGGGCAACGTGCCTCGCGTGGACCAGAAATTCGAAGCGATGCTGGTCTGGATGTCCGAAGAGGCGATGGTGCCCGGCAAATCGTATTGGATCAAGCATACGTCTCGTCAGACACCCGGCACGATCACGACGCTGCGTTATCAGGTCGACGTGAACACGTTGCATCGCGCGGAAGCGCCGACCTTGAAACTGAACGAAATCGGCCGCTGTACGATCGTCGTCAGCCAGCCGCTCGCGTACGACAGCTATCGTCGCAATCGTTCCACCGGGGCGTTCGTGGTCATTGATCGGATCACCAACAGCACGGTCGGCGCCGGGATGATTCTTGATCGGGCGGCGGGTGACGGCAGGCACGATCATTGGGAAGCGGAGCCCGCGACAGCCCATTTGCATGGAGAGGCGAGCCAGGTCAGTTTAGAGGAGCGTATTCGCCGGTTCGGCCAGACGCCGGCGACGATCCTGCTGACGGGATTGACCGGATCGGGTAAGACGACGATTGCGTTCGCTCTGGAACGCCGGCTGTTCGCGGAAGGACGCGCGGTCACCGTGCTGGATGGCCAGAACATGCGTCGCGGAATCAGTCGCGACCTGGGATTCGCGGCGGATGACCGCAGCGAAAACCTGCGCCGCAGCGCGGAAGTGGCTCGTCTGTTCAACGACGCCGGGATGATCTGCATCGCGGCGTTCATCGCGCCCGACGAAGGCGTGCGGCAGAAGGCGGCGGAAGTCATCGGTCGCGATCGATTTCTTACCGTGCATCTGGACTGCCCGATTGAGATCTGCCGGCAACGCGATCCCGACGGTAATTACCAGCTTGCCGACAGCGGCGAAGCCGGTTCATTTCCAGGAGTGTCTGTGCCGTACGAAATTCCCACCGCGCCCGATCTGAAGCTGCCGACGCACGAATTGTCGGTCGAGGAATGCGTGCGGCGGATCGCGCAACTGCTCACCGATCGCGGCATGATCCACTGACCGGTGATGTGCCTTATTTCGCTGGCACCAGTTCAAAATCGGCCGGCGTTCGCGCCAGATAGAGATGATCGTAGAGCGCGAACTCCCCGTTCATCGGCGAGAATGCCAGTCCCGTCAGCGTGAATTCTCCGAAGTCCGCGAACAGGTCGCGCGTCACGATCACGAACTGTTCCGGCAATTTGGCGTCCACCAGCAGGGATGCTCCATAACACTCCGGACCCGGCCCGCTGTGGTAACGAAATTTCGCGTCGGGGCGTCCCGAGCCGCCGGGTCCCCACGAACCGTCATGGTTTAATTGCAGGCAGATGCTGTCACCGCCCTTCTTCTTCCACGCGAACTGAAGGTACCGAAACTCACCGACCGCCGGCTTTTCGCGAATCTTGACACCCAGGTTGGCGAGCATCGGATTGAAGCGCTGATCGGGAGTGACCTTCAAACTGGCTTTCCCCGACTGCTTCTCGGCCGACTCCAGCGAAGCCTGACCACCGCCTTGCGTCAACATGGCCACGAACGCCTCTTCGTCCTCGAATACCAAACGCGGCAGTTCCCCTTTGGGCATGCAGGAGCGGACGACGGTCGAGCAACTGGCGACCACGGTTTCACCCGAGAGCAATTCGCCGACCAGCACGACGCTCCATGGTTGCATCGGCAGGTCGACTGGCACGAGCAGATTTAGGTCGACCTCTTTGACCTCCGGCGCGAATTGCGGAGTCCCTTCGAGCCGAAGCATGCGGTCGAGATCGTCGACTTGGACGTCGACGTTGTTCTGTTTCACGGTTTTCTTGATCGGGGGTTGGGTGGTCAACAAGCGGAACCGGATGTTCCCGGCCACTCCGTTGGAACGTTGGATCGCAACCTTGATCGGCAGTTTTCCTCCCAGGGGCAGGTTGGTCTCTTCGCTGATCCACTGCAGAACGAACGGGCCGGGTTCGGTCAGCGCCAGACCGATTTCGGAGCGCAGCCAAGGCAGTCCGCGAGAAAGCCCGGTCTCTGGCAGTCGCGCCCGTCGGACCCGCGGCGGGTCGGCGGACTTGCCGACAACGGCGACGCGTGCGGCGACCGACGCGGTGGCAGGTGGGCTCGCGGGCGCAGCCGCTTGAGCGCTGTTCGGCGCCGATACGGTGACGAGCCCGCTGTTGGCGCCTGCCGGGATCGTATTCCCGGCCAGTTGCATCCCGGCCGGCAATCCGTCGATGCTGATCTCGACCGCGCCGCCGTAACCCATACGCTGCACGTCCACCGGAATCACCTGCGCGCCGCCGGGAGGAATGTTCAGCGCGGCCGTCGGCACAGTAATCGAAAAATCGGGCTGGCCCAGATCGCGAATCACGATGCGATAAACGAACCCGGCACCGCCGCGGCGGTGCAGATCGCGAAGAGCGACCACGATTTTGTTCACGCCTTCGGGAACGGTGAAGTCCAGTCCCGGGTCGGGAGTGCCAGGCCGATCATCATTGCTGGCCAGGCTGTTCCCCTGTTCGCCGAGCAGGCTCAGCACGCCATCCATTACGGAACCGCGACGGCGCGCGATCACCTCGAACTGCAACTTGGCACCAGGGGTTACCTTCAGCTGGTAACGATCCTCCTCGTTGGCGGCACCCAGGATGCCGCTGATCCCGGCCGGGACGGTGGAGATCTCCTGCAATCCGCCGCTTGACGGTTGTTCGACGAATTCGGCGAATTCGCTGACCGCGATCTGCGGCTGCGCGCCGGTGAATTCGCGAACTCCGGTCCAGTTCAATGGCAACTCGCCGGGATGAAGCCCGCTCCCGAACTCCACTTCCACGCTGGGGTCGCCGGGGACGGACGAAAGCAGCCGAACGGGGCCCTTCGTTCCGCGGGATAATGCCAGTGGAAATGCCAGGTCGGCGTAATGCAGGTCGCCGATTTTCAGCCGGAATGGTGCCGGATTGGGGGCACGGTAAAGCACATCGTGCAGTTCCACCGTGTAATTACCGTCGGCTGGCAAGAGCGTGTCGATGCGAGCGTCCATGGTGATCGCTGCCTGTGGCCCGCTCCATGCGACTTGGACGCCCCGTTGATCGAACAGCCGCACGACGGGCCGCAATCCACTTCCGAGCCGTTGCGCTTCGCAATCCACGACCAGCCGCTGTCCCCGTTTGCCGATCAAAGTCATCTGCAAGCGCTGTTCGCCTGCGATCGCGCCATGCATGGCGATCGGCAAAGCGCTGATTTGCGGCGCGAATGCCTGCTGTGGAAGCCGGTCGACGCCCAGGAGAAACGGCGGCGAGATTCCTTTGGCATTCGCCAGGCGGAAAGCGTGGATTCCTGGCGTTGCCTCCGCCGCGAGTGTCACTTCCAACTGAATTCGATTGGGCGCTCCGTTGGGCAGCAGCGTCACTTTGGCCAACGGCAGCGACCCCAACAGTTGCGGGTCGAGCAATAGGTCCGTACCATCGATCGTCAACACGGTTGCAGCACCGATCTGCAGGCCGTGAAGGGATAGGTTCGTAATCGTCGGAGCCGCCTCACCATGGCGCGATGGCAGCAGCAGAGCGGCTGAAATAGCACAAAGCAGAATGGAACGCACGGCGAACAGCCTCCAGGGAACGACCGAGGCCGTTGCTGGGTCGGCAACGGCCAAGGTGAGACTTACCAACGTATTGGGGAGCGGGAACGACTATTTAAACGGGTCGTCGTCGTCAGGTTTGGCGGGAGCGGTCTTGGCAGGTGGCGCGGGCTTTTCCTCGGGTTCGCCAAACGGATCATCGTCGATCGACTTGGCGGGCGCTTGCGCCGCAGGTTGTCCGGGTGCGGGCTTTGCCGCGCCGCCCGCCGGTCCGACGGTCTTGATTGGTCCGGTGGCCGCCGGATTCGCCAAAGCGCCGCCCGCCTTGCTGGACTGGGACTGGCGGATCACCCGAGCCTCGTCCTGCTTCCATTGCTCGTACATCGCATCGCGCAGCGCTTTAGCTTTGCGCGCGGCCTCGAGCCGTACCGCGGCGCGCTGTTTCTCAATCATCATGCGGTCCGAGCCCTGAATCCGCTGCAGGGAATTGGACACATCGTGAAGCTGTTCGGTATTGCCCAGTTCCAACACGGCACCCTGCTTGACGTCCGCAGCGGCATCTTCCGGACGCCCCAGCTTTGCCAGGCAGATTCCGCGGAAGTAATAGCAGCGAGGATCTTTCGACCCTTGTTCGATCGAAGCGGTGAATTGCTTATGGGCTTCGGCGTAATCCCGAGCGAAATAGGCGTGGATGCCCTTGCCGTACAACTCGCTGATGATCGCGTCCTGCCCCACCGCTAGTTTTCCGAACGCGACAATCGCCAACCCCATCACCAATCGCAACATGAACCGAGACATGAATAACTCTCCCAATGTCCGCACCTCGAACCGCCGTCGGATAATCCGTAACGATTTCAGAACCGTTAATAGTAGTTGCCGACCCCAGGGCATGCAAGCAACAACGTTTCCGTACACCGATCAGGGCAGCCGTTTAACGCGAATATTCCGATAATGCACGGTACTGTTCGGATCGTGGGCCTGCAGCGCGAAAGTGCCTTTGTCCACCTTGCGGGTGCCCTCGACCTTGTCCGGCTCGGTATAGTCGACGACCACTTTGTCGTTGATCTTCACGATCACATGCCGGCCGATAACGAGGATATGCTGCGTCCACCATTCGTTGTCTTTGGCAGGAGCCTCAAGGACCTTGGCGACATTGTAGATTCCGCCCGTTTTCTGCGGGTCCCCTTGCGTAATGTTGACTTGGGATTCGTGGCCGACCGACGGCCAGCCGTCGGCCTGATATTTGGTGTGGAAGAAGATCCCGCCATTGCTCCCCGGGCGAGTCATCACTTCGGCCTTAAATTCAAAATTGACAAACGGTTTCTCATCGCCGACATAAAAGACGTGGCTGCGCGGCCCCTTCGCCGTAAGCATGCCTTCGGCGAGCTTCCAACTGTCCTTGCTTTCATTGATCTTCCAGCCATCGAGCGACTTTCCGTCGAAGATCGTTACCCAGCCGTCACCATCCTTGGCCGGTTCGTATGCCGAGGACGAGATACCGCAGAATGGGAACAAAAAGACGAACATCAGTAGCTTACGCATCACGAGACTCCTGGATTTGCTGGATTGGATTCGAGCCGCCTGGTCGGTGGGGCGGGTTGCCGGATTCAGACACGACATAGTGTACGGCAGGCGACGTTCCGTTTCAATTTGGCCCCCGGCGCAACCTCCCACTCTATTTGATGGTCAGCCAAAGATCCGCGTTCCGATACGACGGATTGGACATGACGAATTCCGCTTTGCGCGTTCGGGATGGCTCGCCTCCCGTCCCGGTCAGTCGGAACGGAACAAGCGGTGCGGCACCCGCCGCGGTTGTTGCCTCCGCCTGGATGACGATTTTCACGGTTTTGGCCGAGTCTCCCTCGGGCTGAGAAACCGCTGCCGCGGCGGTGACACCCGCCGGCAGGCCCTCACAGCGCATTTCAATCGGTTGGTTAAAGCCGTCGCGCCGCTCGACCGTTACCACCAGTTCGGTGGATTGCCCCGGAGCAACCGAAATCGCGTCGGACGGAACGGTGAGAACGAAGTCGGGCTGAACTTCATAACCGACCAGCCGGTAGGCGTGGCGCGGTCCTCCATGTTCAAAGACATCGCCGACCTTGACCAGCAAGGTCCCGTCTTCGGTCGGCGAGAACGTCAGTTCGGGGTCGCGTCCCGCGGCACTGTCATCATTCTCCGCCAACAGTTTTCCCTGCGGATCGTAAATACTGAGATGACCGTCCAGGGGGAATCCTAGCACCGCCGAATCGAGTCGCCAGCGTACCGCCTTTCCTTTGGTTGCCAGAAATCGAATCGAATCGGTGTCACCCGGATTCTTGATTCTGCCGCAGGCAACCAACGGCAAGCCCAACGCCGACTCGTTCCGCTCCTTTTCCTGTTCCTCCGCCAGAATCATCACCGGCGAATCGACAACCCCAATTTCCTGCACCAGCGAGGGCGCTGGCAAACTAATCCGAGCTGGTACAACGGAGAAGACCGTTGTCGGTTCGATCGGATTGGATACCAGCCGTTCCAGGCCGGTGTCACGGTGCTCCGCGGCTAGATTCCAGCCGATCAGTTGCACGGCAGCTGCGGCCCCGCGAGTCGCCGCCAACGGCCAGGGGTAATCGATATACTCGCCCACGGTCATGCTCAGTCGATAAACGAAGCTGTCCGCGCCGGCGAAGCCAACGTTGGCGTCGGTTCCGGCGGGAAAGGCGAACAGCCGTACCGCATAGACGCCGTCCTGGGGAACAGTGTAGACGAGGCGCGGGTCGAGTCCCCAATTGTCTTCCGACTGCTGCACGACGTATAGTTCACCCCGATCATTGCGACGCGCCAATTGCAGGACGCCGTCCATCGGCGAGCCGAGTCCGATGTTGGCTTGCACCGCGGCGACCAGCGTCTGCCCCGCTTTCAGCTCGACCAGGTATCCGTCCACGTCGCCGCCTTTCACCAGCTTCCCATTGATCGTGACCGGCAGCGAAATGGCGACCAGTTGCTTCGGCGTGTCATTCGGCTCCTGTTCCTCGACCTCGGGCAGCAGCCCCACCAGAAACGGGCGCAGTCCGGTCGCACCTTCGGCGTCGTAAAACCGTATCCAGGCCGTTCCGATCGGCGCCTCGGGTGCCGCCGAAACTTTCCATTTGCCTTTTTCCGTTTCCGCCGCGAACGTCAAACCGGGTGACGAATACCAGACCTGTGGTGGCCATTGGGAAAACTCGCCCGCGGCATGGACAGTCGCCGTGGCGCCTCGGGCGACACCCGCCGGAAACAGCTGCGTCAGCTTAGGAGCTGCGGCGACGGCGCTCGATGCCGGCAGGACGAACCCGCCCCAGATCATGAACGCGGCAACCGACGCAACCAGGCGCTTTTGCGGCACGACGATTAGTCCTTGAACAGGAACTCGGGTGTGTTCAACAACGCCCACATCAGATCCTCGACGGCATGGCGGCGGTTCGGTGTTTCCTGAAACAGGCGTTGGCCGAATGCCAGTTCCTCAGGGTCGGGAAGCCGTCCGTAAATCGATAGGTAAAGTTGCTCGACCACTTCCGTCGGACTCTTGTCGCTGGCTCCGAGCTGCGCGGCGCGGCCGTCGTCCGCAATCACGCGTTGATGAATCTGCGGAGCGTTCATCAAGTGCAGGGTCTGCGTCATTGTGGCGTCGCTTTGCCGTTCGCACGGCGGGTCTTGATTGGGGTTGGGACGCCCGAACGTGTCGAGAATCACCGATTGGATGCGGTGCGTCCAGATCTCGTTAGCGCGGGAGCCCGACGGCATCGCGGCGTACGATTCGCGGACGCCGGTGATGTCCGCGACCGCTTCCGCAAGGACTTCGGCGCGTAGCCGTACGCGATAATGCCGCGAGTAATTCCGCACGTCGGCTTTGTTGCGATCGTTGGGAGTCGAACTCAAACCATACGCGTGCGAACCGGTAATCGTGCGAAGCAGATGTTTCAGATCGTAGCGGTGGTCCCGAAAGTCGGCGGCCAGCGCTTCGAGTAACGCGGGGTTGCTTGGCGGATTGGTCGCCCGCAGATCATCCACCGGTTCCACAATGCCGCGCCCCATCAATTCCGCCCAGACACGATTGACGATCACCTGAGCAAAATACGGGTTCCGCGCGTCGGTCATCCAGTCGGCCAATTGCCGTCGCAGATCCCGATTGGGATCGATGGCCGGATCGGCCGTCGATCCGCCTTCCGCAAGTGGAAAGAGTGGTCGCGGCGGCATTTCGGCTTGTGTTGTAGGGTGGCGTACGGAACCTGCCTTGGCGTTCAGCACCATCTCCTCACCGCCCGAGATCGGGGGCGATAGTCCCGTGCCTTTGCGGCCGATGCGCGCGAAGTACGCCGCAAAGCTGTAGAAGTTATCCTGCCCCCATTTTTCGAATGGGTGGTGATGGCACTTCGCGCATTCCAGTCGAATCCCAAGAAAAAGCTGGCTGACCAGCGTGGCCAGTTCGTCCGGCTCGCGGCGATCCCGGAACAGCGTTGTCGCGCCGTTATGCCAGGTGCTTCCGGTCGCTGTGACCAACTCCCGCACAAATTGATCGTACGGTTTATTGTCGCGGAAATTCTGGCGAATCCAGTGATCGTAGTTCAACACCGCTTTGATCCCGACGCGATACGGATTGGGACGCAACAGGTCGGCCCACTTGTTGGCCCAATGGTCCGCGTACTCGGGACGCTCCAGCAAGCGGTCGATCGATGACTCGCGCTTGCGAGGATCGGAATCGGCCAGGAACGCGCGGAGTTCCTCGGGGGTCGGCAGCCGGCCGATCAAGTCGAGGGTGACGCGGCGCAGGAACCGCGAATCATCACACGGTTCCGAGGGAGTAATTCCCAGGGAAGCCAGTTTCCGCCAGATGTGATCGTCGATGAAATTCCGACGCGGCAATGACGCGTACGTCTCCGGCGGCACGATGCCGGGAATCGGAATCGAGACATGGCAGATCGCGATCAAGTTCATGTAACGGCCCATGATCGCCGCTTCGCCGGGGATCGGGCCGGCCGTCATGCGTCCCTCGCGATCGACTCCCACTACCGCCGACTCATTGGATTGGTACGAAGTGCGGCCGGTAACGTCGCGCGTGCTCCCGTCCGAGTAGCTGGCGATCACACGGAGCGTCTGGCTCTCCGCCGGTTGCAGTTGCAGGATGCCGGGCGTCATTGCGATCGACTGCAGCGTAGGCTCGTCGTCCCGCCGCCGCGTCGCCCCCTCGCCGATCCACCGTTCCAGGACCCGATAATCGTCGCTGCCCGCCTCAATTCGTACACCGCCACCGTGGGGGACCAGCCCGCCTGCCTTCTGCAACAAAAGGCTGCGCTCCGGCGCGGCCACGAACACGCGGCGTCCTCGCGCATGCTGCGTCAGCGACGCATGGTCGAAATCGGCGTCGAATCCCAGCAGCGATAGTCGGAATCCGTTCTGCCCTTTGGACTTCCCGTGACAGGCCCCTTGATTACAACCGCGCGCTGTCAGAATCGGCATCACGTCCAACTCGAAACCAATCGCTAGTTCGCCCGCCATGGTGATCGATGGAACCAACGCCATCAGCACCGCGGCCAATACAGGCGCAACCCGCCGCCTCCAGCTTCTGGAACAAGCGTCTTTTACGAATGCAGATTGGGAGGAGCAGGCCATCTGGGTTGCCGAAAGGTAGGTGGGAACAAACTCGCAGGTAAATCAGATCGCAAAACGATTGCAGGACGGCGGGATGCGGCGCAAGTCCGCATCGCCCCATCTTAACCCGCCCCTCGACCGCTGGCAATTCTCGGCGAACAGGGCAAAGGCTTCCAGGCGACGGGCGCTTCCAGCCCCCAATGTGCGTCGTGGCGGGCGCTTCCAGCCCCCGTTGTGCAACGTCGTGGCGGGCGCTTCCAGCCCCCGTTGTGCAACGTCGTGGCGGGCGCTTCCAGCCCCCGTTGTGCAACGTCGTGGCGGGGGCTTCCAGCCCCCGTCGCAACGTGTCGCCTCCAGTCCCCACTGTGCGACGTGTCTGGCGCTCCCAGCCCCCGATGCGACGTGGCGGGGGCTTCCAGCCCCCGCTGTAAAGTGTCTGAGGCTTCCAGCCCCCACTGGTCGAAATTGACGGCAGGACACGCGCGACCCGCACCTCGCGCGCCTTAAATTGCATTGCCGTCTCTAAGCGACCGGATCGTCGTTGCATTCGCCCGCGTTTGACGCCAGTCGATGCTCCATTTCGGCATCCCACTTTGCTGGCAGATCAAGCAATTCAAGTTCGTAAATCAGCATCGCGTCTTCAGGGAGGTCGCGGTAGATCTTGCGTTCGACATAAGTCAAATTCGGAGGGACCTGAACAATTCGTCTTCCTCCCAGCTGCATTCCAATCAGTCCATATTCGATACCGACGCAACAGTCACGAGCACCAACGCGGATCGTATACGGTTCTTGATCAGGCGATGCAAAGACCAGATCGTCTTTAGAGCGAGTGCAGCGACAACGACATACCGCGACATCGCCAGGCACGACTTTGCGACCAGTACCAATCTGAATGTCGGTTATTTTGAGACTTCGTGGAGGCTTCATTTTGGGCAATAGCGATCAAGTTCACGCGCGGCCGCGCGTGACTGTGATTTCAAATTCGATACTGCCACCCGCTCGCGTGCAACGCCTGGTTCAGCGATGCAGAAAAAACCACAGAGGTCACAGAGTCCACAGAGGTCATACTCACAGCTTGTGGCTTTCATGTTGTGTCGGGCTGCGCCGTTGATTGGTGAACGCGGACCGATCCTAGTCGTTCCAGAATCGGTCCTCGTATTCCTTGATCGCATCAGGTTTGTCCGATCGGATGTTGACCCAGAAGTAGTAAAGGAACTCGATTACAGGAAAAAGGAGACCGATTATCGTAATTGTGTGGAACCGAAAAGGTGAATGTCTCAACTTTGCTGCATTGTTGGTGTCATTGGATTGCCTGATGTGATTCGGATAAAAGCACTTGCTGCAATGCGCATCTGGAGCATCTCGAAGGCCACCGCAGATTGGGCAGAGATGTCGTGGCGTCATGGTGTCTCGCAGTGATCTGCATGCCATTCTGCATGCCATTGTCGCCATCTTACCGGCTACGTAGCCGCCCTGTTCAACCGCTCGTTCGAGATACTGCTCCAGGTGAAGAAGCAGCCAAAGCCTATTTCAAGAGCGGCAATTGCATAAGGAACTTGGTGTGCCTCAGGCATGCCATAGAAATTCCGCAAGCTCATTTCTTGTACTTCGGTTCGTAGAGCTGAACCTTGAATCCGCCCGGGACTTGAAAAAATTGTGACGAGCCCGTATCCATGATCCTCGACGCCTTGCGTGAATTCAACGCCGCGAGCAGTCAGTTCCGCCACGGTCTGGGAAATGTCGTCACAATAGAACGAGACGTCGGGCGTCCCGGACGAGCAATCGCTGTTCTCCGTTGGATGAACGCCAAGGTCGGCCTCCGGTGCGTCAAAGATGAGCCATCCTCCGCCAACGTCAGTGCCTTTGAATCCGAGTTTGTCGCGAATGAATGCGCGAAGTTCGTCGGGCTGTGAGCAATAAAACATTGCGTGCATTCCACGGATCATATCTGCTGTCTCCTTGATTGGGCGTGTCGCGGTGATTGGCCAGTTTACGGCAGATAGCGGTCCTTGTCTTGCCAGATTCCGTGCTCTGAGATCGGTCGGAATCGAAGCGTTGTGAATTCGTGATGGAAGTCTTTGCGGTTGCGTTCCTGCATCGCCTTCGCGTGCCGATTCCCCAACCGTCCGTCCAAGCGTCCATTGACCATATCCGTCATCGCCTTCTGGGTATTCCAGATGCTGAATGTCGACAACGTTCTCATCGGTCGCATGGCGGCCAGTGAAATCGTTGTCGCCGGATTGTCACGCACCTGTTCTTCCACAGGCTTTCCCCAGCGAACAAAACGAAACGCCTGCGAAAGTTTTAGACGTGCCAACGTGACGGCCACTACGGGACACCGTTCGTCGTGGTCGACCTCTGCCGTTAGCAGAGCATTGAGTTCGGATATGCTCCCCCAACGACGCAGAAACTCCATTCGCACGTGCCATCCCTTGGCGAGTTCCATTCCCAATTTGGAGCGGTCGAGGAATTCATCAATGGCACCTTCGCTATCCCAACAGGCAAAGACAGCGATTTGATGAGGCCGGTAACGCGAAGGTAGAGCCACGGGGCGGCCTAGTGTCATTGGGATCATGCATTCTGCGTGCATCAGGCCCGGTATTGTATCCGAGGTCGGCGGACGAACGAGTGCGCCGAGCGCAGTGATGATTCCACAGTTGGCTAGATGGAAGGAAAAGACCTTCATTCCGCAGTACCTCCACGGTGATACAACCCATCAACTTCTTCGCGTCGTGCGCAGTTATCTTACGATTCGCTTCCCATCGGTAATCTGAATACCCCCTGCTTGCCTTGCACTTGCCTTGGCCGAGACCGCAACGAAATCAGCGTAGCTCAGAAAAACGCTCAAGTCGGGCTTGGACGCATTGTTTTGTTCGTTCATAATTGCAGCAGATCGATTCTCTCCTCAATCGAGTGGGTGTGTACATGCCAAATACAGCCGACGATGCAAGATCGATTTACAATGCGGAGCTGAAGGAGTCGTTAGAACGTGATTTCGTAGGGCAGTATGTTGCAATCGTAAGCGAAACGCGTGGCCACTACGTGCGACCGACGTTTCTGGAAGCGGCGATGGCAGCTCGTGAGTCGGAGCCAGCCTATATTCCATTTGTGATTCGTATTGGCCATGATGCTGCATTCCATATCGGAGCAGCGTCAGCGTGAAAGCATGGGTCGACGAAGAATATCGAGCGATAGTTGAAGTCCACGTAGCCAATCACGCGAAAGCGCCGCGTAAGAACATTCGTGCGTGGATTGATACTGCATTCGATGGACATCTCGTCATGCCGAGGACGGAAATCGAAAGATTGTGTCTTGAAGTCCTCGCTTACACAGATGCAGTCTTAGCGGATGGATCAACCGCACGATTGAGATGTTACTACTGCGTTGTCGACTGGATGGACCAGGTCGTACCCGTCCAGGTTGTCGAAAACAGCGGGAGCTTGCCCCTGATTGGAACCGCTTTGCTTTCGTTGGTTGATCTGCGGATCAACTATCGAACCAAAGTTTGCACACTGTCTTAGGGACGATTCCTGCGAATATGCCGCAGTCAGCGAGAAACACCTGCATGGTTCCTCTTCGTTGGTTCGGCTCTTAAGTCATTGAATGGAAGCCAATCATGTTGCCTTCGGAATCAAGAACAAGTGTGAAGAAGCCATGTTCACCAATGGAAGTTTTTTCCTTGCATATGCTGCCGCCATGGGCAGCGGCACGTTCGGCCTGTACAGCACAGTCCTCGCATCCAAAGTAAACCAACGTTCCACCAACGCCAGGCGGAAAGCCCTCCATCTTAATGAGCATTCCGCCAGCTCCATACGTGTTCATTCCCGTCTCTCTGTCGAACGGGAAGGACCACATCTCCATGTCAAATTCCGCAGTTGGTGCTGGAAACTCTACTAACTTGACTCCGAGTACGGCTTCGTAAAATGCTATCGCACGACTCATGTCTTGCACGTAAATTTCAAAATGCACCACGGTGATATTCTTCATAATGTGTCTCCTTCTGTAGCTGTAGTTCCATGAGCCGAACGAACACGAATTGCGATCGATCCGGCGGCACGAAGCGACAGGTAGATCGCGAATTGAACTTCGTCGCGTCAGTTCTGTCGGCCTCCAGGCCCTTGCGGATTCTATCCGAAGCGTGTGGGAGGGGGTAGTTTCTTCCGGGCCCTTGATCCCACGT
This sequence comes from Planctomycetota bacterium, assembly GCA_016872775.1. Lineage (GTDB taxonomy): Bacteria > Planctomycetota > Planctomycetia > Pirellulales > Pirellulaceae > VGZA01. Next base: position 42,896 of record VGZA01000030.1, on the reverse strand, counting down.
TTAACATTCTCGTCGCGACCTTAAGCAGGCGCATGGTCGAGTGACTCTGGTACTATCATGAATCCACAATCTGGATCTTTTCCAGAGCCAGATTTCCGCCTACAGTTGGGAAGCTCGAGAAAGGGCGCCACGTATGATCCGATCAGAAAACTCGCTGCCTGTGATTCGCGGCGCATGCGGCCACGACTGTCCCGATACCTGCACGTGGCTGGTGGAGGTGAATGCCGGGCGCGCCGAACGCCTGTACGGTGACCCGGATCATCCCTTCACGCGCGGAACACTATGTGGCAAGGTGAACCATTATCTCGAGCGCGTCTATCATCCGGACCGAGTGCTCTATCCGCTGAAACGTGTGGGGCCGAAGGGGGTGGGACAATTTATTCGTACGACCTGGGAGGAAGCACTGAGCGCCATCGCCGAGCGCTGGAAGTCGATCATGGCGGAATCGGGCGCCGAAGCGATTTTGCCGTACAGTTCCGCCGGGAATCAAGGATTGATTCAAATGGCGTCCCTGGATCGGCGCCTGTTTGGGTTGTTAGGCTGCTCGCAACTCGAACGCGCCATTTGCGGCGAAGTGGCGCGGGAGGGCGCGGTTGCGACGCAGGGAAACGGCTACGGCATCGATCCGGAGGAGATGGTCCACAGTCGCTACATCATCCTGTGGGGTACGAATACGATCGTGACCAACATGCATTTGTGGCCGGTGTTGCTCGAGGCGCGAGCGCGCGGTGCCAAGATCGTGGTAATCGACCCCATTCGCACCCGTACCGCGGAACAAGCCGATTGGCACTTGGCGCCACGGCCCGGGAGCGACGCGGCTTTGGCTCTGGCGATGATGCACGTTCTGATCCGCGATCAGCTCGTCGATCTCGATTATGTCTCACGCTATTCGCAAGGATACGAACAACTGAGCGTTCGCGTTCGCGACTACGCGCCGGCGGCGATGGCGAGCGTGACAGGGATTTCCGCCGAGGAGATCGAACAGCTCGCTCGCGAATACGGCACGACGCAGCCTTCCGTAATTCGGCCGCTGCTGGGACTCGAGCATCATCATAACGGCGCCATGACCTATCGAACGCTCACCTGCCTGCCGATTCTGACGGGTGCCTGGCGCCATCGCGGCGGCGGATTCTATCGCTCGTCCGGATCCCTGCAATGCTCGACGCTCAACATGCGTGGCCTCGTCATGCCGCAACACAACCGTCAAGGCGTGCGCACCCTGAACATGCGCGACCTCGGCAACGACCTCTGCTCACAAGAGCTGTCGCCACCCATTCGCAGCCTGTGTGTCTATAACGCCAATCCGGTTGTATCGGTCCCCAACCAGCAGCGGATCATGGAAGGTCTGCGGCGCGAGGACCTGTTTACCGTTGTGCATGACCTGTTCATCACGGAAACGGCGAGGTTTGCGGACTACGTCTTGCCCGCGACGAGTCAAATCGAGTGTCTTGATCTCGTAACCGCCTGGGGTCACCACTATCTGTCGCTCAATCGACCGGCGATCGAACCTGTCGGCGAATCGGTTTCGAATACGGAGTTCTTTCGACGTTTAGCCGGCGCATTGGGCCGCACGGAGCCCTGGCTGTTTGATTCCGACGAACAGTTGATACGCACGGCGCTCGACAGCCGCCATCCGTGGCTCGAGGGAATTACCTATGAACGGCTCTGCCGCGATGGGTATGTGCGATTCCATCACGACCGGGATTGGCGCCCATTCGTCGAGGGAGGCTTCGGAACTCCGTCCGGGCGCGCGCGACTCTACAGTGAAGAACTGAAACGCTGCGGTCATGATCCGTTGCCATGGAGCGGCGACATTCGTCAGGCGCCGCCGGGACAACTCCAACTCATTACCGGCAAAACCCTGTTCTACTTGAATTCCAGCTACGCCCACGTCGAACGCCATCGCCATCGCGAAGGAGAGCTCTTCCTGGAAATGCATGCCGACGATTTGTTGCAGCGCGACCTGCGGCACGGACAATTAGTGAACGTGTCGAACCAGCTCGGCTCCGTTGTTGCCCGTTGCCGCAAATCCGATCGCGTGCGGCCGGGAGTTGTCTGGATGCCGTTTGGCGGCTTCGGCGATGCGCGGAACAACGCCTGCTCCGTCAATGCTGTGACTCCCGAGGAACCAACGGACTGGGGCGGGGGCAGCGGTTTCTACGATGCGTTCGTGGATGTCGTCGCAGTCGGTGCAACGGACGGCGGACAATCTGGGTGAACGCCGATCATTGAATCGAACCAACCGCTTGCATGCTCCAAGCAAATTGCGGCACTACCGCCTGAAATGAGATAGCCATGACGATCGCGCCCATTGTCCAGGAGCGTCCCGCCGACGATGAGTACTTCGAATACTACGGCAACTATGTGAAAGAAGTTGGTGCTGACTTCGCCGGCCAACTGGTGCAACAAATCGCGCAACTGGAGGAGCTTGTCCAGCGCATTCCGGAATCCGAGTCGATCGTCCTGCATGCTCCGTACACTTGGACGCTCCGACAGGTGGCCGGACATTTGATCGATGCCGAGCGCATTTTCGCGGACCGGATGCATCGCATTGCCGCCGGCGAAGTTCATCCTCTGCCAGGTATGGATCAAGATTCTTATGTGAATCAATACGATTACGAGGCACCTCGGTTTGCCTCGCTAATCGAGGAACTGGTGTTGCTGCGTCGCGCCAATATTCGGCTCATCGAGCGCATTCCCACCGCTGCCTGGTTGAAACGCGGTGTGGCATCCGGTCACTCGATTACTCCGCGGGCCCTGGCCTGGATTCTGGTAGGCCACATCGAGCACCATTTGCGGATCATTGTGGAGCGGCGGGTGGCTCGGTCAGGATAAGTCTCTGAGAATCGGGAAGCCCGCGAAGGGACACTTTACGCGGGACCCAAGGAGCGAAGGCGACTGAAGGGGAACAGGCTGCATCGTCCATACGTTGCGAACGAGGGAATTGCTGGCTCATGTTGCATCCCTCACGATTCCCAAAGTAATCAGCGCACCGATCACCACAATGATTAGCCCAAGAATTCCATAAAAAATGCGGGCTCCGGTGCGGCCAAGGATCGAAACAAAAAAACGAGCCTTACGACTGTTGATGAAGAAGTCCCAGTCAAAGACGGCACCGCTGATCGAAAACAGTCCAGCGGCAACGAGGATCAAGCCAATGGGATTCATACGCAAAGCCTCCAGTTGGAATCATAAGTCGTCTTGTCGAGATCGCGACTGCCGAATGGCCCCGGCCCATTCTAGCGGGCGATGAGATCGGCCGGCAACTTTATCCGGCGGAAATCAGGAGTAGGAAAGAATCAGGAAATCAGCTCTCTCGCAAAGACGCGAAGTCGCAAAGGAAAAAACGACAGCGCGCGACGTGGCGAGGGCTTCCAGCCCCCGCGGAATGTCGGACAACGAAAGCGTTCTGGCAGCAAGGTAGAAGCCAACCTATTTCGATAAGAACCGTAGTGCTGATGCGACTCCAATGGTGACCTCGGTCATGCGCTGGTAGTCCAGCGTTTCTGGCGTATCCGTGGCCTGGTGGTAATGAGGGTTCCTGAGAAAACTGGTGTCGGTGAGCATCAAGGCCGGATAGCCTTGATCCCAAAACGAACTGTTGTCGCTCATCCGAATCTCGTGGATCTTTTCTGGCAGGCAGATTGAAAAGAGTGGCATCGATCGAGCGTCACGTTTGAAGCCCCGACGAAAGTTCCAACACAATTTCCACGAAGGCATATTGCCGACCGCTGCTAAGAAATCACCTCGATGAGGAAAGAAGCGACGCATCCAATTCGGGATGAGCGGCGGCACGGCCTGTGAATTGTCGGCTGTGTTGTAGTATCCGACCATTTCCAGGCAGAGCATTCCTTGGATCTTGTCGCCTCGCAAGCGCGCCTGGCGGGCGTGGTATTGGCTACCCATTCCTTCGACATTGAAATAGGGCGGCTCTTCACAGGCAAATGCAACGAAACGAATCGTTCGTTTACTCTGGTGTTCAAGCAGTAGTCGACTCACTTCAAGCAAAACAGCCACAGCGGATGCGTTGTCGTCGGCGCCTGGCGTTGTACGAACCGTGTCATAGTGGGCGCCCAGTAAGATGGTCTCATCGGCTCGTGTGTTGCCGGATTTCTCCACGATCAGGTTGGTGGCTTGATCCCCAAGTGCATCGAAGCATTCGTGCGAAATCTTGTAGCCCATGCCGGACCACTGGCCTTCGATGTAACCAATCGTTGCGATGATCGACTTGGGATTCTGAAGGTACCTTGGACCGATCAAACCTGCCAGGCGATCGACGTGGAGTCGCAGATTCGATTCGATTTGGCTTTTATCTGGTTTCATGAAAAGGCAAGACGACAAGAACCGACGCGCGATGTCAAGCACTTGGCCCTGGCGCTCAGGTGCTCGGGCTGGGGCAGGATGACGATGCAGGAAAAAAAACACAGAGGTCATGCTCGCAGCTTGAAGCAAGTGATCCCGCCAGCCCAGCCACGAGGAATTGCTGGGGCTGGAAGCCCCAGACACGGGGAATTTCTGGGGCTGGAAGCCCCAGACACGGCTGGAAGCCCCAGACACGGCTATGCTTTTTCACCGTGGATTGTTTGCTGGTCGGGGAGGCTGTTGAGGAGTTCTTTCAGGCGGGATTCCTCGGCGTCCAGGGAGTGATTTCGGCAGACATATTCGCGCGCGGCGGCGATGCGTGTTGCGCGGGTTTCTCCGGGAGCGGCCAGCCATTCCTCGACCCGCTGCGCCAGCTGATGCAGGTGCGTGCGGGGAATGATCGTTCCCGTGACGCCGTCGACGAGCACTTCGGGGATCGCTCCGGCGTCGGAGGCGATGACCGGAATTCCCGCCGCCATCGCCTCCAACAGGCTGTTCGGTAATCCGTCCCACAGCGATGGTAGTAGCGCGACGTCGGCGCAGCGCAGGTAGTCGGCCACTTGTTCTGGCCGGTCGAGGTGCCCGGTGATCGTGATCTGACCGGCCAATCCACCGTCGGCCAGCGCCCGTTCGAACTCGCCCAGATCCTCGCCGCGCACCTGGCCGATAATCAGCAGGCGCGTCGGCTGGCGCGTGGCCAGAGTGCGAAACGCCTGCAACAGGAACGGCAGCCCCTTCTTGGCGCGCAGTTCACCGCAGAACCCCAAGATCAACTCGCCCGCCGGCCACCCGTGCTTTTGCGCCAGCTGCTCCGGCTTCGCGCCCGGTGAGAACAGCTGCGTATCGACGGCATTCGGGAGCACGCTGGCCACACGGCCGGTCAACGTCCGCACCTTCCTCGCCAGGTCGCGCGAAACCGCGACCACGGTCGTGGCGCGCTCCAGGCACCAGCGCAGTCGCGCGAAATCGCCGCCAGGAAAGAGCTGCTTATCGAGGTCATTGCCGCGAACGGAAACCAGCGACGGTATCGATTGCGATTCACCGAACCAGGTACCAAGAAATCCAGCGGTGGTGAGATAGTGCCCCCAGACCAGCTCGAATCGCTGTCGGGAGTGCAGCCATTCGAGAAACAGCAGCGATTGTTGCAGCGTGAAATCGAGGCTGCGGGCGGCGCCGAGCCGGTGCAGAGTCAGTCCCGACGCCAGTTCCTCGGAATGGACCATTCCGCCGGGAAGTTCCCGGGCATGCGCGAACACGTGCAGTTCGTGGCCCAGGCGAGCCAGCGCGCGGGAAATCCTGCCCGCGCTGCTGGCCACTCCTCCCAACGCCGGTGGATACCGCTCGGCGATCATCACGATTTTCATTCGTTGAGACCCGCGATGATGAACGCCGATACGGCGTCGAATTGAATATTGGTGTAGTACGAAATCCGTTTGCGTTCCAGCTCCAGAATCTGCCGTCGCTCCCGCTTATTGGTTTCGGCCAGCTCTTTATCGACGGCCTCGAGGCTGGCCAGGGCTTTGGCCGCGCCGGATTCGAAGGTCGTTCGAGCCGCGCTGCCCCGCTTTGTCACGAGTTCGTCGAGCCGCTGGAAGTCGTCCTCGTTCAAACGCCGGTCCAGCGCTTGCAAAGCGAAGACTTTGAGTTGACCCGCAAATTCGATCACATGCTCGACATAGGCTTCGCCCGCCGGGGTGCGCAAGGCCGCCCCGGACGGTGGTGTCAGCGGAATGGCGGCGATCATCTTCTCGAGATCCCGCACTCCTTCCCGCAGTTTTCCCTGCGTGAAGTGTTGCCAGGCCAGTGCCTGGTGCGCCACGATCAGGGTGTGATAGTCTTGTGTGAGACGTTCGAAGATCGGCAGTGAGTGTGCCAGCCGGCCATGGCGCAACAGTGTCAGCGCGAACGCCAGCTTCAGGTCGGGTTGTTCGGGCGAAAGCGACTCGATGTTGCGCGACTCATCCATGACGATCTCTTCGAACTTGATTTCTTTGAGATGGGCCAGCATCTGCCGCACCGCCCGGCGTGCCGCGGGGGTCAAGCGGGGCGGTGTGGTATCGGGCAGGTACGCGACCGGGTTCTGGCGGGTACCGGCCGCGGCGCTGGTACGGGCCAGCTCCTGGTTCATGAACGCGGTCAACTCCGCGAACGACAGCCGCAGATCGCCGTCGGCGTCAGCCGCCCCGCGCCAGGCTTGTTCCAGCGCGACACCGAATAGACCGCGCGTGCCGCCCGCGGCCAGTTGCCCGCGTTGACTCCGTTCGCAGCTGCCGAGCAAATGGACCGACTTCGCGATCGGGCGTCCGGGCCCTTCACGCAGCGATTCCAATTGTTCGGCCGCGGACGGCTCCCACCGCGCCGCGTCGTCCGACGCGGGATGGCACGAATCGAGCAGCATCAGTTTTTCCCTGGCGGAGGTCTTGTCCAGTTGCGCGACGAGCCACGCCAGGGGCCAGCCCGCCGTGGCGGCACCCGACTCGTCCTCCGCCGAAATCAACACGACTCCGCCACCCGCTGGGTCGTCGCCCCGACCTTCCATCCGCGCATGCCCGCTATAGAAAACCACCAGTTGCGCATCGTCGCGGACGCGCGCCAGGAACTTCGCCAGCTCCTGCTCGAAGGTCAGGCGCGATGCATCCTCCAGGTACAGGATCTGGTCCAACGGTACGCGGTAGGATTCGCGTAGGGCCGCGCGTAACGCCGATGCATCGGCGAGAGCGTGGGGCAGTGGGGGGAGTCGCGTCTGTTCGCGATACGATTGGGCGAGGATCACGACCCAGGTCCGCGGATCGTCGGCCCTCGTCGCCTGCAGGCTCGTCGCCTGCAGGTCCCCGTTGGCGAGCGTCTCGTAGTGGACGACGACACTGTCGCCGATGCGCAGTGTGCCAGGACGGAATTCGCCCGCGGTCTCGTCGATTTGAAGTTCGCACTGCGGCGCCAACCGCACGTCGCGCAACAGATCGCCGGACAGACGCAACTGCAGGTTTCGATTGGCGAAGTCAAGTCGAGCGATCGCGCCGTGCAGCACGACCTCGCGCGTCGCTTCGACGCGGCGAACCTGAACATCATGGACCAGCCGCAGCCGATCACCGGCCCGCAAGTCGGCAATCGAAAAAGCGACGCCATCGCGTCCTTCGACGCCGTTGATCGAGACAATCACCTGTTCCGCCAGCTTCAGGCTCTCGCGTCGGTTGGACCGCTCCGGCACGATCAGCTCCAGGCGAGGCGGGTCGGTCGTCGCCGATTCGAAAAACCCCGCCAACTCGCGTTGTCGGACCGCGCGCAGCGCCCGCGCAATGCGGCGCCCTTCGTGATCCTGCGCATGGGGCACCCGCAACTCGTCGCCCTTGCGAAGGTCGGTGAAGACCAGTTCCCGTCCCGATTCCGTCGACTGCTCATTGATCGTGACCGGCGTCCGATCGGGAACGTGCACCAGAATCGACTCTTCGATGTCGTCATCGACCGCAAGCCGAATGCGCTTCGTATCGCCTTCCACGACCAGAACGTGACCGTGACTTGTCATTTCCAGTGGACGCGTCGCGCGGATTTCCTTGTAGGGCTTGCCATCCAGCGCGCCATACGAGATTCGCAGTTCGTCTTCCGCTTGCAGTGCGTCGAGCGACGCTGGCTCGTCGTTCAGGAACAGTCGATCGGTCGACTCGAATGGAATGCTGTGGGGTTTGGGCTCCCCCGGCAAGCGTACGTACAAGCGGCGAACGCTGCTATCGGCGCTGATCAGCGTTCCCGCGGCTGGCTGCTCCGCCTGGGGGGCGACCGACGGAGTTGTGCCGCCGGGGATCAGAAACATCGCCAGGCTCAGCGCGACACTGCCCAGGCACGCTCCGATCGCCCAGCGTCGTCGTCGCACGGCGCGGCGCTGCTCCTGTTCCCGCGCCGCGAGTTCCTCGCGGGAGGGACCGGCGGATGTCGCGCCTTGTTTCAGGTCCTCGATCACCTGCCGGGCCGTCGCATAACGACGGGTCGGGTCCTTCTCGCACAGACGCTGGATGACGTAAGCCAGATCGTCCGGAACTCCCTGTAACACACGGGCGATTTCCGGCAGCCGACGATCCGGCGCCGAATGCCACATCATCCAGGCGATCTGCCGATCCCTTCCGAACACGTTCAGCCCGGGAAACAGGCTTTCAAAATTCTCGCCGCACATCAATTCGTAGGCCGAGAATCCGAGCGAATAAAGGTCGCTGTGCGGTCCCACGGGGCCGAACATGTCGGAAGCCACTTCCGGCGCCATGTACTTGGTGGTTCCTTTGACAACGCTGCCATGTTCACCGGTGATGCGCCGTGCGATTCCGAAGTCCCCAAGTTTGATGCGGTTGTTCTTGTCGACCAGCAGGTTGCTGGGCTTCACGTCACCATGGTAGATGCCATGTTGTTCGAGATACTGCAGCGCCTGGGCCGTAAACAGAATCGCCATCCGCAGGTCACTCAGATCGATCGGGCGTCCGCCCAGCATTTGCGTCAGACTTCCCTGCATCAACTCCAGAACCAGCCAGCCTTTCTCGCGAACGATGTCGTAGATCGTGGTAATGTGCGGATGTTCGAGTTTTGCGAGCAGTTGGGCCTCGAGCCAGTACCTCTCCAATTGCCGGGGGTCGCGCAGGTACTGGTCATGGATCTGCTTGATTGCCACATCGCGCCCCAGTTCGCGATCCCGCGCGCGGTAGACCGTCGCAAAATCGCCTTGGGCAATCGTGGCGGAGATTTCGAAGCGGAGCGTGGGGTCCATCACATTCGTCCAGGTTCCATGCAGTGGAAGGTAGGGGTCAGTCGCGCAGCAGTATCGTCAGCAGCTCTTTCAGCCGATCGTCGGAGTCGATTTCGCCGGTCAAGCCGCGCAGTGGATGCAGGTCGCCGGCCCGCAGCATGTCGGAGACCGCTCGGTAGTGCATTCGCTCCGCTTCATCGTCGCCCCGCGAATGGGCCTGTAGTGCCTGCCGCAACCGTTGCTGGTACGGCCGCGTAGCCCGGGGGTTGGGCGGCTCCACATATTGCCGCAAAATCTCCAGGCGCGCATCGACCTTGGCCTCCCTTTCACCGCGCCGCGGCGAAGCATCGATCAGCAACATGGCGATCGACGTGACGATGCTGAATCCGAGGACGCCGATAAGCAGCCAGGGGTTCGACCCCGCTTCTCCGGCCTCCTCGACCGGCGTTCCAGCCGTCTCTTCAAGTTTCAATGCGGGCAACTTGCCGTCCGCCCCCAGATCCAGTTTCCTAGCTCCCGCGTCGGCGGAGATGAATTTCGCTGTTTGGGCCGGTCGAACAAGGTCGGACGTCGCCGTCGCCGGTGCCGCTGCGCGCTGCGCGTCGGTGATCTTCGCCGTGCGCGAAACGGGGCCAGTCGACATGGGCGCTTCCGGCGGCGCGGGCCCGATTGACCGGGGTGCCGGAGATTGCGTGGGAGACTGCGGCGCCAAGAGTGGCGGGGCGGCTTGCCATGCGGGTGAAGTGGCGGGCAGCGGAGCGGCACCGAGCCCCAGAAGCGGCGCGGCGCGTGCTGGCGCCGAAGGACCCGCTGGCACCGAAGGACGTGACGTATCGAAAGAATGGGAGGCAGTAATCGGTGGAGCGATCGGGGGAGCTGCGGCGGAGCCCATCTTGCCGACAACGCTCAGCGCCGCTGTTCCAGGCGCCGTCACCGACGAACCGCTCGGCGCGCCGCGGGTCGCGCTGGGCGTCGGCCGATGACCAGGAGGAAACCGCGGATCGACATCCGGCGGTGCGACGGCTGGCTTCGCAGGTTGTTTTGCGGCGGGTGGAACGAGGAACTGCGTGCCACAGTGCGAGCAGGAAGTGATCCGCCCGACCGATTCCTCGGTGGTGGTCTGGATCGATTCGCAAGTGGGACACTGTACCGGAAAAGGTTTCATTCGAACCGCAACACTCCGTCCGCAATAATCCCGTTAGAATTCAAAGTACAAGTAGTTTAGCAAAAACGGCCCCAGGATAATCAGCACCGTCGAAGCCATGATCAGGATCGCCGGCAGCAACATGTTCACACCCGCTTCGCCCGCAATCGTCTCGGCCCGCTGCGAACGCTTGACGCGCAAAACGTCGGCCTGCGTGCGGAAAATATGCGCCAGCGGCGTCCCCAGCTCTTCGCTCTGAATGATCGCTCCCACGATACTGGTGATTTCGTCATCGTTCAGCCGCCGCCGCAGGTTGTCGAAAGCCTCGGTACGCGGTTTGCCCATCTGCATATCGGCCAGCACGCGACCGAACTCCCTTCCGATTGGATGTTCGCCGAACTCATGCACCCCCTGCTGCAGTGCGTTCAGGAAGCTGGCCCCGGCCTCCATCAGCAGCGTGAGCAAATCCAGCAGAAACGGCATGCGGCGTTTGATCAACAGCAGACGCCGTCGGGCCTGCAAGGTCAAGCGGCGTCGGAACCACCAGGCGAGCAGTACGGTCAACAGCAGCGCGCTGAGCCATCCGGATGGGCCGATCATGTTCCAGCAGGCGTAGGCGATTCCCGGCATCGCCAGCAGAGCCAGCAGCTGGGTGCGAGCCAGATACTCCTCTGGAAGCCAGTGCCGCGGCAGTCCCGCCGCCAGGATCTCGCGGTAGACTTCCGACAGTTGCCGGGAAAAGGCCGCTCGATTCAACCGTGCCAGCAACTGTAACGGAGTCTGCAGGATGCGATAAATCGGGTCAAGTCTTCGCAGCGTGTTGATGCGGCTGACGTCATAGCGCCACTCCGCCTCCTGCGGCAGGTCGTCCGATGCCAGTGCGCGGAGCACCCACCACGACAGCAACCCCGCGCCGCAGCCTGTGGGCAGGCAGGAGGCCACCAGCATCAGATCGAATTCCGCCAACAGAGTTACCATCGTTCTCAGATATCCGCCTTGAGGATCCGCAGTGCCCAGAGGTAAGCGGCCAGATTCAATAGCACGCAAACCGCGAGTATCAGCTGCCCCGGCAGTGTCACGAACAAAAGCCGGACGTTGTTGGGATCGAGAAAAGTGTAGACGGCCAGAATGAACAGGGGAGCCAGCGCCATATAGACCGCCGATTTGCGTGCCTGGGCCGTCTCGGATCGGACCTTGCGTTCCAGTCGCTGCAGTTCCACAACCGATCTTGAAATGCGTTCCACCGTCTCATTCAACCGACCGCCGCTTTCGCGACTTGCCAGCAGGGCCGCGGCGAACAGTACAAAATTCTCGCTTCGCAGGCGATCCTTGGCTTCGGATAGCGTGCGTTCCAGCGGTTTGCCAAGGTTATACTCGCCCACAATCTGGCGAAATTCCTGGCTGATCGGCGCGGGGCACTCCTGAGCCAGTAGTTCCAGGGCCTGGGCCATGGAAAGGCCGGCGCGGATGCCGCTGGAGAACATCACCAGCGCATCGGCAAGCTGATCCTCGATGCGTTGCCGCCGGGACTTCGCCAATCGGTAGACGATGTACCAGGGAGTTGCCGCCAGCAACAGTCCCAACAGCACCGCCAGCACCGGCATGTCCAGGCCGATCCACAAACCGAACAGCATCGCGGCGGCGATCGCCAGCCAGGCATTGATCCAGGAGCGAAGCCGGGACGATTGGATGCGCAGGCTGCGCAACCGGTCCGCCAGGTCCCGCTCGACCGATTCCAGAAACTCGAGGTAACTTGTTCGCGCCGCGAAGGCTGCCAGTCCCACGCAGAGCGCCACCGCCGAATTACAGGCCCAAAACAGTCCGTCCATTTGCCTTTCCGTTCGTCACAAGGTCTTGTCCGGATTTTGCCATCGCCCGTAAAGAAACTCGACGTCCAGCAGCCGCTTGCCGACCAGCGAATCCACGAATGTCGGCAGGTAGCCTGTCGGTTCGAGGCTTTCGCCGTTGCGTCGATTGAAGATGTCGGAAACCAGCACTTCGGTCGATTCCGGGTGGAGTCCCACGATTTCGGAAATCTGGCCCACGACCCGCTTGCCGCTCGGCAGGCGATCGATATGCACGATCAGGTGAATCGCCGAGGCGATCTGTCGGTGGATCGACGCCATCGGCAACTCGGCGCCCATCAGCATCAGTAGCTCCAGCCGCTGGATCACTTCCAAAGAACTGTTCGCATGTACGGTTGTCATCGAGCCGTCGTGGCCGGTATTCATCGCCTGGATCATGTCGAGCGCCTCGCCGCCGCGGCATTCGCCGACCACGATTCGGTCGGGGCGCATCCGCAACGCATTGCGGACCAGATCGCGAATCGTGTATTGCCCGGTTCCCTCGACATTCGCCGGCTTTGCCTCCAGGCTCACCACATGATCCTGGTGCAGGCGTAACTCCGAGGTGTCCTCGATGGTGATGATACGTTCCTTGTACGGAATGAAGCTGCTGAGCACATTCAACATGGTCGTCTTACCGGAGCCGGTGCCGCCGCTCACGAGAATGCTGCGCCGGTCGACGACGGCCGCCCGCAGGAAAGTCGCCGCGGCGCGGGTGATCGTTCCGTAGTCGATCAGGTCGTCCATCGTCAGCCGGTGGATCGGGAACTTCCGGATCGTGAGGCAGGGGCCGAAGACCGCCAGGGGTGGGATAATGGCGTTCACCCGGGAACCGTCAGGTAACCGCGCGTCGACCAGCGGCTGGCTCTTGTCGATCCTGCGCCCGACCTGCGCCACGATCCGCTCGACGATCGACTCCGTGACCTTGTCCGAGATGAACCGCCGCCCCGACTTCTCCAGAATCCCGTCCCGCTCGACGAAAATCTGATCGCTTTTCACCACCATGATTTCGCTGATCGTCGGCGCCCGCAGCAGGTCCTGCAGGGGTCCATGCCCGAAGACGATATCTTTCAGGTCTTTCTTGAGCATCCGCAGCACGATGTACTTGCGCAGTTCAAAATGCAGATGCGGTCGAACCAGATGAAACAACTCGTTGAACCGCTCCTCGATGCAATGAATCTTGCTGGAGATGTCCGGCAGGGGGTCGAGCTGCAGTTTTTGGCGGATCATCGCCATCAACGCGTGCAGCTCGGTCTCCCGCTCCGGGACCAGCGTGGCAGGAACGTCAAATTCGTTGGAGGTCAGCGACGCCAGGTCGAAAACCTGATCGTCGTTGGTTTCCATGATCAGCTGGTTGATCGCGTGGTCGCGAAGCGCCAGACCTGCGATTTCCTCGAGCAACTGTTCGTTCGGCTTTCCGAACAGGTTCAATTCCCGGCTGATGTCTTCGATGTTGTTTTCCAGCAGCAGAATGCTCTCCTGGCGCGCGCCGCGGGTCGCCTCCATTTCGTAGAGGTCCAGCCTTTCCAGCAGCTTCTTGTGCATTCGCAATTCCAGGTCGGCGACCAGCCCGCGGATGTGGGCTTCCAGTTCCGCGCGGGTGAAGGCGGTCGTGGCGTCCGATTCAAACGAGAGCGTAAACGGCCAGATGCGGACCTTGACGGTTGGCGGAAAGGAAACGGACTCGCCGCCCAGCAATTCGCGGTCGCCGACCAGGCAGCTGTTCACCCCGACATTCTCCAGTTCCAACTGGCCGTTGACACGGCGTACGACGGCGTGCCGCCTGGAGACGAGCGGACTGCGCAATACGACGTCGTTGGAGGGATCGCGGCCGATGCGGATTTCGCCGGCCGTGAAATCGACGCTCTGCCGTCGACTTTCATCTACCTTGTTGAACCAGATTTTCATCGCTTGTTTGTTGCCGTAACTCAGTTCCTGTCGCCGCGCGGATGCAGCAAGACGCTGGCCCGCATGTTGGGATGTTTTCGGAGCATTTCCAGTAGCTGCATTGCTTTCGGTTCAAGGATCGGATTGTCCTCGTCGCCCGTGTATGGCGCGTAGATTCCGATCACGCCGGCCCCGGACGATCCGAGTTGGTTTGCGCGGGCCAGGTCCTGGCTGGCGATCCGGCTGCCGATCGCCGCGACGACAAAAGGCCCCAGACGTTTGGATTCGCCATCGACGGTCGCCCCACTCGACAGGCCGCCGGCAACACCGCCGCTCGGCGACGGGCCGTCCGCGGCCGGATCCCGGTCCAATACCGACGCCGGCGTTGGACCGCGCGGCGCCGAAAGCAAGAAAGAAACCCGATCGCCCGGGTTCAATAGGTCGGGAACGAAGCTGGAACTATCCACGCCGACCCACATCAGCAACTGCCCGCGGGAGAGCTTGAGTTCCGGGGGTGGAGTCCGCGCTTCGTTCAGGGACAGCAACTCGTGTTCGCGATAATCGTGCGCGGCCCGTGTGCGCACAATCAAAGGGATGTCCTTGTACTGGTAGACATAATTCACCAGATTGCCGGCGTGGCTCTTTGGAATGCGAACCTCCTCAAACATCTCCTCGCGGAACTCGTCCCCGACCCGAATCGTAACGCCCTCGCGCACGCCGACAAACGACAGGCTCTCGACTTGCGCCGCTTTGGAACGCAGGTAAAGGAAGTTCAGTGCGAGTCCCAGCAATCCCAGCAGGATCGCCACCACCAGTCCTGGTGCGCCCTTCATGCGTTACGGTTCCTCTGAATTGGTTGTCGAATCAGTTCGCCTTGTTTCGCCGGTCCGGTTCGCGCTCTCGCCCTGTTCCCGTGGCGTGTCCAGTGGCGAGGCAGGGGACGAGGCGGGGGGCGAGACGGGGACCAGCAGACCTCGCACGGCAGGACCGTCGCTCAACAACTCGAGATCAACCTCGTCACCATCGCGATTTTGAAAGCGAGCGGCGCTTGCATCGCGGTGGTCACTCCACGGAATCACGATGGTCCAGTCGTTTCGGGCGAACCAATCGCGATAAAATTCACGCCAGTTCTCCCGAGTGGCTGTCCCTTGGAAGGTGATCAGAGCGGCACCCGACGGATTGCTGACCGACAGCATTCGCCGCGAGTTGGGCGGCAAAGCGATTCTCGCCAGGTAATCGGAAGTCGGGTCGCTGCCGGCCGATGCGCCCCAGGCAAATATTCCCCACTCGTCTTCGGTCTCGCCGTACGGCAGAATCAACCCCCAGGCCAGAATGATGCGCTGCGGCGCTGCGGCGGCGTCGTCCTCGACCGCGGTGTTCGCGTCCGCAACCAGCCAGGCCATCGGCAGCGGTCCCGTGCCGAGATAGAGGTCCCATTGTCCCGGCGCGGAGCTCCGTGGCGGATTGCGCTGAAGTTCGCTCTGCTGCTCGGGTGGCAACGTCGCCAGCCCGCGTCGCGCTGTTTGGGACGCGACTCCCAGACGGACGGTCTCGTCCTCCAGTCTTCGCATCGCTTCCTCGATCGAACCGCGCACGCGATCGCGCCGCATGATCAGCGGCGAGTCGCCGAAGCGGATGTCGTGACTCACCTTCTCAGCGCCCAATTCTCCGAATCCGATTACGTCCCGTGCCTGCTCGGTCAACGGCCGAGCGGTTGCCGAAGGCTTCCACCAGTAAATGACATTCCGCCCCAAGGCGACGGCCAACACGATGACCAGGGCTGTGAACAGCAGATTGGTCGTCCATTGGGCCAACCGTCGGGCGGGAGAGATCGCGGCCGCGGCAGCAGTTGAATCGGTGGTCGCTCGTTGGATCGTGCTCACGGGCGCGTCGCCATTCGGGCTTCAAAGCTGGGGATCCGCGCTTCAAATCGCTGCAACTGAGAAATCTTGGCTTCGACAATCGGCAGCTCACGCTGGATGAACGCGATCTTGGCGCCAACATTGGGATCCCCCGGCGGCGGATTCATCGTCAACATTCTTAATTCGGCCTGCATCTCTGCCTTCGTCCGCCGGAACATCGCCAGAAAAGCGCTGGTCAGCGACCGCGGCAGCTGCGTTACCTCGCCCAGCCGTCGGCGCCCATTGGGGAGCGGGACGTCGATCAGCGGATCGACTTTCTGCCGCCGTATTTCGCGAAAATTGAGCGTGCACCGGTCGGGAATGACGCGCGGATGGAAGTCGCGCGTGCCCATGAAGTGCCAATCGCGGTACTCGTGGCCATAGTAAACCCAGTCATCGTCGTACTCCAGCACGCGCAATCCGGCGAAGTCGCTGATCGATGGTATCGCCCGCCATTCGCTCTCAAAGCTCGCCCAACCGTGATGATCGAATGGCATCTGGTACAGCGCCAACGTTCGACGCGAAACATTGGGAATTCCCATTTCCGCGTTGGTCCATTGCCGGTCGAGCAACGAATTGCTGATCGTGCCGGTGGAGAACGGGCCGAGTCGGGGCAGCAACGGATAGGGACGAACAATTTGAGACGTGCCCTGGAGGTTGCCGCGCAATGGATCGAGCAACGGATTGACGACGAAGTTGTTGGGTAGCGGGCCGCGAACCACCGCGCGGATCCGCTGCGAAATCAATTGCGGATCGTCCAATTGGACAATCGGGTTGTCGGCCTGCACATCCATGCCGGCCGGCGCTGGCCAGACCGGCGCACTCGGACCGGCCTCGTTGCCCGCGGTACGCGGGCTGCGAACGCGCATCACCGCGTCGTGCGAAACGACCTCGCCGCGCATCCGCCAGGTTGCCAGCGTGCCGAAGTTCACCATCAGCGCCATGACAAACAGAAAAACCGGCAGCCAGAGCACAAACTCCAACGGCGCCAGCCCACGCCGCCGTATTCGTCGAACGTCCTCCCCGCCCAAGTTTTCCTTCCAACCCAACACCATCAACTCGCTCCCCTAACTCTCTAAAGCCTAAAGCCTACTCAATGATTGCTGATCCAATGCAAATCCTGCGGCGTCAAACCGCGCAGGTTCGGTAACCGGCCTCGAAGCGGAACCGTTCCCGGCTGCGTACTGAGGATCTCGGGAATGCTCGGCGCCGTCGCGGCCGTCAACTGCAGGTTCCAGTTTTGGTTCGTGAGGTCCCAGTGCATCGCGTAGTAGCTGCCGCTTTGTCGTCGAGCGATCCAGGTCGGATCGGGGACCAATCGCCTGCGGGGCACCGAGACCAGGATCTGGGTGTATGCTTGCGCGAGGGTGCCCGGCGATGGATCGGCAGCAACGCCCGACGCTGCGCCGTTCGTCCCACTGCGGCCCGACGAATTGCCGAGCGCGGACCCCGCTGTCGCTGACTGGAACAGGCCGGGCATCATTTGCCTCCAGGGCGGCGCGTAAACGACGCCGACGAACATGAAATCACGTTCCAGGTATTGATCGAGGTCGGGTTGGTCGACGGGCATGCGTTGTGGTGGAATGCCGTCTTGATTGCGGATCTGATAGGAGAGGTTGCCGGAGTCGATCCAGCGTAACTGGTAGGTCAAGTTGCGATCCGGGTACTCTTCTTCCAATAGCACGCGCAATTGCCCGCAGCTGAAGATCCGCCACAGGTTCGCGAACTGCGACATTTTTCCGTGCTGGCCGATTTCACCGACGACACCGTCAAACTCCCGCAAACGCTCGTTGTTCCATTGACGGAGATAGCGGTGGGCGAGGTAGTCGCGTTCGGATCGGGCCGCGCGAAAGTAACGCGGATCTGGGGTGGCGACCGGATCGATGACGGGCAACGAGGGCACGACCGATTCCTGCGCCCCACCAATCGGATCGGCGATCGTGCGCCAGAGCACTCCGTGCAGGGCGATTCGCTCAGGCCACGCCTGCCCATGCCGTCGGGCGACTTCGTCCATGGCGTGTTGTGTCAACGTTGGTGTCGCCATCGCCAATGTGCGTTGGAACTCGGGAATCGCCTCGTATTGCAGGATATTCTCCAGTACGGGGCGGATCGCCGACGAGGAGACGCGAGCCCATTGCGACCATTTCGACACCATCCGCTGTTCGATCGGTACTTTGGCGACGATTGCGTTGCCTAACTCGGCGAACGGCGGAAATTCGGAAGACGCCAGGAACGGGCCGATTCGAGCCCAGTGTTCGAGGATTTCCTGAGCGCTCTGCTCGGAGTGATTTGCATCGGCCTCGCGCATGAACGCTGTCAGTGCGAAGACGTCGCACAGCAGGTGGTTCGTGAACGCCAGCGTATTCAGGCTGCGGACCAGGACCAGGCCTCCGGTCCAGGTTGCGGCATCGGCCGAATTCTGCAGCTTGACCTTATGATCGACCTCGCGTGCCGAGTTCATCACCAGGCCGAGGACCATGGTCAACAGCAGCAAGGTGAAGACCGAGATGATACTCATCGCGCCGCGCTGGTCGGCGTGCAGGCGACGCGGAGTGCTGGCCAGAGTCCTGGCGACGCGTGGACCGATCCGCCCGGAAATGATAGTCATCGGTTCATCCTCCCAGCGGCCGGCATTCAGGGCAGGCGATACGATTGCGGTAGGGTCCGGAGCCGGTAATGACGCGCGGCGAACCGGTCGACCATTGCCGACCTCCCTGGTACCGCTGGACATACTCCAGTGCCGGTTTGTCTCCTTCGTTATGGACGCGCGCGGTGGCGGCCAAGGCGTATTGGTACAGTCCTCGTCCCTGGTTTCGCACGCGCTGCGCCGTTTCGTCCGATCCCTCGTTGCCCAGCGAGGGCGAGCCAAGCGGCGCGGTGGCCCGGCGAGCAAGGATCCGGCCCGGACCGGGAAGCAACGCGAACTGATGTTCCACGGACACCACGAGCTGGTCTTGCCAGCCGATTTCGCCGTTGACGAATTCATCGTAGCGCGGCGCGTAATAGGTATTGGGCGGTTCGTCCGATATACGATGCAGGACCTCGATTTGAACGCGAGTCTGATCGAGCGCGTAGTTCAGTTTGTGTGCCAGGCGGGTCGCGACTTTCGGGTTGTTGGCGGAGGCGGACCAGTAAAGTTTCAACGCTCTGTCCAGGGAAGCCAACGCTTGTGGAGCAAGCGGTAATCCGGTTGCGGCGACGTCGCGGGAAGGGGAAATGGAAACGCAGGACAGGGCGGCGGCGAAATGGATCTTCCGCATCTTCTCGCTATCGACGTTCGCCACGCGAAATCGGTCGAAGTCGACGCCGTGTTCGTCGCGGAATCGGCCCAGGTACTGCAGTCCCATCATCTGGTTTTCCTGCTCGTGGCCGGGGCCCAGGCTGGCGGGTATCCAGACCCGAGCCGATCGCGCCGCCGTCTGGGCCGCGTACTCGACCACAATCTTGCCGATCGTGATCTGACTCAACTGAACAATGAACAGCATGATCAGGATGAACAGAGGTACGGTGAGTACAAAACTGAGGCTTTGCACGGCGCCGACCTGATCTCCCGGCAGTCTCCGCAGTTGTCGCCAATCGACCCGACAACGCTGCAGCTTCAACAAACCGGCCAGCGCCGCCACCAGTAACGGGACAGCGAGGAACTCGGGGAAGCCGGCCATCAACAACTGCCTGTCCATCTTCTTATCCTGGCGGCGGCACCGCCGCTCCGTTACACAAGGAGTTCGAATCTCACCAGCACGGCTGCAACGATTGCACTGGGCGTCAGATAGAGCGGGGCTTGCAGCGACGCCCGATCCTCGGGCGAAATTTCCGCCGCCGGGCCCAGACGCATCAGCGCCAGAAGATACCGCAATGTCCGTTGGAGCAAATTCCACGCACCATACTGCCAGATCAAGCGAATGATCGAGAAACAGGCGGCGATCAGGAAGGTCCACAGCACGACTTCCAGCCCGGCATACAGCCCCAGGAATCCGCCGATCATCGCCATCAGCTTCACATCGCCGCCCCCGACCTGACCTGGCATGCAGACGTAGCACACCACCAGCAATCCCGCACAGGTCAGCATGCCCGCCAGCGACTGGGAGAACTCGACAAAACCCCAGCGCGTCCAGGCCAGTCCGCCGTTTGTTGACTCCGCGAGTCCCGCCAGGCTGCCGATGCCGCTGGTTCCCAACGCCACGACAATGCCCGGATAGACGGTGCGATTGAGAATCAGGTGCCGTCGAATATCGGTAAATGCGGACACTGCCAGGAATCCAAATAAGAGTACGGAACAGATCATCCGCTCACGTCGTCCCGTTGGTCACACCTTTCGCCGAGCCGTCCAGATCGTTCATTCCTCGATTGAAGAAATCGCGGATTTTTGGCCAGCCGAATTTGAGGATGAAGATCAGCACCGGCAAGGCGATCGCCGCCACGATCAGGACCGTTTCAATGCTGACCGCTCCACGCTGGTCATGATGGATCGCGCGCAGCAGATCCCGCCAGCCTCGAACATTTTGTCGTTCATTCCGCATTCCCGTCCTCCTTATGAACTCTCTATTGGAACGGCCAACCGATAACCGAGCTGGTGAATTCGAACACCAGCCGCAAAATGCGGGGACCGAACCAAAGCGCGATCCCGGCCATCGGTAGCGCGACCCCCATGATCAGTGCGTAATCCAACGTCGCCGCGCCACGCCGCCGGCGCGATTTCCTGCACCTCTGCCGGTCGGCAGCGCGGCAGTACTCCGCCCGCGCAAGCCGGTGCGGCTTCCCACCGCACCGAGGAGCACATAACGGGCGATCGACAGCGATTTCCCCGCGTCCTTTACCCGCCGATCGGTCGCACTGCCGCACCGGTTTTTCCCTCATACCCCCGGTCCTTATTCTATCCGAGCCTACCCGCCACCGCAAAGTTGTACCGCTTGGGCCGGTTGGCCACGGAATTCCGTCGATTTCCGATCAGTTTTGCCGCGTCCACAACGGCGCGCTTTGGCTGACAGCCCCCCCCAGACCCTGGTCATATACTTCGGTGGCAAAGACCGGTTTTCTTCCCGTGATCGCCAGTTCCCCCTGAAGCCGCCCTTGGGGACTCATCCCCTGCATCCGAAGCGCGAACAAATCGTGACAGACGTACTGGTTGTTTGCGTCGAGACCTGTGACCTCGGAGATGCGAGTGACGCGGCGTGAGCCGTCGGCACTGAACCGGGAAAGCTGCACGATGACCTGGATGGCGGAGGCGACCTGTGCCCGCGCGACGTATACCGGCAGCTCCACGTCCGACATCAGCGACAGAGTTTCCAGCCGCGTCAAGGCGTCACGGGCGCTGTTGGCGTGCACCGTCGTCAAACTTCCGGTGTGGCCGCTCAACATCGCCTGGATCATGTCCAGCGCCTCGCCGCCGCGGACTTCGCCGACCAGCACGCGATCGGGTCGCATCCGCAGTGACGCAACAAACAGCTGGCGGATCGACAAGGCGCCACGCCCGAACTGATCCGGTCGCTGCACTTCCAGATAGAGGCAATGCTGCTGTCGCAGTTTCAATTCCGAAGTGTCCTCAATGACGATGATCCGTTCCTCCTCTGGGATCGCCTCCGAGACCGCGTTCAGCAGCGATGTCTTCCCCGTGCCGGTGCCGCCCGAGACGACGATATTCTTGTGCAGCCGAACGCAGATTTCCAGAAATTCCCGCGCGGCGGGCGAGATGCTTCCGTACTCAATCAAGTCACTCATCGTCATGCCGCCGCGCTTGAACTTGCGGATGTTGAGGCATGTGCCGGCTCGACAACCGGGTGGAATAATCGCATGCACGCGCGAGCCGTTGGGAAGCCGCGCGTCGAGGATCGGCTGGTCGTGGTCGATCCGGCGTCCGACCCACTGCGCCACGTTATGCACCGCGGAGAGCAGCGCATCTTCGGACTCGAATGCCGCCTTGGTCGGGAACAGCTGCCCGTTCCGTTCCACGTAGATACGGTCAAACTGATTGACCATGATCTCCGTCACCGTATCATCGTCGAGAAATTCCCGCAGCGGACGCAGGAAATAGTCAACACTTGATTCAAAAATCGCCTCTCGCGACATCTTCCCTGCCTCATCAATTCGCTGCCCGTAAGCACCCAGCCCACCGCCCATCTAATCTAACGTTTCCAGACCCCATTTTCCGACAGAAAATTCCAAAAAAAGTTGCCATAGCTCGAAACTTGTCGTAGCTCGAAACTTGTCGTAGCTCGAAACTTGTTTCGAGTCGAATTGCAATAGCGGCCCCGTAGCTCGAACCATGTTGTAGCTCGAAACTTGTTTCGAGTCGAAGTGCAATAGCGGCCGCCGTAGCAAGCGTCTCGAAACAAGTTTCGAGCTACGGGCTATCAATCACCAGCCGTCTTGCAGTCTGCAATTCGGCGTCGGCCTGCTCCTGCTTCCCCTGGCTTGCCAGGCACGCGGCGAGGAGTTGTCGCGCCCGCCGGTGCAGCGGGTGGATCTGCAATGCCGCTCGGCAATCGGCCTCGGCCCGTACCCAATCCTGTTGCGTGGCGTAAGCCGTCGAGCGTGTCAGCAGGTAGTCGACGGACCGCGGGTTGATCTCGATCAAGGTGCTGGCTGCCTGTACCGCCCGATCGAGTTTACGTGCTGCAACGGCCGCCTCCGACAATTCCACGAGTGCCGGTTCGGAGGCAGGGGCCAGTCGCACCGCGCGATCGGCCGCCTCGAACCGGCCTTGGGTCTCGCGGCGTGCCCCGCGTACCCGACTCAGCGCCACCCAGGCGTCGACGTCGCCCGGCCATTCGCGCAGCGATGCCAGCAGTCGCTCCCGAGCAAACCGCCCGACCAGTTGGTGGGTATCGGAACCGGCCGGCAGCCGGCTCAACAGGTGCGCCAGTCCCACCCCCAGGTCGCGCTCGACCTCCTCCGGCGCTACCGTGCCGTTGCGCTCAAACGCGACTAAAGGTACCTCGCGAGGCGACATCGTGCGCGGTTTCGATTGGGGACCGGGCCGCCGAAGGATGCGGTGGTCCGTGATACTGGTATGGACCACACTGGAGCTCTCCGCCCGCGGCATATGGCATTCGATACAGTCGTCGCTTCGAGCGGTCCGTTCGGTCATCGGTGCAGCGCAGTCCTTGGATTCCTGCTGATGGCAGACCTGGCACCGGCCTCGGTAATACGCAGGCGCCTCCGCATGCGTTGGCGCTCGGTGCGGATCGTGGCAACTCGTGCAGAGCAATCGGCCTCCTTCCGCCGTCGCGCATCGACTCACTTCGAGCTGTTCGAATTGTCCCACCGATCGATTCATGTCGGCCATCGACGGCGGGCGGACAAATACCGAGACAAACTGGTCGAAAGGCAGGCCGGGACGATATTCGAAGACGTTCCTCCCGCGACGAACGACCCGTTCGCTCCCGAGCAGGTGGCATTGCTGACAGATACCGGACTGCAGCGAGGCGGGAAGGTGCCGGGGATTGACGATCGAGTCGTCAACGCCGGCTGGTTCGTCCCGCTCCGCCCGCTCGCGGACATGGATTTCGCCGGGTCCGTGGCATCGTTCGCAACCGATCGACACCTGTCCCGAAAACAGAGGCTGACGGTAGCGGTTGATCGAATCGGTCACCGGTTCCACGGAATGAACATGGCAGAACATGCAATCCGCGATGATCGGCCGTCGCCCGCCTCCGCCGAGGTCGAATCCCGGAGACACATCCCAATGTCCATTCGACGAGAACCAGCTGATTGGCGACTGCCAGAGGATCCCATCCTCGTTCGACAGGTACGAGCGTCCGCGCGTACCGGACCCGATCGTGACATCGGCCGTGACCTCGTAGTCCGGCAGTGGATTCCCTTTCGCGTCCGTGGCCGACATGCGATGGCGCAGTCCGGAGGTCGAATTCTCTACCTGCAACGCGAACGGCCCGACGCTCCACGGATTATTGGCCTCGTGATCGTAACGCTCCAGACCATCTTCAGCGCGACCCAGCGCTGCCGACCGGCCCATCGGATGCGCATGATAGGAATCGAAAATTGACGAGTGGCATTCCGCGCACCGTTCGTCGCCCACGTAGGCCACTTCCGGCCGGACGTTGCGAAACCTGGTGGGAAAAGCCAGACGCGGATCGGGAGGAGGCGGATCCGGCGCCGGACGATCGTCGTCGTCATGCGAGTCGCGTTGTTCTGCTTCGCCGCCCCCACGGGACGCGGGGCGGAACAGACTGTGCAACGCGATCGCGGCCAGCGCGGCGATCAGCACCAAAACGATTCCAATCCGTACGGGCGTGATTTGCAACATGAAATCGGGTAGAAATCTGGTCAACAAGGTAAATGCAAACAACGGAAGTCGTGCGCGATCTTACCTTGGCGCAAGACATCGCACCATGCGGTGCCATCTGGTGAGGGTACTCCCGAGCGAGTGCCCAGGCGTTCGATGACCGGTTACTCGACCGGATCCCGTCATCCTGCCGCGAAGGATCATCGCTTTCGTGCAAATCCCGAAAGGCAGGTTGGCGGAGACAGCGGTCAGCCGTCGCCGCCAGCCTTTCCGTCTTTGCCCCTGAGTCAGCGCTCGGGTCGCACCTCTGCGTTGCCCTACGTTCTGCCCAGGCCATTTTGGATGTTATTCGATTCGTTCTGGTCAGGCAACCGATTCCCGTGCCGCTCTGCGAGTCCGAGCCTCCACCAGTTTCCGATCACTCTCCGCATGAATCACCGATGCCAACCCATTCAGCTTATCGGCCGGCGTGATGTATCTGATCGCGGAGTGCAACCGAACGTGGTTGTAGCAGGAGACGTAAGCAGCCACCTTGCGACGCGCCTCCTCGATGGTCGCTGGACAAGCGACAACCCTCCCGCCTTGCGCAGTTTCCGGGGACGCGACGTGGCGGTCGGAAGCGGCTATTTCCACGCTCAGCTTGGCGCCAAGTAGTCGATAACACGAAGGTCTGGCACTCGCTGAAACTCGACCGCATTGGTTGTCAGCAATTCGTAGTCGTATGTAATGGCGGTGGCAGCGATCCAGTTATCGTGAGGGCCAATCGTAGTTCCAGATTGGCTGAGCATTGCAATGATGCGCGCGTGAATTTCCGCAACGCGCGAATCCACTGGAAGTACCGCAACATTCGCGATGGTGTTTTGCACGAATCGTAGGCATTTGTCCCTGCGCTCGAGCGTGTCGGCTCGATGAACGCCTACCAGGAGCTCAGATTGAGTGACAACACTGATGGCTGGCTCGCCATGTGATGACCACTTGTCGAGACGGACGCTGCCACCATCGCGTTCCCAGCGAATAAACACACCTGTATCGATCAAGATGACCATGGGTCATCCAATTCCCCCAATGCCGGCCGGATCGAGAGAACATCCCGTGCAAACGCTTCGGTGTCTTCGCTAAGTCTCGGACTCTCGCGAAGGGCACGATCCAACTCCGCCAAAGAATGCGGTGTTTCGATTGGCACGATCCTTGCCAAAGGAACATGCCCTTCCGATAGTTCGAGCGGCACACGGTTGCGGGATACCTGCTTGGCGATCTCCGAAAGGCTAATTGTCGTGGTGGATATTTCGATTCTTTCCATGGCAGTTTCCTCATAAGCATATTAGCCGCCGCAATATCTTGGGACAACGGCCGCGAAGCGGCCGGTCCCCAGCAGCAGCCCGAAGCAGCCAAGTGGCCAACGCGCCCACCGCCTCTTTTCGGTGGCTGCTTGCGACCAGTTGGCCGCCTCGGCGATTCACCGGGAAATGCGCTCGGCACCGGGCGAGATTCGGGATCGGGGCCAAGAATTGCCCAAGAAGGGGGCGTCATTTCGGTTCAGGTGTCGTCGTAAGCCCTTCGTGGCGCAGGGTCCCACTTTGAGATTACTCGCTACATCGTGGTTTCGCCGCTCGCCGCTCGCCGCTAACTGCTCGGTCCGCCGCTGCGTTCTGGGAAAAGTTCCTCGTCGCGAAGGCTTTGCATGCGTTGTTTGCCGCCGCTTCGTTCCAGGTAGTCGGCGAAGCAGTCGACGCTCAGGAGGATTCGATCGATGAATTCCTGGTAACGCTGCGGGTCTTCTTCCGCGGTTAGCCATTCGCGCAGGTGTATTTCGTCAGAGTAGTACTCGTAGGGCATGTTTCCGGGGTAGCTGCCGAATGGGACTTCGCAGACCGCGTCGACGCAATAGAAGGGGATGGTCGTGGCGGTGGGGTCGGCGCGGATTTCATCGTCGCTGATGATCCGCTCGCAGCTCACGATCAGTTTCTTCGCGGCGCGGGCCACTTGCCAGTCGGCGACGGAGGTACCTCGAATCCGGCAGTTGCCGAACCGATCGCAATCGTGGACGTGGATCACGGCGACATCGGGCCAGAGTGCGGGAACCGCGACGAGGGGGATGCCGGTAAACGGGCATTGAATCGATCGGGCGGCGCTGAACCGGAATGTGTCGGTCCCGGCCATGCTGCGCAAGGGAAGGAAGGGGACTCCCATGGCGGCGGCCTGGAAGCGAACGGCCAGCGCGTAATTCGACCATTCGCAGATCTCGACCTGTCCGCTTTCGACAACGCGTCGCGCGTGAGGAGACAGGCCGCGGGCTTCCAGTCCCACGACATAAGCGATATCACAGCGCGCCAGGAGCTGGCCGCGCCCGGTGTTATTTCCCGCGCAGAGTATCTGAAAGTCGTGGGTCGCGGTGTGGCCCGCGAACGACAGCGACTGCCTGCGTTGCCGCACGATCTCGTGCAGCAGCGCGGTTGCGATCCGGTCGCCGCCAAATCCGCCGGACGCGAGGTAATCGCCATCGTTGACGAATCGCCGCACGGCGTCGGCGACATCGGTGACTTTGTCGCGCATCCGCTTGTCGCGGGCGCGGAAGGTCATCCGCGCCTCTTCGCAATTCGGACTGGCAAACAGCGGCATTTCCGATGGCGGCATCTGGTACCTCGTTCCCCCCGCGTGACGCGGTCCAATGTGATGCGGTCAGTCCAGGTACTGGAATTCGTTGCTGGCAAGCAATGCATGGATCAGTTGTGCCAGCGATTCGATGCCGCTGGAGCCGCTGCTTGCGCTCGTGCCGCTGGCGGCGCTGGTGCCGTCGGCGTTGCTTGCGGCGATGAATTCAACGGCCGTGGACAGTTCGTCCGCGTTGGGCGGTCGCAACAGGATCGCCCGGTACGCCTGTCCGATCTGCGTGGCCGGTGCCTCGGGCGCTTCCGCGGCGAGGCGCTGCGCCATCTCTGTCGCCAGCTGCTGGAGCCAGGGGCTGTTCAAGGCAAACAGTTGCTGCAGCGGCGTGGTGGTCGGCTCGCGCGCGGCGGAATGCGATACGGGATCGGGGAAGTCGTGCAGCCGCTGCATATCGGACAGTTCGCGGCGTTTTACCTGCCCGTACAGCGTGCGACGGCGATTAACTTGATCGGCCAGCGACGCAGGGGGGCCGCCCAACGCGTGGTCCAACTGGCCGGTGACAGCCAGCACCGCGTCTCGCCACGCTTCGAACTCCAGGCGACGGATCGCGCTGCGCCAATAATAAACGTTGTCCGGATCGCGATCGCGACCTTGGTCCATGGCGTGGTTGGCCGCCGATTCACCATGCGGGTCGAGAGGTTCCACACGTGCGGCCTGGCGGTAGGTTGCCGTCAACATCAAGGCTCGGTGCAGCTTCTTTGTCGACCATTGGCCGTCAATGAATCGTTGCGCCAGGTCGTCCAGCAGCGCCGGGTGCGTCGGTGGTTGTCCTTGGATTCCGAGGTTGCTGGGCGTTGCCACCAGTCCGCGACCAAAATGATGCTGCCAGATACGATTCACCATCGTGCGGGCGGTGAGGTGCGAAGCGTTCGTGACCATCGCGTCGGCCAGTTCCAGGCGTCCGCTGCCCTGGCGAAATCGCAGTTCCTGACCTGGAGAAGCAAGCGCGGCGACAAAACCGCGCGGGACGACCGTGCCGGCATTCGCCGGGTTGCCACGAATCTGTATCGCCACATCCTGCGGTTCGCCCAGGCGATAATCGAGCTTGGTGCGATGCGGTCCGTCCGGCAGCACATACAGGCTGGCTTCCGTGACACCATAAGCCCAAAGCGAATCAAAATGCGGCGTCTGCTTCACGGCCGTTAATGCCTCACGTTTCGCCGCCAGCTGCTTTTCGGACTCCTCGGTCTTGTCGGTGACCGCGGCGAGTTTGTCGATTTCCGTCTGGAGCTGTTTCGCCTGGGAGTGCGCATTGCGCACATCGTCGGCGGCGGATTCGGAGAACATCGGCCGGTCGTCCAGTCGAATGCTGGCGAGAACTCCGGCGAGGCCGTAATAATCGCGCATGGTGATCGGGTCGTACTTGTGGTCGTGGCAGCGGGAGCATGCCAGGGTCAGGCCGAGGAACGTGGCGCCGATCGCTTCGATCCGCTCCTCCCATTCCTCGGCAACTACCTGCTTGATCACCTGAGGGTCCAGTTTCAGCTCTTTCCAATAGGTGGGGCTCAGTCCCAGCATGCCGAGCGCCGCATTGTCTTCCGGCCGGCAGTTCGGCAGCAGGTCGGCGGCCAATTGCTGGCGAACGAAATGGTCGTAGGGAACGTCACGGTTCATCGCCTGGACCACCCAATCCCGGTACAGCCAAGGCTTCGCGAGCGATTCGCGCCAGGATTCCGGCACGTCGCAATACCGGGTAAGGTCCAGCCAGTGTCGCCCCCATCGTTCGCCCAGTTTTGGGGAAGCCAGGAGTCGATCGACCAGTCGCTCGTAGGCGTCGGGCCGGTCCTCGCGTTGAAACTCATCTTGCTCGTCCCAGGTCGGCGGCAGGCCGGTAAGATCAAAGGTCGCGCGTCGGAGCAGCGCTGCGGCATCCGCCACACCGGTAGTTGTCAATCCGCGGTCCAGCCACTCGCGGAGGACAAAACCATCGATCGGGTCGCGGACCCAGCCCGCCAGCGGCGCGAGTTCGGCGCGATGCCCATCGATCGCCGCAAGCGGCGATCGGCGTGTTGCCGGCAGGGGCTGGAATGCCCAGTGCTGGAGTCGAGACTCCCAACTGGCACCGCGTGAACGGTTGCCGGTTCCGGGTTGCTCGCCCGCCGCGACACCGTCCTTCGAGTCGACTTGAGGCAACCCAAGCTCGATCCACGTCCGCAGCACGGCGATTTCGGAATCAGGTAACTTCCCGGTGGGAGGCATCTGAAGATCGCCGTCGTACCGCAGCGATCGCAGCAACAGACTGTCGTCGGGGTTGCCCGGGACCACCGCCGGCCCGGTATCACCACCTGCCAGGACCCTGGGGCGCTGGTCCAATCGCAATCCGCCCTGGAGTATTTTGGAGGAGCCGGAATGGCATTCGAAACAACGTTCGACCAGGATCGGGCGCACCTTGCGCTCGAAAAATCGCAGGGACTCGTCCAAGTCGTCCTGGTTCTCGTCGGCGGCCGCGACGCAGGCCATCGCGGCGACGATCGCCAGGCTGCCGGCGAGCAGCAACCAGTCCGCACCGCCGCCATGGCGACGGAGTCTGGATCGGATTCGGCTCCTGTTGTAGGTTGAAATGCGCATCATTGGTCGGCCGGTTGATTTTGCTCATCGTACCCTGCCGATTCGGGAATTGGAATTCTACAATCAGCGGCGGCGGGAAATACCATGACGGCATGCAACGCTATGGAATTGATGATTTGCGTCGCTTCGACGTTCCTCGAGGACGGCGCGATCGTGGTGGTCGGGACCGGTGCCCCGTGCGCCGCCGCGATGCTGGCGCAGAAAACGTCCGCTCCGAACCTGACCTTGATGTTCGAGGCGGGCGGCGTCGGGCCCCGTCTGCCGCGGATGCCGATCAGTGTCGGTGATTCGCGCACGTTTTATCGCGGGCTGATGGCCACCAGCATGGCGGATATCATGGAGACCTGCCAGCGCGGGATGGTGGACTACACGTTCCTTGGTGGAGCCCAGATCGATCCGTATGGCAACTTGAATTCGACCCAGATCGGCGCCGACTATCAGCATCCCAAAGTCCGGCTGCCCGGCAGCGGCGGCGCGAATGATCTGGGTTCCTTCTGTTGGCGGGTGCTGGTGATCACTCCGCACGATCGGCGGCGTTTCGTTCCGCACGTCGACTTTGTCACCACGCCCGGCTATCTGCACGGTCCGGGCGCGCGCGAGGCGGCGGGCCTTCCCGCAAACTCCGGGCCGTACAAAGTGGTCACACAACTTGCGGTGCTCGGCTTTGACGAGGCTTCAAAGCGGATGCGTGTCGAATCCCTGCACGCCGGCGTCACCCTGGAACAGGTTCAAGCGAACACCGGATTCGAACTGCTGGTGGCTGAGCCGCTAGCGACCACGCCGCCGCCGACGGCCGAGCAGCTACGCGTGTTGCGAAACGAAGTCGATCCGCAGAGTTACCTGATCGGCCGGGCGTGACACGCACCGCGCGGCAGAGTGGAACCGGTTTACACGAGGGTCAGATCGATGGGAGCTCAGATCACAGGTTGGTCGCACCTGCCGTTCGGAAAAAGGGACGAACCGGATGTCGAGTCGTTGATGCGCGCCGTGACCTCGGACGCGTTGCGGCATGCCGGCGTGGAAGGGAGGGACGTCGACAGGATCTTCGTTGGTGTGATGAATAACGGGTTTTCGCGTCAGGGCTTCGAAGCCAGCCTGGTCGGCGTGGGCGAACCGGAGCTATCGCAAGTCCCCGCGATGCGCGCGGAAAACGCTTGTGCCACGGGTTCCGCGGCGCTGTATGCCGCATTGGACTATATCGAAGCGGGGCGAGGCCGCATCGCCTTGGTGGTGGGCGCCGAGAAGATGACGGCGATGCCGACGGGTGACGTTGGCGACGTTCTGCTTTGCGCCAGCTACCACCGCGAGGAATCGCGGTACGACGGGTTCGCCGGAATCTTCGCCGAGATTACCCGCCGGTATTTCGCTCGCTACGGAGATAAGAGCCGGGAGATGGCGATGATCGCCGCCAAGAATCACCGCAACGGAGTTGGAAATCCGTTCGCTCATATCCGCAAGGATCTGGGATTCGATTTCTGCAACAGCGTTTCCGAAAAGAACCCGTACGTCGCCGAACCGCTGCGGAGAACCGACTGTTCGCCGATTTCGGATGGAGCCGCGGCGCTGGTGTTGGCGGACGAGCGGACCGCCCGGTCGCTGCCGCGGCGGATCGGATTTCGCGCGCGGTCCCAGGCCAACGATATCCTTCCGATCAGTCGCCGTGATCCTCTGGAATTCGCAGGCGCGCGCCGAGCCTGGGCCCAATCGCTTGGCGCGGCGGGCTTGAGCCTCGAGGATCTCGACCTGGTCGAGGTCCACGACTGCTTCACGATCGCCGAACTCATCGAGTACGAAGCGATGGGATGGGTGCCGCGCGGCGAAGGGGCACGCGTGGTATGCGAAGGCTGGGCGGAGAAGGGAGGCAGATTGCCCGTGAATCCCTCGGGAGGACTCAAGGCCAAAGGGCACCCGATCGGCGCTACCGGCGTCTCGATGCACATCGTCGCCGCGATGCAGTTGCTCGGCGAAGCGGGCGACTTGCAGGTCCCCGACGCGCGACTGGCCGGCGTCTTCAACATGGGCGGCGTCTCGGTCGCGAACTATGTCAGTATCCTGGAACGCGTCGAGTAAGCTGGCGCGGCCGCGACCGACTCCCAATCGTCGAACCAGTAATCCTCGAGCAGCCTCCCGTCGCGGTCGTGATCGTAGTTGAAGCCCCAGGGAACGAAGGGCCGGTTATCCCGCACGGTCGAAAAGCCGTTGCCATCCGCGGCAACCCGGATCGCGGAAATCGGTTGATCCGCCGCAAGCGCACTTGGAACGGTGCCGGATCTGGTGGTGAGCACGACGAAGAGTGTCAGGACGCACGACGGAAAATGGAACCGAAGCATGGGACACCCCGAGGAGCCGATCGGAGTGCATCCGATCATAGGACGGTCACGGGGAGGTGGCAACCTGGAGTGAACTAATCGACCTGCGGCAGCGGGGGAACCACGACCTGAAATGGCACGATTCGGCCGCGGCGTTCGATCGTCAAATCGAGCGGCGCCGGCAGGGTTGTGATTCTCTTGAAGAATTCCTCGCCGTTGCGGAACGCCTGTCCGCCAACGGCGTAGATCCGATCGAACTCGCGGATTCCCGCCAGCTGCGCCGCGGAGCCGGGAATCACTTGCACCACCATCAGCGTACCGGGTTCGGCTTCGTCTTCACGCCAGGCGATGCCGAGTCGCACCGGTTCGCCGTCCAGGTCGCCATGGAGCTCCACCGGGTCGGACTGTCCGCCGCGCGCGACGGTTACCGCAAACGGGTTTCGAGTGGCCAGGATATCGATGCGCAGTTGGTCTTCGTTCACGATCGGCCGGCCGTTGATCGCGATCAGCTGGTCGCCGGCCCGCAGGCCGATCCGTTCGGCCGCCGATCCGCGCTGCACGCTCTTCACCGTCAGCCGCTCGCCGATTTTCTCCCAAATCATCCCCAGGCGCGGCCCGGACGGCGGCTCCGATTTCTCGAATTGCTGGCGAGCCGTCGGGTTCTCGTTGCGCGAGCCGGCGCGGAACGACATTGCGTCGGAGCGCTCCGCGATTTCGTACGCGGTCGAGAACAACAGCCGAGTCACGGCTTGCGCGCCCTGCGCGTTGATCTTGTCGCTGTCGTCGCCCGGTCGGTGATAGTCGTCGTGGAGTCCGGTGAAGAGCATTAACACCGGGATCGACTTGGCGTAGAACGAGTGATGATCGCTGTTGGCCTGCATCTCCCAGGAGAAGTCGAGTTCCAGGTCGAACTCGGCGTTGTGGCGACTGAGCAGCTGGCGCAATCCTTGACTCGATCGACTACCGAACACTTCCACTTTCTGGTCGCGCAGCCTGCCGATCATGTCGATGTTGAACGCGAAGGCAATCTGCTGAAGTGGCACGGAGGGGTTGGCGACCCAGTGCTTGGAGCCAAGCAGTCCTTGTTCCTCACCATCCCAGCAGGCGAACAGGATCGATCGCCTGGGCGGTTGGGGCAGCCGGTTGAATGCGTCGATCATTTCCAACAGCGCGGAAGTTCCGCTGGCATTATCGTCCGCGCCATTGTGCACAAAACCGTACGGTCCCAGGCTCGTGCGGCGATTACCGTAGCCGACGTGGTCGTAATGAGCGCCGATCAGGACGTATTGGTGTTTCAGTTCCGGATCGCTTCCTTCGAGAACCCCGAGCACGTTGCGCATTTCGTTGCCGAACGGCTGGAAGTAGGAGGTTTTTTCGCCGAGCGGTTTCAGGCCGGCCTTTTCAAACAGCGTGGCGAGGTACCCCGCGGCCGCGCGGCCACCGCGACTACCCGCCTCGCGACCCTCTAACGTGTCGTCTGCAAGAAAGTGGATATGGTCCTGCAGTTCGCCGGCCGAAATCGATTCCAGCGCCGAGCGAAGTGTATTTTCTTCCGCGTCGAGCCACCCGGTAGTCAACGTGGACGCGGAGACGGCAATCAGCGTCAGAATCGTTGCAAACGACACTCTCGACAGGCGGTAACGGAGCGGATCCATGGCGAACGATTCCTGCGGAACGGAGCGGGTAGGTTCTTCGAGGCGGGAAAGGGGCGCGTATGGGACAAACATAGCTTTTTTCAATCCCCGGGCGCCGGCCGGCCCCACACAGTTTTTTTCCCTGCCTCGATTACTTGCAGACCGCCGAAAATTCTGCACAATTATCTACACGAATATCTACACGAACGAAACGGGGTGCAGCCAATTCCTACCTGGTTTCACGTCGATTCGCGTCGCCTGGAGAGGTGGCTGAGTGGTCGATAGCGCCGGTTTGCTAAATCGGTGTAGGGGTAATACCCTACCGCAGGTTCGAATCCTGTCCTCTCCGCTGTAAAACCCTGGTTTTCCCAGGGTTTTTCGCATATCTGGCCAATTGCTTTGGCTTTCCTGCACGTCCATGCACGTGCATGCTTGCAGGTGCTGCGTCGTCTAGTGCGCTGCCTTGGTACCTGGTGAGTCGTCCCGAGAGTCGTCAGAGTCGCCTAGAAACCCTCGTTTTCCCAGGGAAAGCAGGTGGTTTTGCAGCAGAGGGGGTAGGATTCGAACTAGGTAGACCGTGAGTTAGACCTGTCACGCGAAACCAACAGCTGCTTTCGTAATAAAAAAGACCGAATGGAGCTTTCGCATCGGTCAATCCGCGAGCTACTTCGGGTTGCCTTTGCGCGTTGGAAGGTGGAGGCATGCTTTCGCGAGGTGAAGGAGGAGTTGGGCTGGGACCACTTCGAGTGTCGGGGTTGGACCAGCGTGAATCGGCATCTGATCGTGACGATCGTAGCTCAACTGTTCTGTGGGAGGGTGCGAGAACAAATGTGTCGTGCGGAAAGGGTGACGGAGTGGGAGCGGTTGCATTGGAGCAGGTGAGGCGCGCTGCGGACACCTACATAGGGTCGCTGGATCTGCCGCGTCGCCTGCGGCATCAAAGATACCAGGCAGAAACATATCGAATTGGCTACCATCAGAAGCGGAATGCAGAGCCAAGTCGATGTCATATTCGGACACGGATCGCTTCTTACTCGGAGATGGGAATCAACCCTGATTCCATCAAGTGCATCGATCAGAATCCGCTACTGCACAAAGGAAAATGACGCAAAAATGGCGATGTCCAGCTACTCTGGCCACTCATTCGATGCACCCTCCGAAGCCGACGCGTCCCACGAACAGACCTACGTCGACATCGACACCTTCCTGGTGAGCTTCTAATCATCCCCGACTCGGGTCGGTATGGGGAACCTGCGCGCAAGTTGTAAGCTCAGCGCCGATTTTGCCTGCAGCAACCTGCCAGATGCCTTCGAACAGGCCTCCAATCGGCTCGCCGCCTCCAGCAAGGACCGCGGATTGTAGTGCTGAAAGGCGGGCGCGCCCGCCTTTCAGCACTCCAATCCCTTTTCTTTAGGATTTTCTCTGGTACACTATCTGCAAATCAAATTTCCTAACAACTTCCTATCAGCATCAGCAGCAGTGCGGATGGTCATGAATCGTTTTTATCAACTTGAGTCGCTGAAGTTGCGGTTTGCTCGAGGGCGATCCGTGCTGGTACATGTCGCGCTCAGTTTGTTCATCGTTTCCATGCTGGGAGGTGTGCCGTCGGTCTTTTCCACGCTACGAGCCTGTTGCGAAGAAGGCTCGGAGGAAGTTAGGGTCGAAGAGGAGCAATCGATTGCCGTCGCTCATCGTCGAGACCGGCAGAAGTCTCTTGAAACGAAGCGCCGCCGACTCGGGGCTTTTCAGTATTCTCTCGTTGCACCCAGAGTTTTAGGAGCAAGCAAGACGCATGCTCTTGATCGCTCTACCCCTGCGCAGTTCTTGCCTGGCGCGGGTATTCGCATACGCTGTTGATTTCCACGGCGTCTATTGCGCTGTCGTGTACTGAGTGCGACTGTCGAACTATCGGTTCAGTGCGTCCTCAGCGGGCAACAGACTATTGTGCAAAGCGCGCTGACCCGATGTCGGCGCTTGGTTGCTGATGGAACCTCAAATGGCTTGCCCTCATAGCGAAGGCGCCCTCTCTTGTTTTTTTCGGGACACTAACGACCACACCGCAACCTTTGTTAAAAACCATGAGAACACACACTTCCGAAACCCAGGCAACGACTTCCCCAGCCAAGGCGGTGCAATTTCTCAAGGAAGGCAACGAGCGCTTTGTCCAGAACCTGCGGGCGCACCGCAACCTGCTGAAGCGAAGGGGATGCGTGGTGATTCTTTGCACGTCCAAAATCCGATAAAGAGCGGTTGTACTTTCAAATCAAAATCAACAAAGATGAGGTTTCAATATGGCGAAAAAAAAATCGATGCCGAGCACTGAAGCAAAGCCGATCACTGAAGCGGAATTGAAAGAAGCACGGGACGACTGGGGCAAGCGATTGGTCGCAATTTCCAAGGCGTACCATACCCGAGGAATTAAAGCCGCGGTGGATCTAGCTGAGAAGTTGCTGGACGAAATTTACGGATTTAACCTTGATGAAAAAGAGAGAAAGGTTTTGTTCAAACCGACTCTGGCGTATGGAGCAAAAACCTTCCGTACTGACTACGAAGGCGCACTCTCTTACTTCGTGGGAGAAAATTGCAAATACCCCGACACAGGTTTTGCCTTGAAGGGGTGGGTTGATGTCACATCGAATGCCGGCGAGTGTTTTATTGACGGTGATTTAGCCATGTGGATGGGTTCGGTCACTTTTACGGACAGGCACGGCAAAGAGACAACAGTCGATAAGAGCTGGGGTTATAAGAGAAAAGGTGGAGCGTTGCGTATCGTTCTTCATCACTCCTCTTTGCCTTACACACCTTAGTTCCTGGACGACGAATTGCAAAAAGCACCTTGGAAAAGTTCACAGAGATCATCCTGATGAGTGACCACTATTACTTGAGCAGAACCCATAGCTTCTCGGCTTCCCTCGCCCCGTTCCTGGAAGGCCTGCCCATTTGGATAACCGTGCGCCAAAGCGTCCCGGTGAGGTGCATAAACGTCGACGGAGAGAGTGTCACATACCGCGGCCGCTACGTGAGTCCTGCCTACGACCACTCATCGGACGCTTCGCTTGTTGGGTAGAGATTGCCAGGTTACTAACGCGTCTTATGGATGTGCGAAAGGACAGAACAATGTGGGAACGGCTAAAACTTTTTCTCAATCCGTTTGACGCCCGTTATGAAGATATAACCCGCGAAAGCTGGCGTTGGGTCGTCTGGCGCGACGTCAGTGCGAGCTTGATTGTCGCCATGATGGCGATTCCGATGGCGATGGGCTTCGCCATCGCTGCGGGCCTGCGGCCGGAACACGGTATTGTGGCAGGCGCCGTCGCTGGCATCGTCGGCGGGCTGTTCGGAGGCTCGAAGTACAATACCTATGGGCCAGTGGCCGCGTTGATTCCCGTGGTCGCTGGTCTCATGGCCGCCCATGCCACTCCCGAGGATCCCTACGCCGGACACGGCTACATGGTGCTGATCTGCATGGGTTCGGGCCTGATCCTGATGCTGGTGGGCCTGCTTGGCTGGGGCAGGTTCGGCAACCTGGTTCCACATTCCATTGTCGTCGGCTTCAGCGTCGGCATTGCGGTTGTTATCGGACTGACGCAAATCGGCGAGATCCTGGGGCTGAAAGCGAACGTTCACGGCGACGTCCTGTCAAAGTTACAGATCATCGGTGCCAATCTGTCTCATTTCAGTTGGGTAGCACTATCCTTAGCAGGGCTAACCTTCTTTATAACTCGCTACCTGTTGAAGGTGTCGATCTTCATCCCTGCGCCGCTGATCGCCATTGGCGTCACCACCCTGCTGTCCGCCACTGTTTTTTCGAATACCGCAGGATTCAAACTCACCGACAGATCGTTGGAGTCGATGCGTGCGGAGAAGGTTCCGGAAGCGGTTGTGTCGAACCTCAACGCCTTAAAAGACAAGGAGTATCGGACGCAGGACCTACTCGTAGCCGAACTCGCGACGGTCCTCACGAAAGACCAATTGAGGATCTACCAGAATGCCGCGGTACACCATGCAAATTCAGGCCTGACGTTGATCAAAACGAAGTATGGGGCCATTCCTACCGACTTCCTGATGGTCTCCTCGCCTACGTTGCCATCGTGGGATCTGAAGTCTCTGGCCGAATTCATCTTCTACTCATTCGCGTTTGCCTTCGTCTGCGGATTCGAGGGCGTGCTATGTGCACGCATGGCGGACCGTCTGGCGGATAACAAGGGCACGCCTTACGACCCAGACAAGGAATTTTGGGGTCAAGGGCTCGTCCAATTTTTCGTGCCGCTCCTGCACGGGATGCCGCTATCGGGAGCTCTGGCCCGCACCGCGACCAAGGTGCAGGTGGGCGGAATGACGCCGCTGGCCGAGATCTTGAAGTCCGTCCTCAAGTTGCTGCTGGTTTATTTTCTGGCGAGTTACCTGGAGATGATCCCCATGGCGTGCATCGGCGGCATCCTGTTGTGGGTCGCTTTCAACATGGTCAAACCCGTGGAGATCAAGAAAATCTGGAACGACAACCGGTTTCATGCATTTCTGATGATCTATACCGCGATCACCGTGATTCTTTTCGGCTTCTTGGAGGGTGTGCTTTCGGCGATGGTCATCTGGGGTGTACTCCACAAAAAGCTGGACAAACCTGGGGCTGAAACTGAAGCAAGCTAAGAATTTGCCGCCGGCAACCGAAGGCGCCGATCAAGACGCCGTCGCAACAGCTAAGTGACCCGCGTGTTTCACAATTCGGAAGGAGACTCTTTATGCACCGATACCGACGCCTTACGGTGGCGCTGAGCCGCACCGAGCTCGATGCCGGGTTAATCCGCTACGCGGAGATCTTCACACGGGTTGACCGAATTTGCCCGCAGTTAGAGTTCAGGCGATGATCAGTCGGATTCTGTTTGACGAAGTTATTACCGGCCCCCAAACAACGATCAAGCGGATTTTGGTCGGCTTAGGTGGTACCCCCTTCACGCCCACGTCGATCCGGCGCGCCATCGAACTTGCGCAGAGTCACCAAGCTGAAGTCACGGGCGTGACTCTCCTGGATGAGTCTAACTTCATCGACGACGCAGCCGAATCACCGATACAAGTGTTAGAAGACCAAGAACGGTTAGCGAAAGCGAAAGTCCTCATCGAGGAATCCGTCGCCGCCTTCCACGCCGCCTGCGACAAATGGGGATTGTACCAGCGACCTATCGTGAAGAAAATAGAAGCAACGTTTGAAACACTTGTCGAGTCGGCCTGCCACCACGACCTGGTTGTTTTCGGGCTGAAGAGCGTTCTTGAATACGACTTCCTTTGTACGGATCCACAGAGATTCCTGGTCCGCCTCGTGGCCACCGGCGTTGCCCCCTTGTTTGCCGTCACAGACAAGTATCGCGCGATCACGCGCGCGCTGATCGCGTATAGCGGTTCGATCCAATCCGCCAATGCAATGAAGCGATTTGTGCAAATGCGACTGTGGCCGGACGCGCACTTGAAGATTGTCATGTGCGGAAAATCGAAAGATACGGGGGAACGCCTGCTAAGTGACGCCGCCGCCTATTGCCGCGGTCACGGCTACTCGGTCGAGTGTCAATTCAGCCTCGATTCTCCTAGAAAATTCCTTTTGAAGGAAGCCAGGCAATCGCGGGCCGACCTGATTGTAATGGGCAATAGTGCGCGCGGAGTGATGATGCGGCGTGTATTCGGAGACATTGCTCTGGAGGTGTTGCGGAATGGCAACCTGCCGGTGTTGCTCAGCCAATAGGCGGCCATCGCCGCGAATCCTGGTGTCAAACTGAATCCGTTTTTCTTCCAGCAGTTCAAACTTTACGAGCATCCAGAGATTATTCTGGCGAGACAGCACCAGCCGAGCCCGGTATTCATTGATCCGCGAGTGATTCCTGCTGGCGGAACGAGAATCGAGTGCCACCCACGCATCAGAACGCTAACTATTTTTTCAACTGAATTGGCGAGGCGGAGTGCACTTCACCATTGGGAGCGCCCATTGGGGGGGCACGAATGGGTGTCACGCATCGCCCCTGCCTTCCTTCTTCGCCCCAGCCGCCTTAGCAAAATCATCCTCGGTTACCAGCAGATAACTCTGCTGTGCGATTCGAGGCGAGTTGCCAAGCCAGGAACAGACCACGTGCAAGGGGAACCCGCGCTGCAGTTCTGTTTGTCTGCTGGCCCGCATCGAATGGAACAATCGGGGCCAACCCGAGACTCCGGCGCGGCGCAGCAGTCGCGTCATCTCGGTGCGTAGGTTCGAGTTCTTCCAACCCATCGCTGTATTGGCTGCTGCACGGTACTGTGGAGCCGCGACCACATACTCGCTCTTGTCGCCGAAGATCTCGAAGGCATCGTCGAGGATCGGTCGCAACTCCGGGAAGATCGGGCAGCTACGAATGCCACGACCTTCGTGATGCTCGACTTTCGGTTCTGGAATACTCATCCGGTTCATTTCCCAATCGATGTCCTCCCAACGTAGCGATAGCGTCTCGGAGGGCGTTCGAAGCCCGCCGTAGCGACTCAGGCCCAAGATCACTTGCCAAACTGGGTTTGCCTTCTTCATCAGCTTGTCGACGACTTCCCGTGGCACAAACTCGTTGACTTTGACGGTACTTCGCTGCGTTCGAACCTTGGAAAAAGGGTTCTCGTCGATGATCTTCCAATCTACGGCATCGTGCATGAACTGCCTCGCGAACTGGATCCGTTTGTGGATTGTTGTCGTAGCCATCCCTCTAGCTTTGAGCTTCTCGTGAAACTCTTTCGAGTGCCCCGCGGTGATCTGATTGATCTTGATCCCCGCTGGCATGAATTCTTTGAGGTTCGCAACCACCTGTTTCCATACCGCAACCGTGGCTGGCTTGCGACTCTTGCCGTGGCGTTTGATGTAGCCATCTAGGAACGCATCGAGCGTTGGGATAATTACCTTCTCAGGAATCGGCTCTGGTTCGACCAAACCCACCGCGATGAGCTTTTCTCGCAGCGCCGGGGATTTGGCTAACCAAGCCGCATCGTCCTGGGCCATCGGACTGCCGAGAATCTTCGAGCTCAGAATCCCTTCGATACGTCGCCGAATCGTCTCGGACTCTTTATCCGAAACCCTGCCAAGATACACAGTGCGGCGGGTTTTTGTCTCGTCGTAGAAGAGCGCTCGTTTGCTGCCTGAATTGGCGGTGGTGATCGATGCCATCTAATGTTTCTCCAGGTTGGATGGGGTAATTCATTCCTCATCTGGTGGCTCATCGATCCCGTCGGATTCGTCTATTTCGGTCT
Organism: Planctomycetota bacterium; assembly: GCA_016872775.1. Lineage (GTDB taxonomy): Bacteria > Planctomycetota > Planctomycetia > Pirellulales > Pirellulaceae > VGZA01. The sequence goes on along the minus strand of VGZA01000030.1, from coordinate 2,367 downwards.
CCAAGCGTTTGAGTTCCAAGAACTGCTTCAGGTCTGAAACCGCAAATCGCGTCAGGCGTCCGATCTTGATGTGGGGGATTTCTCCGCGGTTGCGTAGCTCCCAAAACATCCGCTCGGAAACTCCGAGCATCTTCGCTGCCGCCTTGCCGTTGACCGCTAGCGGAGCGATCGATTCGTGACTATCCATTGGTCATCTCGCTTTCTCTCAAAAACCCAAGTATTCGTTGTCCGTCGGGTTCGTGAGCTCCAGATGCCGATGCACACAGGAGGCTCACTTACCGGTGAAAGTCCAGCCGCTTTTCGCAGTCTTTCGACCGCTTTGGAAAGGTTGTTGGTTTCGTTGGTTCAGGTGGCCATGTCGCTTAATCCAAACGATGCGAAACATTCGCGAATCGCATCAACATGCTTGTGAATCGTGTGCCAGCTAAGCCCCATCGTTCGTGCGATCTCGTTGATCGATTGGCCATCCGAGAGGGCATCACAGATGCTCTGCGCCAAAGGGGAAAGCTGCGATCGTGCCATCGCTAGGTCCTCGGACATGTTGACCTGCTTGGGTGAATCCACACCGTACGATCCATCCACGACATCGCTTGGCAGGTTCTCGCTTCCGGAGACCCGGTCGCTGTATCGCAGTCGCGTGCGTCGCATGAATCGGAGCTGTCGATCGATCACGGATGTAATGGCTGTTTGGCTTGATGCCCCATTGGCTTTCTCAGCATCGAGCTGGAAATCCATCAGGACCAACATGATCTGCTGCTGGACGTCTTCGATGTCGTGACCTCGAAAGCCCATGCGTCGGGCTCGAGACGAGATCCATTTGGCGATGTTGCGTTCGGTTGGTCGGTTGCTCTTGGTCGTGCTCATGTGATTTCCTCTATTGGCTCGCTGGTGTGTTTCGATCGCGAGGCAATTGTTCGGGAAATACAGGGTCACGTATCTAGGGTCATACATGTAGTCTCAAAAGTCATATGGGACACATTACAGGGTCACGCCAGTCATATATGACCCCACATTGGACACATTACAGGGTCACGTCAGTCACATATGACCCCACGTGGGACTCATTACAGGGTCACAAAGACGGCTGAGACTACACATTGAGCGAAATACAGGGTCAGAGCACTCACCTGTCTTTTGATCGAAGCGCGCGAAGTTGGAGGTCGAGCGGCAAATAATTATATGGAGGCACAACGCTTCCACGTTCAACAACGCAGGAGTTTGCCATGCATCATGCAAGAGGCAGCGCACGGGGTGTTTTGCGGCGCGCGTCGGATTTTGCGTCGCCTCATTTTAGAACCCCGGTTTTTCCCAGGGAATTTGTAGGTTGTTCGGTTCCTGTCCTCTCCGCTTCTTTTCAATTCGATTTTCGTAAACTGAATTCAGTTCACGCTTTGCGAAATCGCCAATCGTATGTCCCAGTCAACTGGGACATAAACTGGGACATACGCTCAGCTTTTTGTCGCACTGTTATGCGGTTAGCTCACCGATGACCGAAGGTAACCGCAGTCTGACTGACGCCGAACGTCACCTCGTGCGCTGGATGCTCGAACATGGCGCCCCTGAGGCGGCGGCTTTTCTACCGCAACTCGAACTCGCCGAGGTCACGCCTTGGCGGTGTCCGTGCGGTTGTGCGAGCATCAATTTTCGCATTCGAGGCATGCCTGAAGCACCCCCGGGGGTTCACCCAATAGCTGATTTCTATTTTGGAAGCGGAGAGTCCTTGAGCGGCATCTTCGTGTACGAGAAAGATGGAATATTGAGCGGGCTGGAGGTCTACGGGTTAGGAGGCGATGCCCCCAAGGCGCTGCCCGAGCCTGACGCTCTGCGCCTGTCGCCCGACGCATAACAACCCGATGCAATGGACTCGCGATGAAGCCCAGCGGTGTGGATAATCCGGTGATCGCGAGCCATTGATCGGAGCCGTTGGGCGGGACTTCCTCCTTTTTTCAGCAATGTCGCAATCGATATTTGTGAGCGCCGAGTTCGTGGATCCTTCGACTGAGCGACGCTCATCCTCAGCAGGAAGGAATTCGATTTGCGCCATCCGCCGTTTCACATCGCTGTGCCGCAGGTGGCGATGAATCGGAATCACCCGCGATCGACGTCCCTTCGTCATTCGCGCTACACCCGCCTGCATCTTCTGAAGATTTGACCGCTCATTGGCCTTCCCCCCTGAAATTGGTCCATTCTGGATGAGAGAATCGCATCCGGGCGTAGCCCGGAAAGGATTCTTTCGAGATAGACATACGACGGACCAGATCATCGAGAAGCTGCGTCACGCGGACGTGGCGTTGGGCAAGGGGCAGAAGGTGCCGGAGGTCTGCAAGGCACTCCAGATCACGGAGCAGACCTACTACCGTTGGCGTC
>VGZA01000029.1 GCA_016872775.1 Planctomycetota bacterium | reverse complement strand
CTGATTCCGCTCAGTAATGGCGAGCTTATCGTGTCTGGTTATGTCCCCGAAAGACAGGTGCAGTAGGTGTGATTGGGCTTCTCCTGCGCGTGCAGGCCCGTCACAACAGTCCCCAGTGTCAGGCCCAAGTTTGTCTCGTCTTCTTCATCTCGAAAGAATCCTTTCCGGGCTACGCCCGGATGCGATTCTCTCATCCAGAATGGACCAATTTCAGGGGGGAAGGCCACCCTAAAATCGGACGATCGGGTTGCCAACATAAAAGCCTTCAAGACACGCGAGATCAAGACGCTCTACCCGATTAGTTCTGAGGATTTCGACTATATCGTCGGGGTGGCCCGAACAGCAGCTGGTCAAGGTTGATCGCCGCCAAACGCGAACGAAACGCCGAGTGCAAGAACAACGGCCAATAATCCTAGCGACCGGGTCATTGTAGTTGCTCCAAGAATAGTGGCGTTCAATTGGAATTTAGAACATTGTCCGGACACGAAGAGGTGCTGCTAACTTCTGGGGCAACTTCGCGGTGCCCCCAGTGGTGCCGAGCTGCTCGAAAAAAGGTGCCTTCCCTGGTGCCGTCGACTTCGCCGCTCTACGGTCGAGTTTGCATCAGTTTGCACCGAAAACCGGCCAACACACAGTACTCTTGGTCCTGGGAAAGTCGCGGAAACTCACGGGAAAGGCGCGCAAAAACGCCCTGAATCCCCGACAAACAGCGGGAAAGCAGGCCGTTTCTGATCAGTAGCCGAGGCGGGACTCGAACCCGCACTTGGGTAACCCCAAACAGGATTTTAAGTCCTGTGCGTCTGCCATTCCGCCACTCGGCCGTTATAGGCTTTGCTCAACTTTTCAACCCCAAATGTACCCCTATAGGCCATTTTGCTGTTGATGACGACCCTAGCGCATCCACTTTCTACGCAACGTATTCGAGAGATTACGATGGAACCCCCGTCCGAGCAAGCCGTGGCTTGAGCCGATGAGGATCATATTGCCTTGATCATTGCCTGACTGGAAATAAGACGCCAGGCAGCCGATTGAGGGTTCGCGCTTCTTGCTCTCGGACTGTTTTTGTCAATGCGTTGGAGCGCCGCGTTCAGAAAGGTCAACGCAGCGGTGCGACCCGACGGGGCAATCACTAAGGTGTCACGAAAACATGACTTGAGCAAATCATTTCCGGGGCGGCATTTTCCTTCGATTCGGTTTCTGGCCGCGACGCTTCAAAAGTCAACTCGACAAACAATTATTCGTGTTTTTGATGCAACATGGCGCTGGCCATCGTGCCAAGTTGCCGGTTCTGATAAGCCTGTGCCGGCTGGCGATTAGGGCCCGTCGGGCCGAATCTGACCGGGACGCTGATGTTGCGCCCGAATTGCACGCGAGCCTCCAAGGTAACAAATGCCGCAAATTCCACGGTCTCGACAACTTGCACGACGCCGTCGGTTTGTCCCTGCTGCAAGGCGATGTTCCAATCTTTGCCGTCGAACTTCTGGGCCGCCTCAAACGGTACGCTGAACTCCGTAATGTTGATCAGAAACTGCGCGGGCTTCTCCGGGTCTGGCGGCGATTCCTGCGCCCGCAATCCGCCGCAACTGTTCGCCGTGGCCTCCAGAGAGGTCGCCGAAAGCAGCGTCACAATAAATACGAGCTTTGCATTTGCCGGTCACATAATCTTGTTCCGATGGGATTGTGTGAACTGACCATGCGCGGGCAATCGCTCGATCGCTCGCGCAATCCTGCTTCGATTACCCGGCGAGAGTCAATTCCGTTTCGATTTTTTGTTCTTCACGCAATCGGGGATTGCGCACGACGGTGACTCGGATCTTGTTTCCCGGTTCGAGATCCTCCAGGGCGTTCAGGAAATCGTCCGTGGAGCGGATGGTGCGGTCATTGATCTTGACGATCACGTCGCCCAGGCGTAACCCGCGTTGATTCCGCACGGTTGGCTGCAAACCGACGCGATCTGCGGGGCCGCCTTCCAGTACCGCCAGAATGAGAACGCCTTCGATGCCGATCTGTTGCGCGAACCGGTCGTTGGCCAATTTGACACCCATTGCGGGTCGGACGATTTTGCCGTCGCGTAAGAGCTTGGTGATCGTGCGTCGAACGGAATCGACCGGGATGGCGAAGCCGATGCCGGTCGAACTGCCGGTGGGACTATAGATCGCCGTGTTGACGCCGATCAGCCGGCCGGAACTATCGAGCAACGGCCCGCCGGAATTGCCGGGATTGATCGCCGCATCGGTCTGGATCACGCCTTCGATTGTTCGGCGGGTGGGCGAGCTGAGTTCGCGTCCCAGCGCGCTGATCACGCCGGTAGTGAGTGTATGGTCCAGTCCGAACGGGTTGCCGATCGCGTAGACTTTCTGTCCGACCTGGAGATCGTGCGAAGTTCCCAGCGCGATCGGTTTCAGTTTTTCCGCAGGCGCGTCGATTTTCAGGACTGCCAGGTCACGGTCGGGGGCACCTTCGCCGACGGGCACGGCTTCCCAGCTGGAACCGTCGGCCAGATTCACGATGAATCGATCACCACCTTCAATGACATGGTAATTCGTAACGATATGACCGTACTCGTCCCAGACGAATCCCGACCCGGCGCCGCGCGGCGTTTCTGTCAGGTTGAAGTTGAAATCGCGGCCGATGTCCCTGGTCTGGATGAAAACGACTGATTGGGACGCTTCCTGGAACAGTCGGACGGTCGACTGTTCGTCGGCGGCCAGGTCTCCGCGCGGCACGACCGTGCGTTGATCGTTGTTGGCAGCGGGCCGGCGGTTGAGGATAAATACCTGGACCAGTGCGAATATGGCGAGCAGGAAAACCGCCAGCGACAGCAGTGTAAACGGTGCTGCCTGGGGCGGGCGCGGGACATTTTGTTCGAAAGCCGTACCGGACATGATGGCGGATGCTCTGCGGAGAGACTAGTTGACATTCCTGGCTCGACGACCGTTAATCGTAGCGAAGCGACCGGGGAATTCCAGTCGTTGGACGCTATCGATGGGGGCCTGCTGATGTTTCGATTGGACGTACGCGATCTTGGGGCCTGGCGCCGAGGCGGCGCAGGATTTGCTGCCGTCGGTCTGTTCGTGATGCTTCTGGTCGGCCAGGAAAGCCCGTTGCGAGCGGAATCGCCGTCCTTGCCGCCCGGACCACGAATTGCCGGGGTGGAGCGCGTGCCGGGCAATCGTCCGGCGGACCAGATCCTGCGCGGGATGGTGCTGCTGGGGGAACTTGGTTGCACGCATTGCCACGCCGCTTCCGAGGGGGAGCGAGCCCATCTTGCGGTCCGCACGGCGCCGCTGCTCGAAAACGTCGGACAGCGCGTTCGCGCGACGCACTTCGAAGCTTGGCTGACCGATCCGGAACGCCAAAAGCCGGGTAGTACGATGCCCCATCTGCTGCGAGGCATGGAACCGGATAAACGCTCGGCCACGATCCGCGCTCTGGCCCATTACCTGGCTCAATCGGGTTCGCCGCCGTCAGGAAATTCCGGCCGCAAAGGAGTTCGTCGTGGCGAGATTCTGTTTCAAACGATTGGCTGCGCGGTCTGCCATGGGCCGCAAAATCTGCACGACGGGAAGCCGGATGAGCCTCGCCTCCCCGACACCGTTCCGCTTGGCAACCTGTCGGAGAAGTACACGGCGGCGTCACTTGCTCAATTCCTGCTGAATCCGTTGTCGGCCCGGCCATCGGCGCGGATGCCCAACCTGCATCTGAAGGCGGAAGAGGCTCGCGATCTCGCATCCTATCTGGTGCGCGAGGCGACCCTGGATCCCAATCTGAAATACGAGTACTTCGAGGGAACCTGGGACAAGCTTCCCGATTTTTCGACACTGACCGCAAAATCGACGGGCGAGTGCAGTGGGCTCGACGTGGAGCTCGGCCGGCTCGATGGGTTTGCGATTCGATACCGCGGTTACCTGCATATCCGGCAGGAGGGCCAGTATCGTTTTCACCTCGGTTCGGATGATGGCTCGCGGCTGCGAATCGACGGGAACGAGGTTGTGGCCGTCGATGGGATTCACCCGTTGACGTTTGGAATTGGGCGGGCATTTTTGCAGGCCGGAGCTCATCGATTGGAGGTTGAGTATTTTGAAGCTGGCGGGCAGCAGGAATTGCGGCTGGAGATCGAGGGTCCGAATCTGCCTCGTCAGCCGCTCGACCCGTTCCTTTCATTGACGGACCAAGCCTCACGCGCCGAACCGGGTCTTGCCGTTGATCCCGACCTGGCGCGCAGCGGGGAGCAGGAATTTACGCGACAGGGCTGTAAAGCCTGCCACAAGCCGGGCCCCCAATCCGCCGACAAGACCCCGCTGGCTCGGTTGCGCGGCGAGCGGGGTTGTCTGGCGGAAACGCCGCCCGGCGATGTTCCCGAATATCGGCTTGGGCCCGGGCAGCGGGTCGCGATCAAATCGGCTTTGCTTTACCTTCGCCAACCGAACCTCGCTCCGCCCGGTCCTGTCGATGCGATCCGCCGCACGATTGTGGCCTTCAATTGCATCGGCTGCCACCAACGGGGTGAGTTGGGCGGCGTCGACGAAGCGCATAGCGGATTGTTCACCAGCAACCAGCCGGAGATGGGCGATGAGGGGCGCATCCCTCCCACCTTGAACGGCGTAGGCGGCAAGCTGAAAGCGGAATGGTTGCGGCAGGTGTTGGACCAGGGCGCGACCGACCGACCTTACATGCATGTGCGGATGCCGCGATTCGGCGCGAATAGCGTCGGGCATCTGGCCGACTTATTTCAGCAGGTCGATCCGGTCCCGTCGCCGCTCGCCGAACCCAGCGATATTTCTTTGGGGCGGATGAAAGCGGCCGGCCGATTCATGGCCGGTTCGCAAGGGTTCTCCTGCATCAAGTGCCATACTTGGGGGAATGTCCCGTCGACCGGTATCCAGTCGATCAGTCTCACGACGATGGCTCGCCGGCTGCGACCTGAATGGGCCGCGCAATACTTGCTCGAGCCGCAATCGTACCGGCAGGGCACGCGCATGCCGGCGTCCTGGCCGAACGGTCAGGTGTTGCTCCCGAAGTTGCTCGATGGAAAGTCCGCGACACAGATTGAGGCGCTCTGGCGCTACCTGGAAGACGGTGACAAGGCCGCGGTACCGATCGGCCTCGGCCGGGATCCGATTGAGCTTACTCCGACCACGGAACCGATCGTCTATCGCAATTTCATTGAAGGCGCCGGGCCGCGTGCCATTGGCGTTGGCTATCCCGAAAAAGTGAATCTGGCATTCGACGCCAACGATTTACGTCTGGCGATGGTCTGGCAGGGCTCGTTCATCGATGCGTCGCGGCACTGGATCGATCGAGGTGCCGGCTTTCAGCCGCCGCTGGGCGACAATATTCTGAAGTTCCCCGCGGGCCGGTGCGTTGCAAAACTTGAATCGGCTCAAGCGGCGTGGCCGACCCAGACGCCACGACTCGACGGATATCAGTTTCGCGGCTACCGCTTCGACGAAAAGCGGCGACCGACGTTCTTGTACGAACAGGACGCGATTCGCTTTCGCGAATCGTACATTCCAGAAGTGGAAGGAGAGAAATTTGCGTTGCGCAGGTCGCTGCATGCGACAGGCGTCGATCTGAGCGGTTGGTACTTCCGAGCCGCGACCGGCACCGCGATTGTGGAAACGTCTCCCGGCGCGTATGCGATCGACGGCGCCTGGCGTACGCGAATCGAACTTCCCGCCTCTGCCGCCAACCAGCCGCTGATTCGAGCAGGCGACAAAGCGCAGGAATTGCTGGTGCCGTTGCAGGGCACAACGGCCCAGATCGACCAGACGATCGAATGGTGATGTTTCCCTGGTATTTTTTCTGTAAACCCTGGCTGCGGAGAATGCACTGATGCGGACGCGACGGCACATGATGCCCATCGGAATACTCGCGCTGATTCCTGGTCTGATGGTGGTGCGCTTCGCGCTTGCGGCGGACCCAGTCGAAAACGACTACTACCGCCTGGAATCGTTGCCGATTCCCGAGGTTGTAGTGTTGGAAGTTGGCGGACTGGAATTGCTCCCCAATGGCAATCTGCTCGCCTCTTCGCGCCGTGGTGAGATCTATGAATTCGACGATCCGGCGCAGTCCGATCCGACGCGGATTCGGGCCCGCCGCTTCGCGCACGGTCTGCACGAAGTGCTCGGACTGGCCCATCGCGATGGCTGGACTTACGCGATGCAGCGTGGGGAGTTGTCGCGACTGCGCGACGAAGACGGGGACGGGCAGGCGGACGTTGTGGAAACCGTAAGCGATGGATGGGAAATCAACGGCGATTACCACGAGTACGCGTTTGGTTCCAAATTCGACCGGGACGGCAATATCTGGGTAGCGCTTTGCCTGACCGGTTCCTTTACAAGCGAGGTGAAATTTCGTGGCTGGGCCTTGCGGATTTCTCCAGACGGGAAGGTCACACCCACCTGCAGCGGCTTACGATCGCCGGGCGGCATCGGAATGAACTGCGAGGGCGACATGTTTTTTACCGAGAACCAGGGACCGTGGAACGGCGCGTGCAGCCTCAAGCATCTGCGGCCCGGAAAATTCGTCGGCAATCCGGCGGGCAACCGCTGGTACGAGATTACCGACGCCCTGGGACCACGCCCCCAGGAACCGCGCAGCGGCAGCCGCATGATGACCGAAGCCAAACGCATACCCGAACTCGAGCCACCCGCGGTCTATTTTCCGTATCCGAAAATGGGACAATCCGCCAGCGGCATTGTTTGCGATGCCAGCCGCGGTAAATTCGGCCCTTTTCCGGGCCAACTGTTTGTGGGTGATCAAGCCCACAGCACGGTAATGCGCGTCTTTCTGGAGAAAGTCCAGGGACACTATCAGGGCGCATGCTTTCCCTTTCGCGCAGGTTTTGGATCCGGAACATTGTCGATGCATCTTTCCGAGCAGGGTGTGATGTATGTCGGAGGCACCAATCGCGGCTGGGGATCACGCGGCTCCAAACCGTTCGCGCTTGAGCGACTCCGTTGGACCGGCCAGGTGCCGTTCGAGATCGCCGAGATGCGGGCTCGACCGGACGGCTTCGAACTGCGGTTTACGCAGCCGGTCGACCCGGAGACCGCGCAACGCGTCGAGTCGTACAGCATGTCGACATCGACCTACATCTACCAGTCGAATTACGGCAGTCCCGAAGTCGATGCCACGACTCCCCGGATTACCGCCGCCGAGATTTCCGACGATGCCATGCGCATTCGACTGCGCGTCGACGGCCTTCAAGAGGGGCATGTCCATGAGCTTCATGCCGATGGCGTCCGCAATATGGCGTCCGCAATCAGCGGCAGCAGCCGTTGTTGCACGCGGCGGCGTATTACACGTTGAACTATTTGGCGGAGTAGGGGAACGGGGGCAGAGGGTTACGGGGAACGGCGAGCGGGGAGCGGGGAATCGCGCTATTTTTTTTGGAGCAGGTAGACGCCTTGGGCGACGGTGAAGGGGAAGACGGCGGCGACGGCGAAGTAGGCGGCGGGGCAGCGGCGAGACAAGAATCGTCCGAGCGGGGGTGCCAGCGCGCCGGCAAACTGTTTGTCGAATCGCAAGGTCGCTTTCAGATCGAACAATCGGCGCAGTCGTTGGCGGGTCAGTGCTTTGACCGTTGTGTCACCCGGTTTGGGCATCCACCAGTCGACGAGCACAATCCAACCGCCGGTGCGGCAGACTCGCTGCATTTCATTCGCGATTGCTTGGGCGGTACTGTCGTCGACAATCGTGGTGAACATGGTCGATTCGAAGATCACGTCGAACGATTGGCTGGCAAAAGGCAACTTTCGCGCGTCGGCCTGGCGCCATTCGACTCCCGGGTGAAGCCGCTGTGCGCCGGCGATACGTTCCGGCATCAGATCGACTCCCACGATCTTGTCAGATTGGAACCGCATCCGCAGCAGTTGAAACAGGTTGGCGCCGTCTCCACAGCCGACGTCAAGTAACCGGGAGTCTGCCGGATCGATCGGCAACGATCCGAGGGCGCGGATCACTGATGCTTCCATTGCCAGCGACTGAAACAGCACTTCCGGATTGGACAGGCTGTTACGGTCGGCGCCTCGACCGCGGTAGTACGCTTCGTAGTAGGCGGCCGTGACGTCGGCGGGTGCGGCAGCCGGTGTCGAGTTCATCACCGCCGCAGCCGATCCGGCAGCGTTGAATTGCTCGCGCGGCGATTCCGCCAGCGCCAAGGTCTCGATCTCGCGCATCGTAGGGCCCCAATACCCGTTGAGCGACCATGAAGGGCGGGAAGTCTATCGGCCAAAGGGGCGGTTTCCAAGTGCAGTTTTCAAGTCGTCGGTGCCAACTCGCCGTTTCGCCCTCCCGGGAAGTACCGTTTCAATCAGGGCGGACGAGCAAATGGGGCAAAATCGCCCCGGCGCCCCAGAACGCGGTTTCGATTGCTGTTGTCTGGTGGGGCCGGGAGCGATACGATCCTCGGTCTTTTGTTGGGAACGCTTTCCGACACCGGTGGATTTGAGTCGACGGATGTATATTGGAATTGCAGCGCTGATTGCGTTGGCCATGATCTTGCTGGCGGTGTTTTCGCAGCGGCAGGGGCAACGCTGGTTGGCGCCCGATGCATTCTTCTGCCTGTTGTGGGGTCTGTATTGTGGTGTGTCGCTGGCGTTTGTGTCGCGGCCAGAGCGTCACATCCCGGGTCTGCTCTGGATCCTTCTCTCGTGCGGCTGCGTTTTCGTGGGCTCCACGGTTGCTCGTTCGCTGGTGGTAAGGACGCGGCTGGCGGGCGGATCGACGCGCCTTCGCCCAAGGGCTCCACACCGGAATTCGACCGATGCTGCAAACGCGGCCGCCATTCAGACGCCGGTCGACCGCTATGCAGGCAGACCGGTACGCGGACCTGCACGCGGGCCGGCGAGGATCGTGCGATTACCGGCATTTCGGTCCCTGACCGTATTGCTGGTCCTGATGGGGCTCGGTGAGATCGTCTATATCTTCGCCCAGCGTGGAGTTTCACTGCAGGGAATTCTGAGCCTCTCTGCGGTGGCGCAGGTTAGCGCGGCGAACCGGGTCGATTTCACCTACGGCGACCGGAGGCAGTCGACGGTCGAGTGGGTCGTGTTTGTGCTGGTGTATGCCGGGGCGTTGTTTGGCGGCGCCTATTTTCGATTTGCCAGGACAAGGAGGGGGAAGCTGATAGCGCTGTTGACGGTGGTCAACGCCGCGACGTTTGCGATGCTGTATGGATCGCGAATGGGTGTTTTGTTCGGAGGCAGTTTCTGGATTTCAGCCTATCTGGCCGCGCATATCCTGGAGGCCGGCGCGCGTCGCAGATCGGACCTGCGACTGTTAGCGCGGATCCTTGGTTACTCCGCCGCGATTCTGCTCGGTTTCTCCATCCTCACGATGTCGATCCGCTACCAGTTTCTGGACGCACCGCGCGCGTTGGGACGGCACCTGTCCGAGACGTTCGTATTTGTGCCGGCCTTTTGCGAGTGGTTTGCCGACGAGTGTGCGTCGGATCCTTGGCTGTCCGAGCGGAAGCGGCTTTGGGGGTTCCGGAGTTTCTGGAAGTTGTATGAGCTATGTGGCGTTATCGAGAGTCCGGAATTGCCGATCCCGGTCGAGGAGACATCGTCAAATATTTTCACGGTGTTTCGCGGGTTGATTGAGGACTTTGGGCCGATCGGTTCCTGTCTGGTCCTCTTTCTGTTCGGCGCGGCGGCCAATCTCTCCTACCTGGCGGTGCAATATGGCAGGGCCTCCTTTCTGCCGGCGCTGATTGTTGCTTATGCATATACGTTCCTGAGCACCAGTTTCAGCCTGTTTACTTACAACGCGCCGAATCTGGCGCTGTGGATCTTCGCCGGCTATTTTCTGTTGCGACGAATCCATCTCGCGCCGCGCGCCCTGTCTGGCCCTCGTTGTTACCAACGCGCGGCCCCGGTATAACTGTCCCGGATGCCGCATGCGACGATTACGGACCGCGGGGGACGCGGAGTGCGCGGAGATCTTGCAGGGTGCGGGAAGATCGCGGAGAAGGCCAGCGGGACTTGAGATCGAAAAGGGGCGGGCGGCGGCGCATGTGGAAGGCACTCTATCCATTCCAATCCCATTGGCATCGCACGTCGGGTGGCCAACTGCATTACCTGGACGAGGGTTCGGGATCGCCGCTGCTGATGGTGCATGGCAATCCGACCTGGTCATTTTACTGGCGGAATCTGATTCGGGCATTTCGCGATGAGTTTCGGATCGTTGCGCCGGACCATATCGGATGCGGATTGAGCGACAAGCCGGCGGTGTACGAATACACGTTGAAACAGCATACGGAGAACCTGCTGTCGCTGGTGGAGAGGCTGGACCTGCGCGGCGTGACCTTGTTGGCCCACGATTGGGGTGGTGCGATCGGACTTGGGGCGGCGCTGCGCGCTGCGGATCGGTTTGCGCGGATTGTGCTGTTCAACACGGGTGCGTTTCCGCCCCCTTTTGTCCCGGCGCGGATTCTCGCCTGCCGGATTCCCGGCTTCGGAGCGTTGGCGATCCGCGGATTCAACGCCTTCGCGCGAGCCGCCTTGAGCATGGCGGTGCATCGGCCGCTGGCAGCCGATGTTGCCGAGGGGTTGGTTGCGCCGTATGACAATTGGCGAAACCGGATTGCGACGCTTCGGTTTGTGCAGGACATCCCGTTGACTCCCCGACACCCCACCTGGCAGCAACTGGCGTGGCTGGAGGCCGGCTTGCCGACGCTGCAGTCGTTGCCGACGATGATGATCTGGGGGATGCGCGACTGGTGTTTCCGACCGGAATGCCTGCAGCGACTGCTGGTCAGTTTCCCGCGGGCCGAAGTCCACCGGCTGGAGGATGCTAACCATTATGTCGTGGAAGACGCTCATGAAGTGATCATCCCGGTGGTCCGCGAGTTCCTGCAGCGGACCGGCGCGGTTCCTCCACAGTCGCCGCCCGCCGCGCCGCTGGACAAGTCCGGGTGCAACCCCCTAAGATAATCGCTTCGCGACGAGCGGTCGTCGCTGTTCCTTAACCGTCTGGAGACAAGATTCCCATGAGTGGTCCGATTGTCCGTAGTGGTCCTTCGGTGAAATTCTCGGCGAATTGGGACAAAGTGTTCGGCAAGAAAAAATCGGCGACCGGAGCGACCAAAACGGTAGCGAAGGCCAAAAAGAAGACGGCCAAGAAGAAAAAGTAATCGTTCCGCCGGCTGCTGGCAGCGGACGACCCGGCGCTGCCCCTTCCATCGGCCTCGGTTTCTCGTCGATTTCGACATAACGGATCCATCGTGGCGGATAACACCTCGCAATACGATCGCCGCTACCTTGCGGGGATCGAGCATTTTAACGTTTGCGACTTTTTCGAAGCGCACGAAGCGTGGGAAGAGCTCTGGACGGAATACCAGGGACCGTCGCGAAAGTTCTACCAGGGGCTGATTCAAGTCGCTGTCTGCCTGCACCATTTTGGCAACGGCAACGCGCGGGGTGCGATCAAGCTGTATCACAGTTCCCGCGGTTACCTGAATGAGTACCGTCCGTTTCACGAAGGGGTGAACCTGGACAAATTGTTCCGCGAAATGGAAGCCTGCTGCCAGGAATTGCTGGCGAGCACCGAGACGTTTCCCCGGGTCGAAATGAATCCGGAATTGATCCCTGAAATTCACCTTCAAGATTCCTTCCGGGGCGAAATGGACGGAAAATCATGAGCGAAGTTGAACGTGGCGGCGTGGATCTGGCGCGGATCGAGCGCGCCGTGCGCGAGATCCTGGCGGCGGTCGGCGAAGATCCCGATCGCGAAGGGTTGAGCGAAACGCCGGCTCGCGTTGCGCGCATGTACGCCGAATTGTTTTCGGGACTGAAAGCCGATCCCAAACTGCACCTGAAGAAGTTTTTTACCGAACGGTATGACGAAGTAGTGCTGGTGCGCGACATCAGTTTCCACAGTGTCTGCGAACATCACCTCTTACCGTTTCTGGGGCGCGCCCATATCGGATATGTGCCCGATGGAAAAGTGATCGGGCTCAGCAAGCTGGCTCGGGTGGTGGAGGTCGTATCGCGACGTCCACAGGTCCAGGAACGGATGACCGAACAGATTGCCAACCTGCTGGAGACCGAATTGGGCGCGAAAGGCGTCGCGGTCGTGGTCGAGGCCGAGCATACCTGCATGACGATCCGTGGCGTGCGCAAGCCGGGGAGTCTCTGCATCACGTCGGCCATGAAAGGGATATTCCGTTCGAATCTCTCTTCCCGTTCGGAGATCATGCAGCTGATCAACGGGCGAAATCGCGGTTGATCGGCCGGGCGAGGCGGCTCTTCGATTTCCTGGAGTGGGCCCGATGGACAGCTACGACCTGATTGTTCTGGGCATGGGGGGCGTGGGCAGTGCGGCGTTATATCACGCGGCGCGACGGGGAGTCCGCGTTCTGGGGCTCGACCGTTTTCCCGCCGGGCACGACCGCGGCAGCTCGCACGGGGAAACGCGCATTATTCGCCAAGCCTATTTCGAACACCCTGATTACGTCCCACTGCTCCTGCGGGCGTACGAATTATGGCGCGAATTGGAATTGCGGGCGGGGCGGCAACTCTACTTTGAAGTCGGATTGCTGCAGGTAGGTCCGCCCGACGCTTGCGTGGTGCCTGGGGTTCTCCGCAGCGCGCATGACTACCGATTGGAGGTGGAACCATTGACTTCGCAAGAGGCGATGCGCCGGTTCCCGATGTTCCAGATCCCCGCGGAACATACGGCGGTCTTCGAACGCCGCGCCGGCTATTTACATGTCGAGGAATGCGTGCGATCCCACCTGGCCGCGGCGCGCCAGTCGGGCGCCGATCAGATCTTCGACGCAACGATCCAAGGTTGGGAGCCGCGAAACTCCGAATTCGTCGTCCACACTTCCCGCGGGTCATTCCAGGCCCGGCATCTGATCGTTTCGGCGGGGCCCTGGGCTGGAACGCTGCTGCGAGCGCTTGCCGAACGACTGCAAGTGCTTCGTAAACATCTGCATTGGTTCGAACCGGCCGATCGGCGTTATCATTGGGAAAACGGCTGCCCGACGTTTCTGTTCGAGTCGGACCGGGGAGTGTTCTATGGCTTCCCGCAGATTGGTGCGGGCGGCGTCAAGGTTGCGGAGCATTCCGGCGGTGTCTGTACGCTCGACCCGCTCAACGATCCTCGACACCTCGATCCGCTCGATCGACAAAGAGTGCAGCAATTTGTCGCGGAGGCGATGCCGGGCGTGACCCTGCGCGCGTTGCGGCATGCTGTCTGCTTTTACACCATGTCGCCCGATGCGCATTTCATCGTTGATCGCGACGCGGAACATCCTCGCGTCGTCTACGCAGCGGGGCTGTCGGGCCACGGATTCAAGTTCGCGCCGGTGCTTGGTCAGGCCCTCACGGAGATGACGCTCGACGGCGGCACGGCATTGCCGGTCGCTTTCCTGGCGACACGCGATTCCGCCGCCAGCCACGCCAGGGGTTCCGAAAACGCTTGAACGGGAAATCGCCGCCGCTCGCCGCTGCTTCGATCCCGACGGTTTGCCTGATCGGCATCGATTTGACGGCGTGTTGTTCGATCGGCTAAGATCGGACGCATCGTGCACCGATCGGTGGAACGGTGTTCGCCGCATTTTGTACGCCCAATTCATGGACGAAATTGCTCAGCTTCGATTCAGTGATGGCACGTTGTTGCTCGATCATGTCTCCGCGGGGGTCATCGAGTCGATGCAGGGGCGTGTTCCCTGGGTATGGGATCCGCGCATCGCGTCGTGGCGCAGCGACGCCATTCATTACGCCACGGCGGCTCGTTTGTTAAGGGTGGCCGGGGTTTCGTTCGAGGACCATGTCGGCAACTGGACGGGGATCGAATGGCCGGCAGTCTCCCTGCCCGAGTTGCGTCCCGAGCAGCAGCGGGCGGTGGACGCCTGGATGGCGGTGCGTCGCGGTCAGATCATCATGCCGACCGGCACCGGCAAAACGGAAGTTGCGCTGGCGATCATGGAGCGCACGCAGGTGGGTGCGCTGGTGGTTGCGCCGGTGCGGGACCTGATGTACCAATGGCAGCGCCGGATTCATGAGCGGCTTGGTTTTGATGCCGGCATCATCGGCGACAGTTGCCATGACGTCCGCCCCGTTTCGGTCACAACCTACGATAGCGCCTGCATTCACATGGAGCGATTGGGCGACAAATTCGGACTGCTGGTCTTTGACGAGAGCCATCATTTGCCCGGGCCGATGCGGCGGGACGCGGCACTGATGTCGGCGGCGCCTTTTCGACTGGGCTTGACGGCGACTCCCGAACGATCGGACCGTCGCCACCTCGATCTTGATTGGCTGGTCGGCCCGATCGTTTTTCGCGTGGAGATTCCCGATGCGCGCGGCAAGACCCTGGCCGATTACGAGATTGTGCGGATCCCGGTCAAATTGTCCGTCGAGGAAGACGCTCGCTACAAACGATATTCGACGATCGTTCGAGACTATGTCGCTCGACGACGGGAACACGAACCCGACTTCAGCTGGCAGGATCTTTGCGCGGACACGGCCCGGGACAAGGATGCGCGTCGCGCGATGCGGGCATTTCATGCCAAGAAGAGCATTGAGAATCGCGCCGAGGAGAAGCTTCGCGTGCTGGAGGACCTTTTCCGACTTCATTCGGATGGGCCGTGCATCGTCTTTGCCGGGTCCAACGCAATGGCGCGGGATATTTCCCAGCGATTTCTGATCCCATGCCTGTTGAGTCATTGTGGCAAGCAGGAGCGGCTGGAAGTACTGCGGGGATTGGAAAACGGCACCTATCCAGCGTTGGTCGCGAATCAAGTGCTGGACGAGGGCGTGGACTTACCGACGGTGAAAGTGGCCATGGTGGTGGGCGGTACGTCGTCCGCTCGTCAGGCAAAGCAGCGACTAGGGCGGATCCTGCGACGATCCGGGGAGGCGCGGGCGACGCTGTACGAAATCGTCTGTGAAGATACGAAGGAGGTCGATCGATCGAGAACGCGACGGCGCAGCGACGCGTACAAAGTTCGGCGGCAGGCTGGCCGCCTGTCGCCCGCTCGATTTCGTAAGCCTCCGGATCCGCCAAAGCAGTTTTAACGATTCTGGCATTCAAAGGCTCGCTCCGCGGTTGTTTTACCGCCGTTGTTTTACCGCGGAGAACGCGGAGAACGCGGAGAAGAATGGCGAGAGCCTCCAAGGAAGGGGATTCAGGTGGGTCTTGGCGTACTTCGACCCCGCTTACGTACTTACTCGCCCGGCGAAGGGCGATGCTGTTCGTACAACGTGACTTTGATCGACTGTTGTTCCTCGACCTCGATGCTGGCGGACTCGCCCAGAAGTTCGGTCGTCAAGACGCCTCGCACCAGAAACTGCTCTTGCGCCGCGCGTACGCGCTGCGTTTTGAGGTCGTATTCGAGCGCACCTTGGGCCACTTCCGTGGCGAACCGGATCTCGCGGATCGTGAACGGCAAACCGGCGGGCGGCCTGGCTGGCGGTGAATAAGTCATCCGATGCTGGAAACTGATCTGTTGCAGCGAGTTCCTGGTTGGCCCGCGCTGGAAGCGTGTGTCGCCATACCAACTGCCGAATTCGCCGTAATCGTGACCCATGCGACGGGTCCACGAATCCGTGCCGCGGCCGGCCTCCGGCGGCACCAGGAACGTCCATTCCGCCATTTCCCGCCAGCCGTCGGGATCCATGACACTGGTCACCAGGAACCCTTTTCCGCCTTTCGGCTCGACCGCCCGGGCTTTGGCCGCGAATTCCGGGTTCGCAGCCAGGTCCCGTACCTCGCCATCCGGGCGGACCACGTAACTGCACTGCCATCCTTTGAGTCCCTGGAGTGACCTTTCAAAATCGGCTCGTGACAGTTCGTCCGCGGCGAGCAATCGGGTGTCGACGACGGTTTGAACGACATGACGATTACCGTTCGTGATGGGAGACGCGACACGAAGTTCGGAGACGATCTTGTAGTGCAGTTGTTGGGCTAGTTCGGTGCCTAGAATATTGAACTTCGGTCGGCGCTCGATGTCGATTTCCTGAAAAATGGCGACGGCCGGCGTTGCCCTGGGAGCTGGCGGCAATTCGGTACTGGACGACCGTTCGTTGTTCGGCTGCGTCGCGCGTTCCGGCGCCGCCGATGGCGAAGGCGATTCGGTGGCATGAAGCGACACGGTTTCGCCCGGCGCCGTGGCGGGAAGCGAAGGCAATTCTTCCGCGCGCGAGGAGTCGGATCGTTCGACGGGCAAGTCCACGACAGGTTGGGCAACGGAGTCGCCGGTGGGCGGGCCAGCCTGCAACGAGCCGAACCGGATATCGCCGGTTGGCGACGGTCCGCGCGAGGCGACTGATTCGAGGAAGCTGCGCTGCGACGGCGAACTGGCGACGGAGCCTCGAGCCTGCTGCTCCGAGTCTCCACGTTGCGGAACCGATTTCGTTTCAACCAGTCCGCGCGCGAACCAGCCGGCGCCCGCGGCCATGATCAGCATCAAACTGGTCGTGACGACCAACAACGATGATCGGTACGGACTGGGTGCTCCGGTTGCGAAGGAGCGTGGTTGGATCGGACTGCATGGCCAGCGGTCGGTTTCCGGCCAAGGCGATTGCGGCTCGACACGCGACGCGAGCGGCAGAGCGGTTGCCGGCGGCGTGGGCGACAGGAGGGGCGGTTGCATCCCGTTCGCGATCGGCGGCGGCGCCGGGCTGTCAACACCGGCCATCCAACCTGTTTGCGAGGCGGGTAACCACTGCGTGAATCCCGGTTGCCAAAGCAATGTCTCTTGCGTGACTTGGCCGGCGGCGATCATTTTCTCGAGTTCATAGGAGCGGATCGGGCCGATTGTCTGTTCGCCAAACAGCAGGTACCAGTGATCGGCCGGATTGGTCATGCGAAGAGTCCTCGAATTTCCGAGGCCCGGCACCAATCGGGACTCGTGTCACCGCGAATCAGGTCGTCCGGACCGACTTTCTTTTTCCGCAGTTGCATTAAGGTATAGGGGCCCGTAATTTGTCCCATGACCTTCCAATAGTACCGCTCATCTTCGCTCGGCGCCGCCAGCGAGAATTCGTCGCCATTGTCGGTGGGGACCGGAACGTAGACCGATTCCTCCTGAATCCGCAAGGAACTCGCGTCGCGGAGCTGTTTTTCCGCGGTACCGCTCGATGGAAAATACTCGGCATCCCCGCCGGACGGCCGCGAGCGGCCGGCGATCGCCGCCTCCAGATTGACGATCAACTCGTGCATCGAAGAGTAGCGATCATTGGCGCGTTTGGCAACCATCTTCTGAAAGACCCGATCGAGGTCCATCGGCACGTCGGGTCGCACTTCGCGAATCGAGGGGATGGGATGGTCTCGATGAGCCAGAATCTTCTTGATTGACGTTTCGCCGCGGTACGGCGGACGGCCGGTAAGCAGCCGGTACATGGTGCATCCGAGTGCGTAGATATCCGCCCGGTTGTCCACGGACCGGGCGTCCTCCGCCTGTTCGGGTGGCATGTAATCGAAGGTGCCCAGCAACTGGTTCTCCTGCGTGACGAACTCATTGCTGCGTTGCGGAGCTACCTCCGAATGGGTTTCCTGCATCGAAGCGAGGCCCATGTCCAGAATCTTGACGACACCTCGTTTGTCCAGCAACAGGTTTCCAGGCTTGATGTCGCGGTGAATCACTCCCTCCGAGTGCGCGTACTCCAATCCTCGAGCGGTCTGCAGTACAAAGTCGAGCGCCTCCTTGACGTCTAATTTGCCGCGCAGTGACAGCAGCTCGGCGAGGCTATTCCCATTGACATATTCCATGACCAGAAAATGGACACCGTCGACTTCGTCCGCGTCGTACGCCGTGACAACGTTGGGATGGGAAAGTCGTGCCGCGGCGCGGACTTCCTGGTGGAACCGCTTTACGGCGATCGGGGAACTGACCGCCTGACTTCGCAGGACTTTCAGCGCGACCAACCGGTCCATGCGCATATGTTGGGCCTTCAGCACGACTCCCATGCCGCCCTGGCCGAGCGTTTCCAGGATGCGGTAGTTACCGATCGTCGTGCCCGGCCGGATCTCACGAATCACCTTGCTCGCGGAGCCGTCGCCGGCCGGGGAAGGCTCGGCCTCCGCCGATAATACACCGCTGTCCGCGGGCGACGTCTGGGGCGGCTCCGACTGGGGCCGGTCCGACTGGGGCGTCGTATGTTCACAAACCTCGGTTACATCGGAGTCAACGCTGGAGCCGACCGTTGAACCGCTATCCTCTTCTTCCGGGAACAATCCCCGCACCTTGGAGGCCGAGACCCATTTGCTTTCATTCTTCCTTACTTTGTCGGTGGGCAGCAATTTGCCACTGCGGGCGAGTTCGACCAGTTCCGGAGTCGAAATCGGCCCATGCTCTTTCCCGGATATTCGGTAAAACCACCGCGCAGCCATTCCAAATCGTTCGCTCAGAATCGCATATGAATCGACCCCGTACGCCCACTTTCTAGAATACTGGTAGCCAGCGAGTGGTGTCAATTTCGTATGCGGATATTCTGGGGCAGGCCGCGGCGATCCGGTGGTCGCACCTTGCGAAATGGAGGTAACGGCGGGTAAAACCTGGGGATGTCCGATGTTCCGCCAACGACCGCGCATCTTCCCGTGATGGCGGAGGAAGTATTAGATTGGTTGAATCCGTCACCGTCGGAGCGGGTGGTGGATGGTACTTGCGGAGGTGGCGGCCACACGGCACTTCTCGCGGAACGCGTGGGACCCGAGGGCCGGGTGGTGGCCTTGGATCGCGACCTTGGCGCAGTGGAACGCGCCCGGGTTCGCTTCCGCGAACAGCCGGTGCAGGTCGAACATACGAGCTATTGCCAGTTGGCCGATCTGCTTGCCCTGCTTGGGTGGCGGCAGATCGACAAAGTGCTGCTGGATTTAGGTCTTTCCAGTGACCAACTTGCGGCCGACGACCGTGGCTTCAGTTTCGACGCACCGGGTGAACTCGATATGCGTTTTGATGTCACCCGCGGCGAACCCGCCTGGCGGCTGCTGCAGCATACTTCCGAACGCGACCTGGCTGACTTGATCTATCGTTTCGGGGAGGAGCGGCTCAGTCGGCGCATCGCTCGCGCAATCTGCCAGCGGCGCGGCGACGTTCCGCACTGGTCCGCTCGTGAATTCGCCGACCTGGTCCGAGGCTGTTACCCTCGAGGACGCCGCGATCGAATCGATCCGGCGACGCGGACTTTTCAAGCGTTGCGAATCGCGGTCAACGAGGAACTGCAGCGTCTTGAAGACTGCCTGCGAGTACTCCCCGATCTCCTTGTTGCCGGCGGCCGCGTGGCGATCATCAGCTTTCATTCGCTGGAAGATCGGATCGTCAAATGGGCGTTTCGCAACGATGATCGTTGGGAAGTACTTACCAGGAAGCCGGTCACGGCCGGCACCGAAGAATTGAATCGCAATCCACGATCGCGCAGCGCGAAACTCCGGGTTGCTCAACGACGCTGAAAACAGGTCGCGCTTTCTTATTGGCGATCGTCAGGAATCACGAAGACGACCCGAAATCCGAGTGCCTGGTTGCGATCGGTCGGTTGGCGATCGTCGACGTCAAGCCGCGCCAGCAAGAGGGCGGCGCGGAATCGCCGTGGCGCCGGTACCGTGGTTTCGCGCAGAACGCCGACAATTGCAGCGATCGACTTCGTGGCCGCGGTCTGTACTTTTTGGCTGTTCGGGCTCGCTCGCGTCACCGCCCGGACTTAAGGCGATCTCCGAGCATGTCATCGAGGTCCGAGATGTCGTAGATCTTCTGGGCGGTGGT
Organism: Planctomycetota bacterium; assembly: GCA_016872775.1. Lineage (GTDB taxonomy): Bacteria > Planctomycetota > Planctomycetia > Pirellulales > Pirellulaceae > VGZA01. The sequence continues at coordinate 53,496 of VGZA01000029.1, read as the reverse complement.
ATCGACGTCGTACTCGACCCGTCGATAAACCAGCGTTTCCTCGTCGAGAATGACGTAGCACGATCGCGGATCGCCGTCGCGCGGTTGACCTACCGAACCGACATTCACCATGATCTTCTCGCCCGTCAGCCGGTATTCGTAGTTGCAGTCCTCGGGCGTGATAAACTCCAGACGCGTGGTGAAAATTCCCGGTATGTGCGTATGCCCTTGAAAACAGTAACGCTCGATCTTGGGAAACAGCGCATCCATCTTGTTCTGGTTATAAACGTCCTCGGGGAATACATACTCGTTGGTCGGTTCACGGGGCGAACCGTGGACCAACAGGTCCATTCCCAGACGATGGCGGACCGGTAATTCACCGAGGAAATCCCATCGCTTGTTGATGGCCGATTGGGACCCGCGCGAATTCAATTGATCGCGAGTCCAGTAGACGGCCCGCAGCGCAACGGGATTGAATCCGGCAGGGTCAAAAATCGCGGCCTGATCATGATTGCCGAGTATTGTGATGCTTGCCCGCGTAATGATCTCGTCCAGGCACTCGCACGGGTTCGGTCCGTAGCCGATGATATCGCCAAGGCAGATGATCTCCGAGATTCCCTGTTGGCGAATGTCGGCAAGCACGGCGCGCATTGCCTCCAGATTCGCGTGAATGTCACTAATCAGTGCCCGCTTCACACCGTTCAGCCTTTTGCCAAAAAATATTGCCGCCCGCCCAGAGTCCGTCGGGAATCCGTCGTCTGGCTCGAGTTATTCCGTAACTCCAAGCCGCACAGTATATTTGGGGCCGAATTTGATTGCTACAGGGACCTGACAATATTCCGCAGGCGTTTCCAGCGGACGCCTCCGCATCCCCACAAGACAGTTCGGCCTCGTACTGTTATCGAGTTTCAAGACGGAGAGTTTCTCGAAATCGTGAAAATTCTGGCCCTGGAAACTTCCGGCGTGGCGGGGTCGGTGGCGATTGCCGAAAAGGGTGAGGTGCGCGCGGAAATTGCCATCCTGCCGCCCATGCGGACGACGCAGCAACTTGCTCCCACCATTCAGGCGATTCTGGACACGGCGGGCTGGCAATTTGGCGAGATCGAATTGGTGGCAGTCGCCCACGGTCCCGGTTCCTTTACTGGGCTCCGTATCGGTGTAACAACCGCTAAACTGCTGGCCTACGCCAATGCGTGCCGTCTGGCAGCGGTCGATACCTTGGCGGTGATCGCCCACCAGGTTGTCCCGCGCAGGAGACAGGTCTGGGCCTTGATCGATGCGCTGCGCGACCAACTGTTCGTTGCCAGGTTCCGATGGGAGGACGGCGAGCACGAGCCCTCACTGCGGCAACTCCAACCGTCGTCGCTCGTGGATGTGGGACCGTGGATCGACGAGCTGGCCGACGATTGCCTGGCCGGACCAGGAATCGAACGAATCCAGCAACGTCTTCCTCCCGGTGTCGAAATCGCCGCCCAAGAACAATGGAATCCCCGCGCGTCAACCGTCGCGCGACTGGCTTGGCAAGCCCACTTGCGCGGTGAATACCGCGATCCCTGGACGTTCGTTCCGAATTACCTGCGTGCGACCTACGCCGAGGAATCGCGACGCCCGTAGCACGAAACTTGTTTGTAGCACGAAACTTGTTTCGTGACTCTGCTCGAATAATCGCGGTGCCGTCGATTTCGGCCGGTTCGGCCAAGGCGTGGGAATTCGGTTGAGCCAGAATTGCATCCGGGTCTCGAAACAAGTTCGGAGCTACGCGTCTCGAAACAAGTTTCGTGTTACGCGTTTCGAGCTACACGTTTCGAGCTATGGGACTCCCTAGTTCCCACTTTTCCGACTTTGTGATAACATTCACAAAGTCCTGGTCTGGATGGGTGTGAATATTCATAAATCGTTGGCAAATTGTTGTTTATGTCGACCGCAATCGTACCGCTGGTGTTATTTGTCCTGGCGGCTACAGGATTGGCGGTAGGGCTGCTGACGGCGGCCTGGCTGCTGGGCCCGAAGCGGCAGGGCCTGACGAAGCAGATGCCTTACGAGAGCGGGATGGACCCGATCCATGACACGCGTCGGCGGTTCGACGTGCGATTCCATCTGGTTGCAATCGTGTTCTTGCTCTTCGACGTGGAACTGCTGTTCCTCTACCCATGGGCGGTGGCCAGCCGTGATGCAAGGGGTTTTTCGCTGTTGGCCAGCCAATCGGACCGATTCAGCCGGCCGTTGGTGTTTGCGGAGGTCATGGTCTTTGTCGGGTTGTTGACCTTGGGGTTGGTTTACGTCTGGCGCAAAGGGGTTTTCCGTTGGCGGTAGAACTTCCAGACAACGTCCTGATTACCAGCCTGGATCGACTTGCCAGCTGGTGCCGCAAGAACAGCCTTTGGCCGATGCCGTTTGCCACGGCGTGTTGCGGGATCGAGTTGATGGCGACGGGCGCCAGCCGTCACGATTTGGCCCGATTTGGGGCCGAGGTGTTTCGGTTCAGCCCGCGGCAGTGCGATCTGATGATTGTGGCCGGGCGGGTCGTCATGAAGATGTTGCCCGTTCTGCAGCGAATCTGGCAGCAGATGCACGAGCCGAAATGGTGCATATCGATGGGGGCCTGTGCCTCCACGGGCGGAGTTTTCGATACCTACAGCGTCGTGCAGGGAATCGATCGATTTATCCCGGTCGACATGTATGTGCCTGGTTGTCCGCCTCGCCCGGAGCAGTTGATTCAGGCGATCCTTGATCTTCAGGATAAGATCCAGCGGGAAGGGACGATTTCGGGGTTGGAGTTCAAGGTTCCATCCCGGCAGCAGCCCAAGCGAGCTTTGCTGGAACTGCCGGTCATCAACAACCCGGTTGCCGTTGGGCCGCGTTGAGGTCGGTTTGGGCTTGGCCTGTTGTGAGGAATGTGTGATGCAGTTGCTGGAAATCGTCACCGCGATTACGGAACGCCATCCCGGCATCGTGCGTTCGGAGTTTCGCGGGCAGACGCGGCTCCTGGTGCCGCGCGAGGAAGCACTGGATCTATTGCGCGCTCTGAAGGAACAGTTCGGATTCGATCTGCTGGTCGATCTGACCTGTGTGGATTACTTGAATTACCGGGATGCGGTCGATCGATTTGGCTTGGTCTATCTTCTCGCGAACACTGGGCTTCTCGCGAACACTGGGAGCAGCCAGCGGCTTACGGTTCGGGTGATGCTCAACGATTCGGCGCTGGAGCTGCCGTCGGTAACCGGGCTCTGGCCGGGTGCGGACTGGATGGAGCGGGAAGTTTACGACATGTTCGGCATCGTGTTCCAGGGGCATCCCGATTTACGGCGGATTCTGTTGCCGGACGAGTTCACCGGTTTTCCGTTGCGCAAAGACTACCCGTTGCAGGGGAGGGGGGAACGGCACAATTTTCCGGTGATTACCCGTGGGCAGGCATAGCGCTCGGGCAACGATTTTGGGGTCGGAGGGGTTCGCGGTATCGTTTCCGCGAGGCGAGGAAGTACGACAAGGCGCCGGGGTTGTGGCGACGGCCGCGATGCCTGGCAGGCGATGAGAATAGATATGCCTTTGACATTGGCATCCAAGGCGGCGGCGGACAGCCAGGATTATCTCTGGACCCTGAATTTCGGGCCCCAGCATCCGGCGACCCATACCACGCTCCGTTTGATCTTGAAGCTCGACGGCGAGCGCGTGGTCGACGCGATTCCGGACATCGGCTATCTGCATTCTGGGTTCGAGAAGATCGGGGAGCATCTCGACTTCAATCAGTATGTCACGGTGACCGATCGGATGAACTACATTTCACCGATGGCGAACAATGTCGCCTGGCACCAGGCGGTCGAGACGTTGCTGGGCATCGAGCTGACGCCGCGTTGTAAATATGTGCGCACGATTGTGTCCGAGTTGGCGCGGATCAGCGACCATCTGCTTTCGACCGGCGCGATGGGGCTCGACGTTGGCGCATTCACCTTTTTTCTTTACGCGTTTTACCAGCGTGAGCGGATTTACGACATTTTTGAGTCGCTGTGTGGGGCGCGATTCACCAACAGCTACACACGCGTCGGCGGCGCGATGCACGACATCACGCCCCTGGTGGTGGAGAAGATCCGCGATTTCCTCCGCACTTTTCCGGAAACGCTGGATGATATGGAGCGTCTGGTCAATCGGAATCGGATCTTCGTCGATCGGATGAAAGGAGTGGGGGTGCTTTCGCGCGAGGAAGCGATCGCCGGCAGTGCGTCGGGGCCGGTAGCGCGAGCCAGTGGCGTGACGCGCGATCTGCGCAAGGATGAGCCGTATCTGGCCTATTCCGATTTCGACTTTCAGGTCTGTTGCGCGCGAGCCGGCGACTGTTTCGCCCGGTATTACGTGCGGATGGCCGAGATGCGCGAGAGCCTGCGGATCGTCAGCCAGGCGATTGAGAACATTCCCGCCGGGCCAATCAATGTGGCGGTCGGCGAGCGTACGGCGCTGCCGACGAAACCGCAGGTCTACCAGACGATCGAGGGGACGATCACGCATTTTGAACTGGTCATGGCCAACCGCGGATTCGAGGTGCCGCACGAGGAAGTCTATGCGGCGATCGAATCCCCGAATGGCGAATTGGGATTTTACGTCGTCGGCGCCGGGAACGACGTTGCCTATCGGGCCCGCTGCCGGCCACCCTCGTTCATCCACTTCTCGTTGTTCCCGCGTCTGATTCGCGGACACACGCTGAGTGACGTGGTGGCCGTGCTGGGCAGCTTGAATATTATCGCGGCGGAACTGGACCGATGAACGTGATTGAGCAAGGGACGGATCGCATGAGCGGGACCACGGAGCGAGTACTGACGGACGAGATGGTGGCGGAGATTCAGTCGCTGCTGCCGCGTTATCCGTCGAAGCAGGCAGTGACCCTGCCTGCTCTGCATCTGGTGCATGAGCGGTTGCGTCACGTGCCGTTGGCGGCGGTCGTCGAGATCGCCGAGATCCTGGGTCTGGCCCCGGCCGACGTCCAGGACACATTGTCGTTTTACGGTTTCTTTAAACAGGATCGACCGCACGGCAATGTCCGTGCTTGGGTATGTCGATCGATCAGTTGTCATCTGTTGGGCGCGGAAGAAGTGCTTGCGCATCTCTCGCGACGATTGGGAGTGAAGCCGGGGGAGACAACCGCGGATGGAAAAATCACTTTGGAGTACGCGGAGTGCCTCGGAGCCTGCGAGTTTGCACCGTGCATGCTGGCCGGGACAACGCTCCATCGCTGTCTGGACGCGCAAAAGGCGGATCAGTTTGTGGACCAGTTGAAATAGACGATCGGGTGGAATTGCTGATGGAAGGCCGGGGGCATTCCGTGTGGGGGGAGATGTTTGCGTGACGCGATTTGAACCGGTATTACTTGCAAATATTGAGAAACCCGACTGCCACACGCTGAAAGTCTACGAGGCGGGGGGCGGCTATTCCGCGCTGCGCAAGGTACTCGGTTCGATGTCCCCGCATGACGTCCGGGAACTGGTGAAGGCCAGCGGACTACGCGGTCGGGGTGGCGCCGGTTTTCCCACCGGCTTGAAGTGGACCTTTCTTCCCAAAGATCATCCGGGTCCGATCTACTTCTGCCTGAACGCCGACGAAAGCGAGCCCGGGACATTCAACAACCGATACTTGATGGAATTCGACCCGCATCAGGTGCTCGAAGGCGTGATCATCAGTAGTTTTGCCACACGGGCTTCGACGGCTTATTTCTACATGCGGTACGAGTACCCGACCGCCTGGCAGCGGGTGCAGCAGGCGGTGGAGGAATGCTACGCCGCCGGCCTGCTCGGCAAGAACATTCTTGGCTCGGGGTATTCGCTCGATATCTATCTGCACCGCGGCGCGGCGGCGTATATCTGCGGTGAAGAAACGGGATTGATCGAGAGCATCGAAGGCAAACGGGCCTGGCCGCGCATCAAGCCACCGTTTCCGGCGGTGGAAGGTCTGTTTCGCAAGCCGACGGTGGTCAACAACGTTGAAACGGCGGCCTGTGTGACGCAGATCCTGTCCCGAGGCGTCGACTGGTTCAAGTCGATTGGGGTTCCGGCCGATCCGCAAAATCCTCGTGACGCCGGTAGTTACGGCCCCAAGCTGTATTGCCTCAGTGGGCACGTCAATCGCCCGGGCTGCTACGAGGCGCCCCTGGGCATCACGGTCAACGAGTTGATCGCGGAATATGGCGGAGGCATTCGCGGCGGGCGCAAGGCGAAGGCGGCGATTCCCGGTGGCATCAGCATGGGTTTGTTGACTGCGAGCGAATTCGATTGTCCGCTCGACTTCAACGGCCCCGGACGTTACGGCTGTCTGGGGCTGGGAACGGCCGCGGTGGTTGTGATGGACGAAACGGTTTCGATGGTCGATTTCCTCCATAACAGCTGCCAGTTTTTTGCGCACGAAAGTTGTGGCCAATGCACGCCTTGCCGTGAGGGGACTGCCTGGTCGCTGCGATTAATGCAGCGGATCAAGGCGGGAAAGGGGCGCTGGAAAGACCTCGACCTGCTGCTGGAGATTGGCGACAACATCGGCATCATTCCCGGGACCACGATCTGTGGGCTGGCGGATGGAGCGGCTTGGCCGTTGAAAAACGCGATTCGCAAATTCCGACCGGAACTGGAAGAGTATATCAAGCGCACCAACCCGCAGGGTTACGCGGAAACCAATGCGGTGCCGGCGCTGCAATTGCTGGGGATTCACTGAACATGCCTATTGTGATAGTCGACGGCAAGGAAGTGGAAATCGACGGCCAGGAGCGGCTGAACGGCATTCAGGTGGCGGCGCGCGCCGGAGTGGAAATCCCGCACTACTGCTGGCATCCTGGGCTTTCGGTGGTGGCGAGCTGTCGGATGTGCCTGGTCGAGACGGGGAAGAAGGATCTCCAGTCGGGCAAGATTACGATGATCCCGAAACTCGTGCCGGCCTGCCAGACTCCAGCCAGCGACGGGACGGTCTTTGTCACCGAAAGCGCCGCCGTGAAAAATGCTCGAGCGATGGTCGAAGAGGACCTGCTGCTGCGTCATCCGGTCGACTGTCCGATCTGCGACAAGGCGGGAGAATGTTCCCTGCAGGATTACCACTTCCAGCATGGACGGGAGGAGCGCCGGGCCGATATCAAGCCGTTTCATAGCCGGCGACGTTCTCTGGGGGATACGGTCACGCTTTTTGTCGACCGGTGCGTGATGTGTACGCGCTGCGTACGATTCTGCCGCGAGGTTGCCGGCACACGGGAATTGATGGTCGCCCATCGAGGTGCTCACGAAGAGATCGATATTTTTCCTGGCTTTCCATTGTCGAACAAACTATCGGGCAACGTGGTCGATCTTTGCCCGGTTGGCGCACTGGGCGACAAGGACTTCCTTTATCGGCAGCGGGTTTGGTTTATGGAGTCGCATGCCCACGTCTGCGCCGGCTGTTCGACCGGTTGTTCCATTGACGTGGACGAGAATCAGGATCGCATTTACCGCTTGAAACCGCGCGAAAACCTGGCGGTCAACCAGTACTGGATGTGCGACGAGGGCCGGTACGGCTGGAAGCATGTGCATGACCCCGGGCGTCTGGCGCAGCCCTTGCGACGCCGGCAGGGCCGCGCCGAGATCGCCGATTGGACCGCCTTGCCCGCGGAACTCGACCAGCGGCTGCGTGCCGCCGGTGGTTTGACAATGGTGCTATCGCCTTTCCTGACCGTCGAGGAGGCGCTGCTGGCGGCCAAGTATGCGCGCGCGGTGGACGCCAAGGCACGCGTCATCCTGGGCGCGGTGCCGGAGGGAGCAGGCGACGAGCGGTTCAGCGGCGGATTCACGATTCGATCGGAGAAATGCCCCAATCGCCGCGGCGTCGCTCAGGTTATTCGCGGTATTTGTGGCGAAGCGGCGAACTGGAGCGATCTGTTGGATTCGTCTCCGTCGTCGGCCAGCGGCGCGCTCTGGGTCGCCGGAGGATACAAGTCCGACTGGATCGATGCTTCCCAGGCGGAGCTGCTGCGCGCCTTTCCGCTCTTGATCGTCCAGGACCTGTTTCCGAGTCCACTGAGTGAATGCGCCGACTACTGCCTGCCGGCGGCATCGTTTGCCGAGCGCGAAGGATCGTACGTGAACTACAACGATCGGCTGCAATCGTTCGGCTGGGCCATCCGTCCGCCGGCCGGTGTCAAGACGGAGGCGAGGCTGTTCTGGCAATTGTCGCAGCGGGAGGGCATGTACCGCGCGGAAACAGTGCGCCGCGAACTGGCGGAGGAATTTGTGTATTTCTCCGCGCTGTCCGACGCCGTTCCGCCGGACGGAATCGACTTGAAGTTGAATCGAATCGCGCCGCAGGCGGCGGGAGCAACCGCAGAGATGGGAGCGATCGGCTGATGGGGTCTTCGTCGGAATTATTGCTGGCCGCGGACAGCTCGCTATCGCCGCTGCTGTTGCAGGCGATCGTCAAGATCGTGGTCCTGATCGGTGGGCTGATGACCGCCGCGGCCTATTTCGTGCTGCTGGAACGGCGGATGGCAGCCTGGATCCAGGATCGCCGTGGGCCCAACCGGGTCGGCATTCCGTTGACCGGTATTCGGCTGTTCGGACTGGGCCAGCCGCTGGCCGATGGAGTCAAATTCATTTTCAAGGAAGCCTACACGCCCGCGCACGTCGATCGCTGGATGTACCTGTTCGCGCCGATCGCGATTCTGGTCGCGGCGCTGGTCGTGTTCGCGGTCATTCCTGTGGGCGGCATGGTTCCGGCCGTCCCCGGGCTGGCGGACGGCGGGCAGCCAATTTCCCTGGTGGTCATTCCCGGTTTTGATTCGGGGCTGTTGCTGGTGTTCGCATTGTCGGAAATCGCGGTCTACGGCGTGCTGCTGGGAGGCTGGGCGAGCAACAACAAGTACAGTTTCCTGGGCGGGCTGCGTTCGAGCGCTCAGCTGATCGCCTACGAACTGCCGTTGGGGCTCGCAATCCTGGGCGTGGTACTGGCGAGCGGTTCGATGAACCTGGAACAGGTGATCGCGCGTCAGGCACAAAGCGGGCTCTGGTTCGTGTTGGCCCAGCCATTAGGCTTCGTGGTGTTCGTGATCGCGGCCTTCGCCGAGTCGGCCCGGGTTCCGTTTGATCTGCCGGAATGCGAACAGGAACTGGTGGGCGGGTACCATACCGAGTATTCCGGGATCAAGTTGTTGCTGTTCCTGGTCGCCGAATTCCTGCACATGATCACCGCATCGTTCCTGATCGTGATTCTGTTTCTTGGGGGTTGGCATTTCTGGGGTATAACAGGCGGACCCGATGCCGAGATCGGCTGGCTGCAGTCGTTGTTACGCGTCGCGGTACTGCTTGGCAAAGTCTTCCTGGTGATTTTGTTCTTCATGCTGACCCGCTGGAGCTGGCCGCGATTTCGTTTCGATCAGCTGATGGCGCTGGCCTGGAAGATCATGTTGCCGCTGGGGATCGCGAACTTCATCGTCGTGGCGGCGCTGGGGGAGGTCCGGGCCTGGTACGATCCGAAATTCGCCGATCGTTTCTGGGAATGGGGATTGGCTCTGCCGAACTGGGTGACTCTGGTACTCGGTTGGCTGGCCGTGGCCTATTCCGGAACGCTGGTCACGGACAATCGGCCCCAGCGCACTTCCCGGGGCTCGGATTCGCATGCGGAGGGCTTTTCATGAACCGCGTCTGTTACGGGAGCTGCCATGCGACCGGATGATCCGAAAATCCGCTGGGTCGACGAACCGAAACTCGGCATCACCGGCCGGATGTACTTGCCGATGTTCGCGCAAGGACTGACAACGACGTTCAAGCATCTCAAGCGATCGCTGGCGGGCGACGTCTTGACGGTCAGCTACCCCGACCAGGAACCGCGGATTGACGCACCGTTGATTTATCGCGGCGTGCATCGGTTGAATCGCGACGAGCAGGGTCGGGTCAAGTGCGTGGCCTGTTTTCTTTGCGCGACGGCTTGTCCGGCGCACTGTATCGATATCGTCGGCGTGGAAAGTCCCTGGCCCGATCGGGAAAAATATCCGCAGAGTTTCACCATCGATGAGCTGCGGTGCATTTATTGCGGGATGTGCGAGGAAGCCTGCCCGGTGGATGCGATTGAACTTACCAGCCTCTACAATCTGACCGGTCGCAGCCGCGAGGAGATGATTTTCGACAAGGAAAAGTTGCTCAGCGTGTTTGACGCCACGAAGGACACCGAGCCGATGCGATCGGCGCCGACGGAGGGAACCAACGCATGAGCGGCGGCGGAACCTGGGGCTTGATTCTGCTGGTGACGGGACTGTTTCTCGCGATTCCGCACAGCACCCGTCGCACGCGGAATGCGGGCGGGCTGTTGATTACCGCGGGGATTGTTTCCATCCTGTATGCTCTGCCGCGCTTCGGACCGTGGTTCGAACAGCTGGTATTCTGGGCGCTGGCACTGCTCACCGTGGGGGCGTCGGCCGCCGCGATCTCGATGCGCAGCCCGGTCTACGCGGCGATCTGGTTCGCGGTTTCCCTGCTGGGAACCGCGGGGTTGCTCGTGCAACAACATGCGCAATTCGTCGGAGTGGCGACGATGGTTGTCTATGCCGGCGCGATCGTGGTTACTTTCCTGTTCGTCGTGATGTTGGCACAGCCGGAGGGCCATGAAACGCACGACCGATTGAGTTGGGGCAGATTGGCGAAACCGGCTTCGATCCTGGCGGGTGGAACGTTGATGGCGCTGCTCGGTTCGGCCTGCGGCGCGGTCCTGAATGGCGACATTCCGCGCGCCGGCGACGGCCAGAGCCTGCTTGACGACTCCTCGGAATTGGCGCGGCTGGGCAACGAGCTCTTTTCGGTGCACTTGTTGGCGGTGGAACTTGTAGGCACGCTGCTGCTGGTGGCCCTGGTCGGTGCCATCGCTTTGATGATTCACGGGCGGGAGCGTCGCGCGACGCGGGAGGTGCCGGATGCCTGAGGCCTCGCAACAGCTATTCAACTACTTGATCGTCGGCGGGCTGGTGTTCGCGCTGGGTACGATCGGTTTTATCGTGCGCCGCAACTTGATCGTGATGTTCCTCTGCGCGGAAATGATGCTGCAGGGTGTCTCGATCAGCCTGGTCGGCTGGGGCCGCTACCACGATCGGCTGGGGGGACAAATGCTGGTGCTGTTCATGATCGCGGTGGCGGCTTGTGAGGCCGGAGTCGCGCTGGCGTTGATTGTGATGCTCTACCAGAAGAGCGGCAAGCTGGATGTGACATTCTGGCAAGGGGTGCGCGAGGAAGGGCGGGCCGCATTCGTGGATCGAAATGTTCCGAGGGAACTGGACCGCGAGGACCACTGGCCGCGCCTGACGCCCGCCGGGATTGAACCGACATTGGACGAGGAAGCTCCGTTGCATCGAAGTCGAGTTTGAAATGTTCGCGATCGAAAAACTGATACTCTGGATCCCGGCCTTGCCGTTGCTCGCCGCGCTGATCACGGCGCTGCTCGGCCCAAAATTTCTGCGCTCCACCTGCCATATTCCGGCGATCATCGGGATCGGAGCATCATTCCTGTTCAGCCTGCTGCTGCTGACCGAGGTGCGCCGCGAGCAGGATGCGGCGCCGCCAGGTGGGTTCGAGCGGATCGTAACGGTCTGGAACTGGGCCAACTTGAACGACGCGTACGAGCACGCCGAGGCCGCGCAACCGCCCCGAGCCGTGCCGCTGCGGATTGATGTGGTGATGCGGATCGACGCGTTGACCAGCATGATGCTCTGCATGGTGACATCGGTCGCCACGCTGGTCGCGGTCTTCGCCGCGGGGTACATGCATGGCGACCGCGGCTATTGGCGTTTTTTCAGCTATGTCTCGCTGTTTGTTTTCTCGATGACGATGCTGGTCTCGGTCAGCAATTTCGCGCTGCTGTTTGTGTTTTGGGAGGCGGTAGGTGTCTGCAGTTACCTGTTGATCGGGTTCTGGTACGAAAAACCAGAAGCCGCCGCCGCCGGTAAGAAAGCGTTCCTGGTGAATCGGGTTGGCGACTTCGGTTTTGCGCTGGCGCTGTTCCTGATTTGGACCACGTACGGAACGCTCGATTTCCATGATTCCCAAAGTGTGGATTCCATCGCCTCCAACGCAACCGCCGTTGCGGCCGACGATTCCTTGATCGCCGCATCGGTCGCGAATCCCGGAACGTCCGGTGTGCTGGGCAAGGCGCGGATCGCCAGCGGCGGGTATGTCGGCGGTGCGGTCGGATTCGTGATTTGCGCGTTGCTGTTGCTCGGCGCGTGCGGCAAGAGCGCCCAGTTTCCTCTGCATGTGTGGCTTCCCGATGCGATGGAAGGCCCTACACCGGTCAGCGCGCTGATCCACGCCGCGACGATGGTTACCGCCGGCGTCTACATGGTGGCGCGCTGCACGCCGTTGTTCATGGCTTCGCCCGACGCGCAGGTACTGGTTTCGTGCGTGGGCGGATTAACGGCGCTGCTGGCCGGCTTGATCGCGTTGACGCAGTGGGATTTGAAACGCGTGCTGGCTTACTCGACGGTCAGCCAGCTCGGCTTCATGTTCCTGGGATTGGGCACTGGATCGCTGGCGGGAATCACGGCCGCGATGTTTCATTTGTTTACGCACGCGTTCTTCAAAGCCGTGCTGTTTCTCGGCGCTGGCAGCGTGATGCACGCGATGGGTAACGTGATCGACATGCGCCGATTTGGCGGGCTGCGGCGGATCATGCCGATCACGTACGGCACATTCTTGATCGGTTCCCTTGCGCTGGCGGGAGTTCCGCCGCTGGCGGGTTTCTGGAGCAAGGACGCGGTCCTGGGTGCCGTTCATGACAAACTGCATTTGTATGAACAACAAATCGAGCTGCGGCATGCCCAGGGCGGAGGCGCCGCCGACGCGACGACCGATCCGGCTCGCGCCGGCATCGGTGGGTTGGAAACGCTGACCGACGGTCAACTGGTTTGTGGCATCCAGGCATACGGATGGTTGTACTATGCGGCGACGCTGACCGCGTTTCTGACGGCGTTCTACACTTTGCGTGCTTTGTTGCTGACCTTTCATGGGACCGAGCGTGTTCCCCACGAAGCCCACGGGCACGCGCATGAGTCGCCGGCATCAATGACTTTTCCGTTAATGGTCCTGGCGGCTGCGGCCTGTATCGCGGGACTGTTTTTCGATCAGACCTACAATGCATCGTTGCCGTCCGGCCAGCGGCATTCATTCGCTGCCTTTCTCGCCTCGGCGCCGCAGCTGGCCGCCGGCGCGGTAGGGAAGACTCCCGCCCTTGACTCGTTCCACCTCAGTGTCGCCGCGACCAGCGTATTGGTGTCGCTGGCCGGGATCGGCCTGGCGATGTACTTGTACTTGGGCGACACCAGGGAAGTGCGTGTGTTGACTTCGTTGTTCAATCTGGACGGTGTCGTTCAGTCCTTGGACGTGCGGCGGGTCTTCCGCTGGCGTTGGGTTGCGGCGTTGGATCGAATGGCGCGGCGAGCGGGCCTGGGATTGGTCGCGACAGTCACGGGATATCTGCTGGGTGCGGTGCTGATTGTGGTATCGGCGCCGCTGCTCGTCGCCATGTACGTTTCGCCGTATCGGTTGTCGCAGCGAAAATTTTACTTCGATGAATTGTACGATTGGGGTATCGTCCGGCCGTTGCGGGGATTTTCCCGGCTGTTGGCGTCCGCCGATCGATGGTTGATTGACAGCCTGGTCAATTTCGTCGGCGCCGTGCCGCCGGCGATCGGTGCGGTCTGTCGACGGATGCAGACCGGGCTGGTTCCGTTTTACGCGCTGGCGATGTTGTTGGCGATGTTGTTACTGCTTGCCAGTCAACTTTAGGGGATGGTTGGTGGCACGCAGGCGTGTCACGGCTAATGGGTTTCGATCGATGGACAATTCACAAATCCTGCTGGCGACGGTACTGTTGCCGCTGTTCGGCGCGATCCTCATGGGGCCGTGCGCCCGCGCGGGCGACCAGGTCGCGCGAGGCGTGGCGTTGCTTGTCACCTGCGTAACGCTGTATTTCGCAAGTATGGTCATCCATCGCTTTCCCGCCGACGGTGGCACCGGCCAGGCGTTTGCGGTATTCGACTACGCCTGGTTCGTCGGCGCCGACGTCGCCATGGCCCCGGCGCCACGCATTCAGTTCAACATCGGCCTGGATGGCTTGAGCGTCTGGCTGTTCGGTTTGTCGGCGCTGCTGATGGTGTCCGCCGTATTGATCAGTTGGACGGCGATCCGCGACCGGGTCGGTTTGTTTTATGGAATGTTGCTGTTGCTGGAATCGGGTTGCCTGGGCGTGTTCGTGGCCCGCGACATTCTTTTGTTCTACGTTTTTTTCGAGTTCACTCTGATTCCGCTGTTCTTTCTGGTCGGAATCTGGGGCAGCGAGGATCGCCGGTACGCGGCGATGAAGTTCTTTCTGTTCACGCTGGCGGGAAGCGTTCTGACGTTTCTTGGGATTCTGGCGCTGGTGCTCTGGGATCAGCACCATTCGGGAACCGGTCAGATGCGTTTCATGATCGATGAATTGACGACCGGCCTCCGCGCGCATCCGCTGCCGCCTGGGCTGCAGTCCCTGGTGTTTCTGGCGCTATTCGCCGGATTTGCGATCAAGGTTCCACTTTTCCCCTTGCATACCTGGCTGCCGTTGGCCCATGTGCAGGCCCCGACGGCGGGGAGTGTGATTCTGGCGGGGGTGTTGCTGAAGATCGGCACGTACGGATTTGTGCGATTCAGTATTCCGATGCTGCCGGACGCCTCGCGGACCTTTTCCCCGTGGATGCTCTGGCTGGCGGCGATTGGGATCATCTATGGAGCGCTCGTCGCGCTGGTGCAATCCGATATCAAGCGGCTCATCGCCTATTCCAGCGTCAGCCACCTCGGATTCTGCATGCTGGGACTGTTTGCCTTCAATCGACCGGGCGTTCAAGGAGGAACCCTGCAGATGATCAACCATGGCTTGTCGACGGGCGGCCTGTTTGCCATTGTCGGGTTGATCTACGAGCGTTATCACACGCGCGAGATCCGCGATTTGAGCGGGCTGGCGCGGCGCTTGCCTCGGCTCGCCTGCTGCATGCTACTGTTTACATTTTCCAGCATTGGTTTGCCGGGCTTAAACGGATTTGCCGGCGAATTTCTGATCCTGCTGGGGATATTCCAGCGGGCGTACAGCGAATCGGCGTTTGCCTATCAGGGGCAGATGCTGGCGATCGCCGTGCTCAGCGTTAGCGGCGTTGTCCTTGGCGCCTGGTACATGTTGTGGCTGGTGCAGCGCCTGTTTTTCGGTCCGCTGAGAGAGCCAGCCCAGCATGAGCCAACCCAGCATGATGCGGCAGCGGGCGTCCGGGACTTGTCGCCGCGCGAATTCCTGGCCCTCGCGCCGTTGCTTGTGTTTGTGATCTGGATCGGACTGCAGCCAGGTTTTTTTCTGAATCGGATGGGACCGACTTTGAGCCGATTGACCGACGCCGCCCGCGCGCCGTCGCCAGTCGTCCGCTTCCAGAACGACCCGACGATGGTGCGGTTCGCGAGCGGCCAGGTATCGACGAGGGAATAAGATGGTCGACGGGACCACAATACGGTTGTTGAGCAGCGAAATCGTGCTGTTGGGCGTGCTGGCTTTTCTGTTCCTGGCGGGGACTTTCGTCCGTCGCGCGCATGGCTGGTGGCCCGTCTTCACGGCCTTGGCGTTCGCGGCATTGCTGGCGATCTACGGATTCGTCGATCGCCGATTCGCCGATTTCCAGATCTCTGATAGTCAAGGAATTGTGCTGAACGGTCCGTTGGTGGTCGACCTGTTCGGCTTGTTGCTGCGGCAGTTCGCGCTGGTGATCGGATTGTTGCTGGCCCTGTTATGCTGGCGGCGACATGAGGAGGAATTGACCAGTGAGCGGATGGGCATGATCGTGGCGCTGGTGATCGGGTTGCTGATCGTGGCACGGGCCAACGATCTGGTACTGATGTTCGTCGGCCTGGAGACCGTGTCGATCCCAACTTACGTGTTGATGTTTCTGGGACGGCGCGATCGCGGTTCCGCCGAATCGACGATGAAGTACTTTTTTCTCAGCGTCTTCTCGTCGGCACTGGTTCTCTACGGCTTCAGTTTCCTGTTCGGTCTGGGAGGTTCGACGCAGCTGGTGGGCGCAGGTGGCATTCAGGAGGGGGTGGCGCGCGCGGTCGCGGGTTCTCCGGCATCGCCTCTTGTGCCGCTGGCACTGATCCTGCTGCTCGGCGGGCTGGGGTTCAAGATCACCGCGGTGCCATTTCATTTTTATGCTCCCGATGTTTATCAGGGTACGACGAACTCCAACGCGGGATTGTTATCGGTGGCGCCGAAAATCGCCGGCTTTCTGGCGTTGATTCGAGTCTACGTGGCGATCGTGCCGGAGCGGTACGATCTTGGCTGGCAATTGCCGCTGGGAATCGCCGTGCTGACGATGACGTTGGGTAACGTCTGCGCACTCTGGCAGCGCGATCTGCGCCGCATGCTGGCCTATTCCTCGATTGCCCATTCGGGCTACATGTTGATGGGCATCGCGTCGACGGTCGCGGCGGCTCGCTCCGGTGGAATCGCCGCCGTGATCTTTTATCTGATCGCCTATTCGCTCACCTCCCTGGCGGTGTTTGGAGCTTTCGCATTTCTCGAGAGCCAGGATCGACCGCTGCAACGGCTGGAGGACCTGTCAGGTTTGGGGAAGTCGAATCCGCTGGTAGCGACCGCGATCGCCGTATCGATGTTCTCGTTCGCTGGAATTCCGATCCTCGCGGGGTTCTGGGGCAAGTTTGGGTTGTTCACCAGTGTCCTGCAAGCGGCTCAGGGGGCGCAGGGTAACGCTTCCTGGTTTCTGTTTCTGGCGATTGCCGGAGCCGTCAATGCGGCGATCGCCGCGGCCTATTATCTGCGTTTGATCAGTACGATGTACTTCCAGGAAGCGCGCGGCAACTTGCCGCTGGGGGGTGGATTGGGGCCGTTTGCGACGATGCTGGCGAGTACGATTCTAATCGTCGGGATCGGACTGTTCCCGGGAATCACGATGCAGCGGGCGCGACTGGCGGACGAATCGTTGCCGCAACCGTCGTCGGGGACGCGAATGCGCGCGGAACATCCGCCGGCTCAACCGGGATTTCAGGATCTTTCACGCGCCGACGAGGGCAGTCGCTAAATCGGGGGGGTGTCACCTTTTGCCGTGCGAGGCGATAATTGTCGCACAAGGTACGTCGCTAGGGTGAATGAGCCGTTTCCACGGCTGGCACGAGTTTTCCCGCATGTCTCGCGCGCGATCCAACATCCAGTTCCTGAGCCAATCGCTGGCCAAGTCTCCGCAACCGGTCTATTTGCTGGACGATCGTCGCATCCTGCAGTACTGCAACCCGGCTTTCTCGGAATGGACGGGGTTGGATGCCGGGCTGATTCAGGGGGCCCGCTGCGACTACCATTCCGGGTTGGACGGCAATGAGGTGATGCGGATTGCCGCCGGACTATGTCCGCCGCCGGAGGTTTTCGAGGTCGGCGCGTTGTCCGGCTGGATCGGTTTCCGGCGCGCCGATGGCAGTTCGACACGGCGGCTCGCCCATTTCGTGCCCTTGTCGGGGACTGCTGACGACGCCAGTTTGTTGCTGGCGATCGTGGCGCCGCACGACATGGAATTGAAATCCGACAGCGTGGCGTCGCCCGTTTTGCCAGCGACGAATCAACTGCATGCCCGATTGCGGGAACTGCGTCATGCGCTCGGTGCACAGTACCGCCTGGACCATCTAGTGGGCGATTCTCCGGCGGCGCAGCGGCTCCGGGCGCAGGTGAGCGCCGCGGTGCAGACCGGGGTTCCCGTGACGATCTGTGGCCCCGTGGGCGCGGGTCGGGAGCACGTAGCTCGAACGATCCATGTCGCCCGTGCCACGAGCCACGGCGGGATCATCCCGATCGACTGCGGGATCGTGGATGGGGCGTCGCTGGACGCGGCGCTGGAGGCACTGCAGCGGTCGTTGCCTGACGCCGGACAGCCGCCTGCGGTCGTGTCGCTGCTGTTGCTGGATCTGGAGCGGCTGAACAGCGAATGCCAGTTGCAGTTGCTGCGCCGGCTGGCGACGGTCGGTCCGGAGGTTTCGTTGCTGGCGACCGCCGGTCGATCGCCTTTGGAAATGGCTCGCCGCGGTGAATTCCACTTGGCACTGGCGTCGGCGCTCGCGGTCATTGAGGTGGAGTTGCCGAGGTTGGTCGATCGACAGGACGATATTCGCCTGCTGACGCAGTTGTTGCTCGAACAGCAGAATTCGCGCGGGCAGCGTCAGATGTCCGGGTTTGTGCCCGAGGCGTTGAGTCTGCTGGCCGCGTATCCCTGGCCGGGTGAATTGGACGAATTGTCGCAGGTGGTGAACGAGTCGGTCGCGAATTGTGCGGGGTCGATGGTGGGGGTAGGCGACCTTCCCGCGTCGATTCGAGCGTGGGGGCAGGCGCAGCATCGGATGCGACCGGTCGCACGCCGCATGGTTTATGACGATGCGGTGGCGGAATTACAGCGGGAGTTGATTGCCGCGGCGCTGGCGCGCAGCCGGAACAATCGAGCGAAGGCCGCGAAATTGCTGGGGCTGTCGCGCGCCAGGTTGTTGCGGCTGATTGAACAGCTTGGGCTGGATGCGCCACCGCTGGAAGGGGACCCCGTGATCGACGTCGAAGTCGACTCGCCCGGATCGCCGCGCGATCCGCACGGGCCTTACGCGACCGCGGATCCGACACTCTCGCGGCCGAAGATCGACGCTCCGGCGGCGGCATCCGAATCGCGTCCCTTGTTCTGGGAGGTCGATGACGGAGGTGAGCATGGTTGAATCTCGTGCTCGGCTGTTGATTTGGGAAAGGCATGGGCAATGGTCGCGTGCCTGGCACGGCACCTCCGGTGCGATTGCCTGGCACGTGCATCAAGTGCGCGGGGCGGTCGAAGTCGAACCGTTGCTCGAGTCGGCTCGCGCTTCGTTCCTGGCGATGGAGTGCGACGCGATAAACTGGGAGTCGCGCTGTGATGCGGCCTTGAAGTGGACGCGGGATTATGGTCAGGTACGATTCGCGATTCTGGCGTGTCCCGACCTGATCCCGATGGAACCCTGGTTTCGCGAGATCGGCGCGGTGGACGTGGCCTGGGATTTGCGCGACCTTGGCCGCCTGACGCGACTCGCCTGTCGACATCTGGCGCGCTACCGACCCGCCGATCTGAATCCGGTACAGCGTTGTCTGGAGCGGTGGGGGTGGTTGCCGGAATTCAGACCCGATTACGAACGGACGGAACACGGCTCATGATGCATCCGCTTACGACGAACCAGGTGCGAGAGGTTTTGCAGCAGGTCAAGGATCCGGCGACGGGACTGAGTTTGCTCGACCAGGACCATTTCTCGAATATTACCTGCCAGGATCGACGGGTCAGCCTGAATTTGAAACTCTCGACGTTCGCGTACCTGCTTCGCGACGACCTCCAGGAGATGTACGTTCCGCGTCTGAAGGAATTGGGAGCGACCGAGGTTCATACGCGGATGGAGTGTGTGGCGGACCGGATCGAGCCGCGCGCGGACACGGGCCTGGCGGTTCGAGCGGTGATCGCCGTCGGCTCCGGGAAGGGCGGAGTCGGGAAGAGTACGATCGCTGCCAGCCTGGCGTTGGGTCTGAAGCGGGCACAGTGTCGGGTCGGCTTACTCGATGCCGACATGTACGGACCGAGCATCCCGCATCTGCTCGGGATCGAACACCGTCCCGAAGAGCGGGACGGCAAGCTGGTCCCGGCCGAGGTGGATGGGATGCGCGTGATGTCGATCGGCTATTTCGTGCCTCGCGACGAAGCGGTCGTCTGGCGCGGGCCGATGTTGCACGGAATGATGAACAAGTTTGTGCGCGACACGCATTGGGGCGAACTCGATTACCTGATCATCGACATGCCGCCGGGCACGGGCGACATCGCGTTATCGCTTTCGCAGATGCTGCCGCCAACCGGCGCGGTGATCGTCTGCACGCCGCAGGAAGTCGCGCTGCTGGACGCCGTCAAGGCGATCGCCATGTTTCGCAAATTGAATATCAATGTGCTGGGCATGGTGGAAAACATGAGCGGTTTCGTCTGCCCGACCTGCGACAGGAAGTACGATATTTTCGGCAGCGGCGGGGCGCGGCGGCGGGCCGAACAGTTGAAGGTGCCATTTCTCGGTGAAGTCCCGATCGCGATGTCGATACGCGAGAATGGTGACTCCGGCGCCACGCGTGCGAATTACGATGATCCGATTCTGGCGCCGTATCTACATCAGATTGTGCTGCAGCTGGCACGGAATGTGGCGGCATTAAATGCAATCAAGGCTGGCCAGGCCGCACTGCCAGTGCTGTAACTCTAACGGGTTGCCAAAGAGCCTGCCCGCAGAGCCTGCCTAATCGGTCTCCGTTTCCTCGCGAAATCGGTAGCCTACACCGCGAACCGTCTCGATCCGATGCCCGAGGTCACCCAGTTTTCGCCGTAGCGACTTGATATGCACGTCGATCGTGCGTTCCAGAACGATCGTATCTCCCACCGTCGCGTCCATCAGATCGTAGCGAGTGAATGCGCGGCCCGGCTGTTTGATCATCGTTTCGAGCAAGCGGAATTCCGTCGGTGTCAGGGACAACGGCGAGTCGCCGATCGAGACCTCATGCGCTCGCTTGTCGATGCGAATTCCTGCGACCTCCAGAATCTCGCTCGTCGCTGTGTTTCCGCGCGAACGCCGCAGCAGTACCTTGATCCGCTGCAGCAGCACTTTGACACTGAACGGTTTGGTCACGTAGTCGTCCGCTCCCATGGCGAAGCCGACGACCTGATCAACCTCTTCCTCCTTGGCCGTGAGCATCAGGATCAGGATTGCCGCGGTTCGGGTTGAGGAACGCAGTTCCCGACAGACATCCAGGCCGCTCATGCCGGGAAGCATCAGGTCGAGGATCAGCAGATCGGGAGAGTGGGTCTGTGCCTTGCGCAGGCCTTCGTGGCCGTCGGTCGCCGAAATCACTTTGTAACCTTCGCGCTCCAGGTTGTACGTCAGCAATTCGACGAGCGACGTCTCATCTTCGATGATCAGGATCTTGTCTTGGGCCATCGTAATGCGGCTGGGAGTGAAAATTTCGCGGCAGTTGCGGGGCGGTCGCCGGCGCGGGTCAAGTCGACAGGGCCTCGGGGTGGTGACGAATGATCTTTCCCTCGACCAGGTAAACCACGTCCTCGGCGATGTTCGTCGCATGGTCGGCGATCCGTTCCAGCTGGCGAGCGGCCGAGAACAGATGCAGACCAGGATCGACCTGGGCCGGAGCCGCTTTCATCAGGTCGCTGACCTGATCGATGATCTCGCGATTGTAGCGATCCACTTCGTCGTCCAGGCGGCAGACACGCTTCGCCAGTGCCACATCCAGATTGACGAATGCGTCCAGACTGTCTCGAACCATGGTGATCGTCAGGTCGGTCATTCTGCGGAAGGTGCCGGGCACCGCGACCGGATGCGATTCAGCCAGCGAAAAAGCGCGTTCGGCGATGTTGACCGCCAGATCGGCCATGCGCTCCAGGTCGCTGTTGATCTTGACGATAGTCGCCACGCGCCGCAAGTCGATCGCCACGGGCTGGTGCAACGCCAGGATCTTCAGGCATTCCTCCTCGATCACGGTCTCCTCGAGATCAATCGACGTGTCCGACTCCATCAACGCGCGGGCCAATTCCGCATCCCGGTCGAACAGCGCCCGGATCGACTTTTCGACAAGTTCCTCAACGGCGGAGGCAAGCGACAGTAGGCGACGCTGGACATTCTCGAGATCGCGGGACAAGTGTATCGACATGCGCTGTTACCCAAAGCGGCCCGTAATATAGTCTTCGGTTTCCCGGCGTTCCGGCCGCGTGAACATGCGATCGGTGGGGCCAAGTTCCACCAGTCGTCCCTGGTAAAAGAAACCTGTCTGGTCGGAAATCCGCGCCGCTTGCTGCATGTTGTGCGTCACGATCACAATCGCATAGTTTTCCCGCAGTTCATAGATCAGATCCTCGATCCTGGCCGTCGAGGCCGGGTCGAGCGCCGACGCCGGTTCGTCCATCAGCAGCACTTCGGGTTCCGTTGCCAGCGCCCGGGCAATGCAGAGCCGCTGCTGCTGACCACCGGACAGATGGAGTGCGGAATCGCCGAGCCGGTCTTTCAGCTCCTCCCATAACGCGGATTGGCGCAAGCATCGTTCGACCAGATCGTCCAGCTTGCCGCGGTTGCGCATCCCCGCCATCCGCGGTCCGAACGCCACGTTCTCGTAAATGCTCTTGGGAAACGGATTCGACTTCTGAAACACCATCCCGACCCGTTTCCTCAAGCCGACGACATCGACGCCTCGGCCGTGGATCTCCTCACCAGATACGAAAACCTGGCCGGTATGCCGGACGCCGTCGATCAGTTCATTCATCCGGTTGAACGCCCGCAGAAAGGTCGATTTGCCGCACCCGGACGGACCAATCAGTGCCGTGACACTCCGATCGGAAAGTGCGCAGCTCACGTCGAACAGCGCCTGCGACGCCCCATACCAGAGGTTCAGTTGCCGTACTTCCAGCTTGGCGGCGTCGACGCTGGAATCGACGGTACGCTTGGGAGCTGATTTTCGTTCGGCGACAATCTTGGCGAATCCGACGGCACTCAACGGTAGTCTCCTCGACCGATTTACGCCTGCGCTGTCGCTACAGAATAGGGGGCAAATGTGAGGATTTCGTGAAGGCCTGGTTAGGAACCGGTGGTGAACCGCGATTTCCCGGCCATGCGATGCCGCGATTGTACCTTCTGCGGAGAAGTCGGGCCATCTGGTGTGGTATTCCGAGTCGGCGGCGCCGCGTTCGACTGCCGTCCGGTCACGTCGGTTCGTGGTCGTCTTGGCGGAGCAAACGGCCGATCAAGTCCTGCACGTTGCGTTCAATCAGATCGCGCACGACGCGGAACGCATCGGGCGCCAAATCACGCGGGTCGGGAATCTGCCAGTCATCGCGTTGCCGGCAACGCAGACTAGGGCAGGAGTCGCCGCAGCCCATCGTTACGAGCACGTCGAATTCGATGTTCGGCAACTCGCCGAGACTCTTTGAACAGTGCGTCGTCAGATCGCAGCCGACCTCGCGCATCGCTTCGATCGCCTTGGGATTCACTTTGCCGGACGGCTTGGAGCCGGCGCTGTACGGCCCAATCAATCCTTGACCATGCATCCGAGCAAACGCTTCCGCCATCTGGCTCCGATTCGAATTCTCGACGCAGACAAAGACGACGTGCCGTATTCGATTCGCGTCCGCCAAGGCGGATCCCGCGACTGGCAACACCACGGTGAATCTGCTGCCAACTCCGACCTGGCTGCTTGCCGCGATACTGCCGCCAAGCCGCTGCACCAGATGCTTGACGATACTGAGCCCCAGACCGGTCCCTCCCAGCTCGCGGCTGCGGGCCTTATCGACGCGATAAAACCGTTCGAAAATTCGTGGAAGATCGCTCGGGGGGATACCGACTCCGGTGTCGCTGACCGTCAGTTCCACCCGGTCCCCGTCCACGCTCCAGTCGACGGTGACGGAGCCATCGGCGGGTGTGTATTTCAAGGCGTTATCGACGAGGTTATCAAGGATCTCCATTAACGACTCGTCGTCGGCCATCACGAAGACGGGCCGGTCGGGCGGCGCGGCCGTCAGCAGCAGTTTCCTGGAATGGGCCCGATCCGCATGCCTTCTCAGGCACGAGTCGACCGCCATCGATAGCGAAACAGGCCTCAGGTCCAGTTCCGCTTCGCTCGATTCGATCCGTCCCAGCGAGAGCAGATCCTGGACGAGCCTGTGCAGTCGCTCTCCGCTCTGTTGGATCCGTCGCAGAAACTGCAGGTTATGTTTCTGATCGTAGACCGCGCCGTCCAGCAACGTCTCGACCGCCGCTTGAATCACGGCCAGCGGAGTTTTCAGTTCGTGCGAGACATTCGCGACGAAGTCCTGCCTGACCGTTTCCAGCTTGCGCAGGTGGGTAATGTCGTGAAATACAAGAACTGCGCCTCGGTGGGGACTTCCGGGCAGTCGCGCCCCTTGCAACGTCAACGCGCGGCGCTCTCCCGCGACCCACTCCAGATCGCAGCTGTACGGATCGTCCGCCGCCAGAATCCTCTCGATCGCGTCGCCAAGCTGACGATGTCGGAACAACTGCCAGATCTTCTCCCCTTGCATTGCCGCGACCGGCTTACCCAGCAGTTGGCTGGCGGCGTCGTTGGCGAAAAGAACCGTGCGGTCGACGTCAAGTACCAGCACACCTTCGACCATACTGCGGAACACCGCTCGCAGCTGGTAGTGATCCCGTTCGATCTGGGCGATCTGATTCGCGCAAGCCTCGCTCATCGCGTTGAACGATCGTGCGAGATCGCCGACCTCGTCGACCGAACTGACCAGTACCTTGCGGCCAAATTCGCCGCTGGCGATCCGGTCGGCTGCGGTGGAAAGCTCGATCAGCGGCGCGCAAATCCTGCGGGCGATGAGCCAGCTTGCAACCAAGGCGGCCAGAAACGTCGGCCCGCAAGCGGTCCAGACCACCTGCCGCATCGCCCGCGCCTCCTCGGCCACGGTCTCGAGCGAAATCGCGATGCGCACGTAGCGAACCGGCCCCTGGTCGTTGCGCCGCGCGAGATACATCATCGGGCGGTGGACGGTGCTGCTGTAACGGGACGAAACGCCGATGCCGGCCTCCTCCGCCCGGCGGACCTCTTCGCGCCGCGCATGATTTTCCGTTTGCGACGGATCCTCGTCGGAATCGGCCAGCACCGTTCCGTCGGCGGAAATCAGCGTGATTCGAGCCGCTTGGGCCGGCGCAATGCGTTGCACTTCCGCCTGCAGCCGGGAAACCTCAACCTGGCTGACCCATTCCAGCAGAAAAACGCTGCGCTCTTCCAGGTCGGCACGCGTCTGCTCGAGCAGGAACGCTTCCATGCGCGATACAAGCAGCCATCCCAGCATGGCGAAGGCCGCCGCCAACAGCAGGATCATCACCCCGAACAGCCGCCAGAAAATTCGCGAACGAAACATTGGAGGGCCGCGCTCCTCCGGGCTGGTTCCTGGGCGCGGGTTTGAATCTGTCTTTGCCAAATTGACCAAGTCCTGGGTCTCGATACGGTACGCAAAACCACCGACGTTGAAATTGTAGCGGATGGGCGTCCGCAACGGAACGTCGCGCGTCGTAGCTCGAAACCTGTTTCGAGTTTCGAGCCGCCCGACGACTCGAAACGAGTATCGCGTTTCGTTCGACTCTCGAAACCTGTTTCGAGCTACTTGACGATTGTGAAGGAATGAAGAAGTTTCGCACCACATTCCGTGAACCGCCTTTCGGGAAAGATGACTTCGGTGAGAATGAGAGCCAGATCAATTGACACAAGGGAGAAACGAAAATGGATCGTCGATGGAGTGGACGGGTAAGTTGTCTGGCAATGGCGGCGCTGGCGGTCGTCGGCTGTGGTGCGAGCGATAATGCTGGGCAGGGCAAGGCGGCGGCGACGGCAGTAAGCGGCGGCGCGGGAAGCGAAACGGGCGGGGATCGGGCGCCGCGCGCATTGCGGCTGAATGCCGGCGGTTCGACGTTCGTTTATCCGCTGATGAGCAAATGGGCAAGCGCCTATCAGAAAGACGCCGGTGTGGAGATTAACTACCAGTCGATCGGCTCCGGCGGAGGCATCCAGAAGATGACCGCGAAGGAATTCGAGTTTGGCTGCAGCGATGCTCCCCTGAACGACGAACAGCTGGCGAAAGCGGGAAAAGTCGGCGGCGACGTGGTTCATGTGCCGTTGGCGATGGGCGCGGTGGCCCTGGTCTACAACCTTGAAGGCGTGGACAAGCAGCTGCGACTGAGCGGGCAACTGATCGCGGACATATTCCAGCGCAAGATCAAGAAATGGAACGATCCGCGGATTGCCGAGTCGAATTCGGGAATTGGCGTCAAGCTTCCCGACCTGGAGATTGTGGTTGTCCATCGCTCGGATGGCAGCGGCACGACGCACATCTTTGCCGATTTCCTGGCGAAGGTCAGCGCTTCCTGGAAGGAGTCGGTCGGGGTGAGCACCTCGCTCCGGTGGGCCGACGATACTGTCGGTGCGAAAGGGAACGAGGGAGTGGCGGGCCAGGTGCGGCTGAATCCAGGCGCGATCGGTTATGTGGAATTGACCTACGCGTTGCAGAACAAGATGAAGTACGCGGCGGTTCGCAACGAGTCCGGCGAATTCGTAACTCCGAATCTGGAAAGCGTGACCGCCGCGGCGCGAAACCGGATCGGCGAGATTCCCTCCGATCTGCGCTATTCGCTGACGAATGCACCCGGAGTCGATTCCTACCCGATTAGTGGCACGGTCTGGAGCGTCAGCTATGTCGGAATGGGCGGGGCGCAAGGCAAGGCGGTCGCCGATTTTCTACGATGGGCGATTCGAGAAGACGGTGGGCAAAAGTACTGCGCCGAACTGCATTACGCGGCACTGCCGCGGGAGCTGGCGGAGAGAATCGAGCCGGTGATCGCACGCATGGAGGGTTCGTTGTGAAAGGAACCGGAAAATGAATCTCGCGAGCCGGGTTACCACAACTGAATCGGGCTCCTTTCAACCACCGGCCTGGTCCCGGTTCACGCCGGCTCGGGTTGGCGATGGAGCGGCGCGCGCGTTGTGCTGGTTGGCGGCCGCCGCCGTGCCGGCGATCGCATTGAGTCTGGTAGTCGTACTGGTCCTCAATTCCTGGACAGCGTGGCGTAGCACGGGATGGTCGTTCCTGACTTCGACCGTCTGGGATCCGGAGGAGTCGCACCGGCAATTCGGCGCGATGGCATTTGTCTTCGGAACGATCGTGACGTCGATGATTGCGATGCTGGTGGCGGTACCCCTGGGTGTCGCAACGGCGGCGTACCTCTGCGAGATCGCCCCGGGTTGGCTGCGCCGTCCAGGATCGTTCCTTGTAGAGATGCTCGCCGCCGTCCCCAGCGTCGTCTACGGATTCTGGGGGATGTATGTACTCGGTCCGGGCCTGCAGAAGATCGTCAAATTGGTGGGCGGACCGAATTTTGGAGGCGTGGGACTGCTGCCGGCGGGACTGATCCTGGCGATCATGGTCTTACCCTATGTGACGGCGGTCTCGGCCGATGCCTGCCGAGCGGTACCGGTCGCTCAACGCGGCGGCGCCCTGGCCCTGGGTGCGACACGCTGGCAGACGATCTGGTATGTGGTTCTGCCGTACGCGCGGCCGGGGATCATCGGGGCTTGTTTTATTGCGCTGGGAAGGGCCGTCGGCGAAACGATGGCGGTCACGATGCTGGTTGGCAACAGTCCGTCGATCCGATTTTCACTGTTTGCCAAAGGCGACACGATCGCCAGCGCAATCGCGAATCAATTCGCCGAAGCAACCTACGACCAGTACCTTTCCTCGTTAGTTGCTTTGGGATTGGTTCTGTTCGCCGTGACGCTGCTCATTAATCTGACCGCTCGCTCGCTGCTGCGGAGGGTCATGCGTCAATCCGACGCGGCTGCGCGTCCCGCGTCGCGGCGCGTTTCTCCCCTGGGTCCGGCCGACGGTCACAGTTCGGGCACGCCCCAGGGAACGTCGCAGGGAACGACTCAGGCCGAGGCTTCGCAGCAAACGATGCCGCGCCGCGCCGATGTCGAAGCGCGTCGCGCGGGAAGGGAACTGCAAGGAGCGGCTGTTCGCGCTCGACGACGGGATCGGATCATGTCGGGGGTCCTCTCGGCGAGTTTTCTGGTCACGGTGACTCCGTTATTCCTGATTCTCGTCTACCTGATTCGCGAAGGCGTCACCGCCCTGAACCTGGACTTTTTTTTGAAGCTGCCCAAACCGGTGGGAGAGCAGGGGGGCGGATTGGCGAACGCGATCCTGGGCAGTCTGATGCTCACCGGCGCGGCCGCATCGATCGCCGTCCCGATTGGACTGTTCGCGGCTGTCTATCTGGCGGAGTACCGCGACCGGTACCTGAGCCCGTGGACGCGACTGATCTGCGAATTGCTGGGGGGAGTTCCGTCGATTGTCGTCGGCATTTGCGCTTATGCGATCGTCGTCCGATCATCGACGGCCCTGCGCGGTGTGCCGGGCTGGTACGGATGGGCGGGTGTTTGCGCGTTGGCGATCCTGATGATCCCGATCGTGCTGCGCGCCTCCGAGGAAGCGCTGAAGATGGTGCCGGATTCCCTGCGGCAGGCGAGCTACGCTTTGGGAGCTCGCAAATGGCAGACTCTGGCGTACGTGGTGGTGCCGGCCGCCGGCCCGCGCATCATTACGGCGGTCTTCCTTGCTTTGGCGCGGATCATCGGCGAATCGGCGCCGCTGCTGCTGACCGCCGGGGTCAGTTCATTCTGGCCGCGTACGTTGAACGACTATACACCGTCGCTTCCCGTGTTCATCTTCAATTACGCCAACAGTCCCTACGATGACTGGCATCGCCAGGCTTGGGGCGCCGCATTGGTGCTGCTCGGCGCGGTGATGATCCTCAATGGCGGCATTCGACTGATCGCAGGCCGGGACCAATCGAAACTGTTCACCTGAACCGGCTCGAAAGGGCCGATCTTTCCGCGACCGAAGGTGGTCAGGTTTCCGGGAACAGGTTACGATGGCACCGTTCCCCGCCGTCCGTACCGTGTCGGTCGTCGTGGTTTGTCAGGTTTGAAACCATGTGCGTAGGAAGGAAGCGAAACATGCTGCGTATCCTGACGGCCGGTCTGCTGGCGGGGCTTTCGATGTTTGTTTTTGGTGTGGTTGAGCACATGGCGTTCGAGTGGGAGACGCGGACCTTGTTATCGTTGGCCGCCGATCCTCAATCCAGGCTGCTGGAGACGTTGAAGTCGCCTGAGTTTGAGCCGGGCATGTATGGCTTTCCCGCTAATAAAGCGGATGCCGGCAAAGAGCCGAGCGGCATCCTGCTGCTTTGGCCTCGCTCGGCGGCCGAAATCGAGCCGCGGCAATTGCTGGGAGAATTCCTGGCGGGACTCGTCGCCTGCACCTTCGCCGCCTGGATTGTCAGTCAATTGAGCGATCAATGTCAGTTCTGGCAGCGTTGGCGCGTGGTGCTTGTCACAGGCCTGATCGGCTGGCTCGCGATCAACACCTCGTATTGGCTCTGGTATCGATTTTCCTGGGAGTTCACTCGCGATTCACTCTATTGCGCGTTGCTCGAATGGTCCTCCAGTGGCCTGATCATCGCAGCCATTGTTAGAAGTGAGAACAGTGAAGGGTGAAGTGAGTAACGGGGAACGGGGAACGGGTCGTTAGCAACGGTCATCCGCAACTTCTCACTTCTCATTTCTCTCTTCTATGCTTGCTGGCATCAATCGCCGGCGAACATATGGCAGTAGCTTTCGTATCGGCGGACGTCGAGTTTTCCATCGGCGACGGCATCTTTGACGGCGCAGTCGGATTCATGGGTATGGCTGCAGTTGGGAAACTTACACTGGTTGATGAATGGCCGCAGGTCGCGGAAGTAGCCGGCCAGTTCCTGGGGGACGACGTCCCACAATTCGAATTGCCGGATCCCCGGCGTGTCGACGACGTAGCCGCCATCCGCGAGCGGAATCAGTTGCGCGGTCGTGGTGGTGTGGCGGCCTTTTTCGTTGTCGTTGGAAACGGTATTAACGCGCAGATTCAGGGACGGATCGATCGCGTTCAGCAGGGTCGATTTGCCGACTCCGCTCTGTCCGACGACAACGCTTTGTTTGCCGAGAAGAGACTGGCGGATGCGGGCAACTCCGCGCCCTTGGGGTAACGCCAGAAACAAAACAGGATATCCCATCTGACCGTAGACACCGGCCAACGGTTCCAGGTCCGCGGGATCGATCAGATCGATCTTGGTGAGGCAGATGATCGGCTGGATGCGCGATCGCTCGGCCGTGACCAGAAAACGGTCGATCAGGTTGGGCTTCAAATCGGGTTGAACAACGCTGGCGACGATCAGAATCTGGTCGACGTTGGTTGCGACCAGGTGTTGCCGTCCGCGGCTGGTGCGGCTGAGAATGCCGAAGCGAGGCTCGATACGTTCGATGATTCCCTCGCCGTGCGGCTCCGGCCGGAACATGACGCGATCGCCGGCGACAACGACCTGCCGCAGGTCGGTGGTTAGCGTCTTGAGGATGCGTCGCGTGGCGCACTGAAAAACGGCACCGTCGTCCGCCTGGACCTGGCTGCTGAGCCCGTGCACCGAGAGAACTCGTCCGGCCCGGCAAACCGACTCATCGACTCCCAGATGCACGTCGAATCCGGCATCGGTCTCCGTGGCTTGGCCGATCACCGTGCGGTGGCGGGTCAAGTCCCCTTTACCGCTGATCCGCTCGTCGCGTGAAATATCCCCCGTTTCCTCCCGGTCGCGTTCAAAATCACGGGTCAGATCGCCACGGCGGGGCTTGGGCTGGCGATTCTTGCGGAACTCGGTGCGAATCTTCTTCTTTTCGTTGCTCATGAACCGACGTCGAATCGAACCCGTAAAACGTCCACCGATGCCTGTTGCCAGTTGGCGCTCGGCGGGAAACAATAGGTCTCTTTCCGGTAATGTACCGTTAGCGCATCGTACACGAAATCAAGGAAAGTGCGAATGAGTCACGAGGCAAAGCGGTCCCGAGGGCGTCGCGTCCTGGCGCTGCTGTTGGTGGTTGGTGCGGGGTTGGTGGCGTTCGCAATCGCTTGGCCGTATCTCAATTCGGACCAGGTTGCGACGGAGGCGCCGGTGCAGGCTGCGAAATCGAGTTTGCCGCCGTTCACGCGGCCCGATCCGGTCGACACGCGGTACGTGGGCAGTGCGGCCTGCGCCCAATGCCACGCCGAAATCAGCCAGAAGTACCAGAACAGTCCCAAAGCGCATTCGTTGACCGCCATCGCCGCGGACGACGGCCTGGAGTCGATGGACAGCGCGATCCACACGCCGCCGGGCTCCCGCAAGTACGTCGTGGAACGGGTCGACGGACAGATGATCCACCATGAGATCATGAGCGACGACCAGGGACCGATCTACGACTACGCCGAACCGGTGTCATTCCGAGTTGGTTCCGGGCAGGCGTTGCGAACGTTTCTGGTGAATCGGGCCGGGCTGCTCTTCCAGTCACCGATCGCTTATTACATCGATTCGCAAACGTGGAAGTTGGCCCCAGGGTACCACCCTTCGGCGCACGAGCGGTTCACGCATCGGGTGGGCGACGAGTGCCTGCATTGCCATGCGGGTCAAGTCGTGTCCGTGAAGCCCAACAGCAACCGGTACGAACGGCAGGTGTTTAAGGAATCGTCGATAGGTTGCGAGCGATGTCACGGGCCGGGCTACAGTCACGTGGCGAAGCAGACTGCGGCGCGCACCAGCGACGGGTACGACGATTCGATCGTTAATCCGAGCCGTCTCGACCCGGTATTGCGCGAGAGTGTCTGCAATCAATGCCACGTGCATGGGGAATTGACAATTCCCCGCTATGGCAACGGGTTCTGGGATTTTCGACCTGGACAAAGGCTGGATGATTCCCTAGTGGTGTTTACCAGTTGCAAACTGGGGGATCCGACCGATCCCGCCGCGCGGGGCCCCGTGGAGCAAATGCGTGTCAGTCGCTGTTTCACCGCGAGCGGCGGCAAGTTGGGCTGTGCCAGCTGCCACGATCCCCACGGTTTCGTTCCGCCTGCGGAGCGGGCCGAATATTATCGCACGAAGTGCATGCAGTGCCACAACGAGCAGAGTTGCCGCGCGCCGGAGTCCGAGCGAAATGCCAGTCCGGCGAATGGTTCCTGCGTGCATTGTCACATGCCGCCCACTGGCGGCACTTCGATTCACGTGGCGCGCACCGATCATCGTCTGTTAAAATCACCCATTGCGTTCGCCGATACTCCACCCGTTATTAACCCCGAAGAATGGAGCTTCTTCGACGGGGCGGATCATTATCTGCCGCTTCGCGAGACAGCTCGATCGCGTGGACTGGCATTGATGGCCCGCGCGGGACGGCGCGGTCGCGAATTCGCCGCGCGCGCCGAGTTTCACCTTGTCGATGGGAACCCCAAGACGATCAAGCTGGAGCGACTTCTGCCCGCGATTGATGACGATATGCGGTTGTTCGAAAACCTGGGAAGAATGTACATGGTGCAGGAACGGCCGAACGAGGCGCTGGCGACATGGAATTTCGGGCTGGAACGCGACCCGGAAAGTGAACCGATTCTTGAAAACCTTGGCATGACCAGCCACCCCAACGAAGACATCGAGGAGTCAGCCCATCTTCTGGAGACGCTCTTCACACTGAATCCGTCGTTGCCACGGCATCTGGTGCGTTACGCGGCGCTGCAAATGGCTATGGGCAATCCCGAGCGGGCGGTTGAGTTCATCGAGCGCGCGGTCAAGCTTGATCCGTCGCACCTCCCCAGCCGAAGAGGCCTGCAGCAAATCTACAGCGAATCCAAGCGCGACGACCTGGCGGAGGCTCAAAAGGCAATCATCGAGCGTCTGGAAAAAGTTGGATCCCGATAATCCGTAACCGTATCGCCTTGGGCCTTGCCGCCGACGCCGCAATTGCGGCGCGGTGAACAGCGGGACAGGGGAGGGCAGTTGTGAGTGAGAGCCAGAGCAGGCCGCTACGCTCGCCGTTCCAGTTTTCCATTCGCGGATTGTTGCTATTTACCACGGTTGTGGCGGTGCTGCTTGGGCTTGCCCTGACCGTCTCGATCGGCGCGTCCCTGTTCGGTCTGATTGTGGCATTGGCGGCCGCCAATTGCTGGGGGCTTTTCGATCACCTGCAAAGCGGTCCACGACGCAAACTTGTGTTCGGCGCGGCATGGATCGGGTTCGCCGTCGCGTTGATGCTGCCGGCGGTTAACGCAGGCTGTTCCGGCGGTGGCTCGACCTCACTCTACGGCTGGCAAACCGCCTACTACGCGCTGTGCGCACAGCCGGAGACCTTCATGGAAACGGTGACCGCGACGAGTCCGGCGCAGGCGGCCAATAGCGGCATCGGCTTTTACTGTTACGCGCAGATGAATGCCGCCAATCTGATGCTGATCCTGGTGCCGATCCTGATGCTGCGCTGGCGTTTGACGAACGGAATCGCGCTGTTTCATTATTGGGCGGTGACGGGTGTTCCCGCATTGGGGTACACGCACGATCATGCCAAGGATCTGCTGCTCGGCTTTTACGTCTGGGTACTGACCCACGCGCTGCTGGTGACGGTGATGCCCCTTTCCGCGATGGGCCGCGGCCCTCCTGCGCATGCCGACAAGCGGTTCGTTGATCGCTGTGGCGGCACCGCCGTGATCACCGGACTTGGGCTTGTGCAGTTGATTGTAATGTCGATTTTTGGGCTCTGATCAGCGGCTCAGAAGAACGTCCGAATCCCCTCCACGACCTGGTAGGCATCATCCACGATTGGCAGAAACTGCCAGCGATCAAACGTGGTGCAGGGGTGCGAAATGCCGCAGGCAACGAGGTCGCCGACAGCGAGCGGGGAATTGGCGGGGACGTCCAACATCGCATGTTGATCGTGCAGCATCGCGATCCGATGATCGTTCAGCGCCACCGGCGCCGGATGGCCGGGATGCCGGAACCAGAGGAACGGGACCGGCAGTTCGGCATCAAAGGAACAATCGCGTTTTCCCATACTGAGCACCACGCGCGTCGGTTCGGGGCGGGAAAGGACAATCGACCAGACTTCGAGCGCTGGGCGCAGGCCTTCACCGAGTTCACGGGCGTCCGGGCACCGTTCGAGCAGCTGGCGGTGCAGGCGTTCGCAGACGAGGGAATCGTGGGTGAGGTAGCAGCCGCTGCGGATGAGCACCTGGGCGCGTCCTGTCAGGTCGATCGAGCAGAGCGCGCGGGCGACCAGATCGAAATATTGGGTTCCGCCCGCCGAGAGCAGGATCGGTCCCTCGGCGAACAGTTTTTCCTGGAGGCACCGTTCCGCGGTTCGCAGCAATCGGTCGAGGAACGCGTCGACATCCCGGCGAGCCTGTTCCGGATCGGGCGACGAGATCACGCCTTCAAATCCCTCGATGCCTCGCAGCCGCAATCCAGGTTCGGCACGCTGGACCGCTCGTGCGACCTCGAGCGCCGATTCCGTATCCCGGCATCCGCACCGTTTGCCCGGTATTCCGACCTCGACCAGCACCTGCAATCCGCGCGTTGCGCCGGCCCGCCGCAGTTCTTGCTCCAACGCGGTGACGCCGGCCACCGAATCGACCAGGCAGTAGAAATCGAAATCAGGATCGCGCGACAATTCGGAGGCAATCGCAGCGATCGCCGCGTCGCCTAATAACTCATTCGCCAGCAGGATCCGCTGGATGCCGAAATGCCGCGCGACCTGCACTTGCGTGACCGTGGCCAGGGTAATTCCCCACGCGCCGTCGTCGAGCTGGCGTTGAAACAACTGCGGGCTCATCGTGGTTTTCCCGTGGGGAGCCAGTCGAGCGCCAGAGAGGGCAAGGAAGCGCCGCATCCAGTCACTGTTATGACGCAGGGCCGACTGCCGCAACAGGGCGATCGGAAACGGGAGGTCGTTGCGGAGGATATTCCAGCCGAGGGAGCCGATGGATGCCAACGGCAGGTCGGCAATCCCGTGCGGCACGCCTTTCATCAGACTGTTGATCGTCAAGGGTGTGGCGGCGTTCATTGGAGGTCAGTCACTTTCGTGGGCGAGGCCGATTCAGTCCAATCCCAGGCTGGCGGCGGTCCATTGCAACCGCTCGATCTGCGTGGCGCGTCCCGTTTGGCTGTCGATATCGACAATCGTCGCCGCCAGCCGCACATCCTCGGAAGCCACATGGAACTCCGTTGGTCGAAAGGTGAGTGTTGTTTCCAGGACCCGGTCGATGCGCCGACCAAGAATGCTCTGGTAGGGGCCAGTCATACCCACGTCGCACTGGAAGGCGGTTCCGCCGGAGAAAATTTGCTCGTCCGCGGTCGTGACATGGGTATGGGTTCCGAGCACGGCGGAGACCCTGCCATCCAGGAAACGGCCCATCAGCTGTTTGTCGCTGGTTGCTTCGGCGTGGAAGTCGACGATGCGCACGCGGATCTCCTGGGGGATTTCCGCCAGGATCCGTTCGGCGGTGCGGAAGGGGCAGTCGACGGGCCGCATGAAAACGCGCCCCAGCAGACTGACAACGGCGACGCGGGTGCCATCGCGGGCGGTGACCAGGGCGAAGGTTCGGCCCGGCGCGTCGCTGGGGTAGTTGGCCGGCTTGAGAATGTTGGCGGAGCCGTCGAGTGTTTCGTAGATTTCCCGCCGGCGGTAGATATGATCGCCCAGAGTGATGCAGTCGACGCCGGCCTTCCAGAGGTCCTTGCAGATGGCGGGTGTGATTCCCGAACCGTCGGCGCAATTCTCCCCGTTGGCGATCACCAGTTCGACGCCGCGCTGCGCGATCAAGGCCGGTACGGCCGCGATCACAATCCGGCGCCCCGGCTTTCCGACGATATCGCCGATCAATGCGAGCCGCACGGCAGGTGGTTCTCAGCGGGCAACTTCGGTAAACCGCGATTCACGCACGACCGTGATCTTGATTTCCCCGGGATACGTTAATTGTTCCTCAAAGGCATTGGCGATGTCCCGGCAGATTTTCGCGGCCTTGGAATCGTCGGTGTCGCGGGCACTGACGATCACCCGCAGTTCGCGGCCGGCCTGGATCGCGAATGCCTGCTCGACGCCGGGGAATCCTCCGGCGATCGACTCGAGTTCTTCCATGCGTTTGATGTACCGTTCCAGCGATTCGCGCCGCGCACCGGGTCGGGAGGCACTGCAGGCGTCGGCGGTCGCGACCAGCATGGTATACGGATATTCGGTGATGATTTCATCGTGGTGGCCGAATGCCGCATGCACAACTTCCGGTTTCTCGCCGTGGCGTTTCAGGAGGTCGGCGCCGATCTTGGGATGTCCGCCTTCGAGCTCATGGTCGGCCGCCTTGCCGATGTCGTGCAGCAACCCGCAGCGTCGCGCGACGTCCCCATTCAGGCCGACCATTTCGGCCAGCATTCCTGCCAGGAACGCCACTTCAATACTGTGCCGCAGTACGTTCTGACTGTAACTGGTACGAAAATGCAGCCGGCCAAGCATGTAACTGATGCGGGGATGCAGCGCGCCGATGTTGACCTCCTGCGCGGCAGCCTCGCCCTTTTTCTGAATCTGTTGCTCGATCTCCTTGGCCGTCTCGTTGACGATCTCTTCGATTCGCGACGGATGGATCCGGCCGTCCGCGATCAGTTTGGACAGCGAGAGCCGGGCCACTTCGCGGCGCACCGGGTCGAATCCGCTGACGATCACCACACCGGGGGTGTCGTCAATGATCACGTCGACTCCGGTCGCTTTCTCAAAGGCACGGATATTGCGCCCCTCACGGCCGATGATTCGCCCCTTCATTTCGTCGCTGGGGATGTCGACCGTGCTGGTCGTCGATTCCGCCGTGTGCGCCGCCGCGTATCGGTGCAACGCCGTCAACAAAATCGAGCGGGCCCGCTCGTCGCAAACTTCCTTCAGTTGTTTCTCGTGCCGCAGGATCGCGGTCCCCATTTCCCTGGACAGTTCTTCCTCCAGAAGGCCCATCAGCCGTGACGTTGCCTCTTCCCGGCTGAGGTGGCTGAGCTGGTGCAGGGACTGACGCTGGCCATCGATCAGCTTTGTCAGTTCGTCGTTGCGGCGCGTCGATTCCTCCAGCTTCTCTTTCAGGCGACGCTGCGTCGTTTCGACAATTTTTTCTTGTTTTCGCAGGTCGTCGGTTTGTTGTTCCAGCGCTTCGTGACGCTTATCCAGCAACCGCTCCCGTTCGCGAAGTCCCTCCCGTGATTTGTTCTGCTCTTCCTCCGATGCCGTTTTCTGGCGAAGCGCTGCCTCCTTGATTTCAATATCCGCTTCACGCAGCTTGTTGGCCGCCTCCTGTTGCGCCCGCGCAAAAATCGCCTTCGCCTCGGTCTCCGCGTCCCGCTTGCGGAGGAATTCCAGCCCCTTTACCAGAGCGAAACCGCCGATGGCCGAGACAATACTCGTAATTACATACCACATGGATGCACGTTCCCTCGCGTTGGAATTCATCCACGTTTGCGTGCCGGGCGAGAAACGCCCCTGAAGCAGTCGAGACTCGAAAACCGGGCAAGACTTATCGCTTGGGAATTTCAGCCGATGTTCCTGGCGGACAATCGCGATCCTGGCCGGTGCGCCAGGTCGGTCGACCGACCACAGGCCAATGAACATCCGTTCGTTTCCAACGCGTCTCGCCTCGAATGCTCATCGCCAGGCGGGTCAAAAGCGACGGAATTTTCACGGACTCGGTCGTGCCATCGGAACGAACACGCAGGAACCGGACTCCATCCATGCCGGACGGAAGCCAACCCGCGATCAGTCGCACCAGGAACAACAGGAAATCCATGCCGTCAACCTCGGTTTCGGGAAACCTCGCGTAGCCAAGCCGTTTCGAGTCAGGAGGATTCACCAGCCGGAGGCCGACGAATCGATCATGCTGCAACAGGATCCACTTCACCGCCCCGTTGCGTTGGTACGCAAACAGGGACATACTCCGCCGGCGGCACTCAGGCCGAACCGGCTCCGGCCGAATCAAGGCCGCGTCCAACTACTCTGTAAATGCGTCAAACATCGAATCTTCAGTCAGTCACAAACTCCGATGAACGCTTGGTTCGCAATCGCCATCGGATTGCTAGTATGGTACCAGAGTCTGACTGAACTGCAACTATCAGGTGCTGGGAATGCGATCCTTTGAAAAGCAACTGGCGGATGCCTGGCCGATCGCTGGGCAAAAAGATGAAGGGGTCGTATTGGCCGTATCGGGAGGCGCGGATAGTATCGCTCTGGCTCGTGCTTTTCTAGCGCTGCGGGGTGAACCGGCTGGCTGCCTGATCGCGCACTTCAACCACCAGCTCCGGGGCCAGGAATCGGAAGAAGATCTGCAATTCGTTCAGGAGTTTGCGACCAGAT
The DNA here is from genome assembly GCA_016872775.1 of Planctomycetota bacterium. Taxonomy (GTDB): domain Bacteria; phylum Planctomycetota; class Planctomycetia; order Pirellulales; family Pirellulaceae; genus VGZA01. The sequence continues at coordinate 15,678 of VGZA01000029.1, read as the reverse complement.
ATCGGTTCGAACTGGAGGTAGGAACCCCCCCTGGTGTAGGGAGCAACGTGACCGTTGACGCTTCGCGGCGCGGACAAGGGTTGGAGAATCTCGCTCGGCAGGTCCGGTATCAATTCCTGCATGCTACCGCTCGCCGCCGCGGATTTCGTTATGTCGTGACCGCGCACACGGCTGACGATCAGCTGGAAACCGTCCTGCACCGCATCGTCCGCGGGACCGGCGTCGGAGGATTGGCGGGAATTCCCGGTGTCCGGCGGCTGTCGGAGGCGGTGTCGGTGGTACGGCCGTTGCTGCAGATTCGCCGCGACACGCTGCGCGATTACCTGCGGCAGATCACGCAACCTTTCCGCGAAGACTCGTCCAACCTCGACGGCCGATTCACGCGCAATCGTATCCGCGGTTCTCTGCTGCCGCTGTTGGAACGCGATTTTGGAACCGAGGTCGGCGCATCAATCCTCCGCCTCGCCGCCCTGGCGACCGAAACGCAGGACCTAGTCTCCGAACATGCCGCGCAGTTGGGACGCCGATCAGTTCGCGTCGGGGTCGACGGTGTGCGGATTCGCCGCGATGAGCTGCGCAACCAGCCTCCGCTGGTGGTGCGCGAAATGCTGATTCAGCTCTGGAAATCGCACGCTTGGCCCCGTCAACAGATGAACCGCTCCGCCTGGGAGCAACTGGAGCAATTGATCCGTAACGGCGAGCCAGGCAGCCGTCAAATCTTTCCTGGTCGGATCAGCTTAACGGTGGACGACGATCTGGCCATTCTGAGCCGACTCCGAACGAATCGCTCGCCTAGCCACGAAGACGATTCGCGGGTCTAATTTTTTGAGCTTCGGCGAACTTCGGCGGATATCGGAGTACATATCATGGCCACGTCGGATTCCACGTCTCGGACTCGTTCGCATCCCCGAACGCGACTCGATCGGCCGTCGACCAGTCTGCCCGTGCTCATCTACTGGCCGTACTTGATCAATGTGGTATTGATCCACATGCTGGCTGCCCTGGTGCTGCTGCCGGCTCTGTTCAGTTGGACGGGGTTGTTGCTTTGTTTTTTTGGCCTGTATCTGTTCGGCACTTTGGGAATCAACCTGGCGTTCCATCGTTTGTTGACGCATCAATCGCTGGTCGTTCCGAAGTGGCTCGAACGCACGCTGGCCACACTGGCGATCTGCTGTCTGCAGGATTCACCGGCCCGCTGGGTCGCGATCCATCGCCAGCATCACCAGCATTCCGATACCGATGCCGATCCGCATAGCCCCTTGGTCAATTTCATCTGGGGACATTTCGGCTGGGTCTTCCTGGAGAACAGGGTGCATAACAAGACCACGAACTACGAGCGCTACTGTCGCGACATCCTGCGGGATCCGTACTATTTCTGGTGCGAAAGAAAATTGCACTGGTTCTGGATCTACATCGCGCATGCCTTGCTGTTCTTCGGAGTCGGAACGCTTGTGGGATGGCTGTCGAGCGGCGACTATTGGTCGGGCGTTCAGTGGGGCGGCAGTATTCTGGTCTGGGGCGTTTTCCTGCGGACGGTTCTGGTCTGGCACATTACCTGGTCGGTGAATTCGATCGGACACCTTTTTGGCTACCAGAACTACGACACCAAGGACTCCAGCCGGAACAATCTGTTTTGCGCCTTGATCAGCAATGGGGACGGCTGGCACAACAATCATCATGCGCACCAGCGCTGTGCCGCGCATGGGCACAAATGGTGGGAACTCGATGTCACCTACCTCACGATTCGGTTGCTGGAGTTGATGGGGCTTGCCACCAAAGTCGTGCGCGCGCCGCTCTAGCTCGAAACTTGAGGTAACTCGAAGCTTTACGTAGCTCGAAACTTGTTTCGAGTCTTCGCGCGGCGCACGACGCAGCGATTTTTGCGCCACGTACCACGAAACAAGTTTCGCGTTACGCAGACATCACGAAACAAGTTTCGTGCTACGTCGTGCTACGAACGTTCAAGCCATATCCGCACTGGCTTCCACTTCGCCGACGTGAACCGGCTTGTATCCGCCCTGGCTCTTGAAGTAGAGGATCAGCAGCAAATAGAGGACGGCCATGGCAAGTGGCACGTACGAGGTCAGCGTCAGCGCCATCTTTCCGCCGTATAGTCCGGCGTCGTTGACCAGTTTCTTATCCGCTTCGGCGGTACTCTTGGCCTCGGACCACCAGTTGTTCAAGGCGTCGATATTCTTGTCTTCGCCTTTCGTCAAATCAACGGCACGCGCGAGCTCCTTGCCGCTGTCGTCCAGCACCCCGACTTTGGCGCCGTCCAATCCGACCACGCTGAAACCCCAGAAATGGTTTTCCTTGTCCGCCTTGTACCGTTCGTAGACCTCGGACGACTCGTTCTTCAGTTTATTCGAGGCGTGATAGTCCTGCTTGAACCCGATCCCTGGCCCACCCAGCAAGCCGGCGGACAACATGCCAGCGCCGCCGATCGCGCCGATTGTGATCGCTCCGCCTTTGGGGAATCGCTCCGAAACCACGGCCAGCATCGTTGGCCAGAGGAACGTCTTGCCGCAGGCGTAGACCGTCGCGGCCACGACGCAGATCGTGACCGACGTGGCGGTGCCGAGCAGCTGCAAACCGGCAAATCCCAACAAGCCGCTGACGAACAGCAATCCCAGCGGCGAGATTTTCTCGACGATCGGTCCCGCGAAGAACCGCAATGCGAACATCAACCCGGAGGTATAGACAAACAGCAGCAGGCCCTTTTGTTTGGAATCCATGATTGCGCCAGTGATTTTGCCGATCCACGAGTCGGTCCCCAACTCGACGTAGCCGACCAGTGCGTGGATGACGAGCAGCAGAATCATGACGGGAGCCAGCAGCTGCGCGAACATCTCGCCATAGCTCACGCCCGCCTGGTCCGCTTCCGACGTCGGAAACTTCTGTCCGAACAGCATCAGACCGTAAATCAACACGGGCACCATGAACAGCACCATCTGGACTTCCCAGGATACTGCCTTCGCGCCATCGGGATTCATGAAGTAGGAGAGCAATCCACCGACGATCAGTCCGCCCGGCCACCCAGCGTGCAGAATATTGAGGTAATGGGTCTTGTTCGTGGGGAACAGCGTTGCCACCAGCGGATTCACGACCGCTTCGCAGATCCCGTTGCCGATGGCAAACAGGAACATTCCCCAGAACAAGCACTGAAACGCGGCGTCTTTGCCGCCGACCTTGAATGCCGCGTCCGCTGCCAGCGTAAGAACGGCGGAAACGAAGTGCGTGGCAAACGCGAGGCTCATCAACTTTCCGTATCCGACCCGATCAGCGAAGAATGCTCCCACCAGAATAATGATGCCGAACCCGGTGAGTCCTCCGCCCGTGATATTGCCAAGTTCGGTCATGGTGAATCCATACCGTTCGGCCCATTGGCCGAGGATTCCGCCGCGAATGGAGAAACCGACGCCGGCCGCCAGGATCGCCATGAATCCGGCCCACAGAAGTCGATTGGCATTGTACGAACTGTTGTTTGTTGACATGGTAAATCGGTCTCTAACGGTGCCGTCGGGTCGCTGAATTCCCCGGGGGCCGCCGCCGCTCGGCCTGGCCCTGCCAAAGAGTCTTAGAGATTCGCATGACTGCTAGCAAAAGTCAACTAGCGAATGGCTCCAATCGACGCGAATCATCCATCTTGACCGGTTCGCCCCGGCCGACCTACGATTTAGCTCCCGGGGATAACGGGCGGGCAAATCGTAGCGAACGGAAGCGTGAGATTTGAACCTTACCAAGACAAAGGATGGTCGTTGGCCCACGCGTTGGACGGTCGCGGTGCTGGTGCTCGCCTTCACCGCGCGGCTGTTGGCCGGCTATTGGTGGCAGTCCCGTTTGCCGGCGGACCGGCAATTCTATTTTGGGGACAGCGAGAGTTACTGGCAGCTTGGCCAGTCGATCTATCGCGGTCAGTCGTACCAGTTTGGCGACGCCGACGCGCGCATCTTCCGGACCCCCGGATTTCCTGTTGTGCTCTACCTGTTGTTTCAGCTGTTGGGGGACGACAACCCGAGCGTTTACTGGGCGCGGGCCTGGATGGCGGCATGGGGAACGCTGGCGGTGGCGGGGGTGATTTTGCTTGCACGCGAGATTTTCGACGCGCAAGTCGCCTGGCTGGCCGGCTTGCTGGTTGCCGTGTCGCCCGAATCGATTCCGACGGGGACGTTTATTCTCAGTGAGGCGGGGTTCTGCCCGTTCATGTTGCTGCATCTTTATTGTTGGCTGGCAGCGCGGCGGGATGGAGCGCGTGATGGTGGTTCGCCCGGCGCAGGTTTGTCAACGGCGCATTCCCGTTCGCTGATCCGCGCCTGCGGTTGGTCGTGCGCCGGGGGGATCGCGGCGGGTGTGGCGGTCCTGATGCGGCCGAGCTGGCTGTTGTTTCCACCGTTCGCCGCGGGGATCGAACTCTGCATCGCGCCGCCGCGGAAGCAGGTGTTGTTGCGAAGCGGAGCGATGTTTCTGGCGACCGGTCTGACGCTGACGCCGTGGTGGATCCGCAATTATCACGTGTCTGGCAGGTGGGTGCCGACGACGTTGCAGGTTGGTGCGAGTCTCTACGACGGGCTAAGCCCGATGGCGCGCGGCAACAGTGACATGCGATTTGTGCCGGAGTATGTTGCGGAGTTGCGCGCGGAGGACGAGCGGTCTCCGGTGATCGGCGGCGCGACGTTCGAAGAACGACTCGATCAGAGACTAAAAGAAGACGCTCTGGCGTGGGCCCGCGCGCATCCCGTCGACGTGCTGCGCCTGTCGGTCAACAAGTTTCTGCGGATCTGGAGTCCGTGGCCGGCCGATCAAGGAATGTCGGGAATCCTGGTACGGGCGGTTGTTGCGGCCGCGTATCTTCCGCTGCTGGGCCTGGCGCTGCCGTACTGGATCGTACGGGGCTGGTGTCGGTGGGAAACACTCTTGTGCGTTCTTCCGGCGGTCTATTTCACGTTACTGCATATGGTCTTTGTCGGTTCGATTCGTTACCGCCAGCCGGCGATGCTGATGTTGGCGATTCTGGCTGCCGGTGGGCTGGCGGCGTGGCTGCGGCGATTCAAGGCGAGTCGCTCGGCGGAGGCAGTCATCGATTCAGGACGGAACTCGCATGGCTGATCGTCAACTTTCATCCGCGACGCGCGCCGAGCCACGCACGGGGCTGGCCGCGCGCCTGACCGGCGTGCTGTCGCAGATCGTGGTGACGCTGTTGCTGTTGGCAGCACTGGGAGTTGCCGCGTGGTATTACCTGATTGATCAGGTCGATCGGCGCATTCGCGGGGTGGTGGAGCAGCGGCTTTCCAGACAGCTTGCCGCCTCCGGCCTGGGCGCGGTGATCGGTTCGGCTCGCCGCGTCGAGGGGCGTGGAATTGAGCTGCGCGACGTCCGCGTCACGCCGCTGGGCGAATCCCAGGCGATTGTCGAGATCGACGAACTTTTCATCTATTGCGACACCGATCTGGAGCGGATGTTGGCCCAGCAGCTGGTGATTCAACACCTTGAAATCAAGCGGCCCTTGCTGCGGGTCGCGCAGGACGCATCGGGAAACTGGAATCTTGCATCGTTCTGGAAACCGGCTCCGCAGCATAACGCACCGCCGACCGTTTCGATTCGCGATGGACAGATTGCCATCGAAGTGGCAGGCGGGGGCGGCACGGCGCTGCGGGGACTGGATCTCGATCTGCATCCCGATCCGGGAGCGGAGGACGACGAGGACTTTCCGCATCCGGTGGCGATTCGTGCGACGGCGTCGAACGACTTTTTTCGGCTGGGAGAATGCGAAGGAAGATTCGACAGCCTGACCGGTGCCTGGGAATTGGACGGCCGGATTGAGGATGCGGCACTGTCCTCAAAGCTGCTCGGTCTGTTGCGGCTGCCGGCGGAGATGGCGCCGCTGAGAACGTTGGCGGGAAATGTGCAGATTGAGTTCCACGGCAGCCGATTGGCGCAGGACGATTTTCTGCCGGCACTTTGGATCAACGCCCGGTTGGAGAATGGCCGGTGGGAGGATCAACGATTGCCGGACCCGATCACCGACGTTCGCGCCGCGCTGCGATTTTCGTTCTCCCAGGAGAAAGCATGCTTGGAAGTCGCGGAGTGCGTCGCGCGCTGTGGAAAGTCACTGCTCGAGCTGCGCGGGCAATTGGACGATGTTCTTCACGAGCCGGTGGGGGAATGGTCGGTTCGCGCGCAACAGTTCGAACTGACGCCGCGGCTGGTCGACTATTTGCCGGAACGGCTGAACGTCGCTTGGCGCAAAATGTCGCCGGGAGGGCTGGTCAACGCCGACCTGCGATGGACCGTCGAGCGGGGGCGATGGTCACCGGACGTGACGGTCGACTGCCTCGATCTGGATTTCGCCTACCATCTGTTTCCGTATCGAATGGTGGGGGGACGGGGGCGGATTCGCTGGAAGGACGACGTCCTCTGGACGACCGATTTTCAAGCCGATGCGCGCGACCAGGTGGTGCGATTCCAGGCACGCGTGGAATCTCCCGGGCCGGAGTTTCGTGGGTTCGTCGAATTGGCGACCGAAGGCCCTGTGACGATTGACGAAGCGCTGCTCAAAGCTCTCGACGCGCGCCAGCAGGCAGTCGTTCGCAGCTTTCACCCCCGCGGCGCACTGACGGCCTGGGGACGATTCGAACGGAACGCGCGGGGGGAGTTGGACCGGCAGATCGAAATTGGCTTGGAGGATTGCTCGCTGGAATATGAACATTTCCGCTATCCCCTGGAACGAGTGAAAGGGACCCTGAGTTATCTGAACGGCAATTGGAGGTTTCCGGATCTGCGGGGCGCCAAGGATGCGGCGTTCATCCGTTGCAAGGGGGGTTGGACGACCGGGGACCGCGGATTGCTCGAGATGCACTTCGAGGTCTCGGATGTGCCGTTGGACGACAAGCTGCGAACGGCGCTGAAGCCCGACGCGCAGAAGCTCTGGAGCGGGTTGGGCCCGCGCGGGACGCTCGATCACCTGCAAGTCGACCTGCGGTACGATACCTCGATCCGAAAAATGTCGTTGGCCATCGAAGCGCAGAAGTGGCCGCCGCAGGCGAACACCGAGGGACGATCGTTGAGCTTGCATCCGGCGTGGTTCCAATACGCTTGGGACAACGTGACGGGCGGCGCGCGTTTTGAGGACGGGCGGATCGAACTGCTCGATGTTCGCGCCCAGCATGGCCGGACCGCCGCGCGCGTCAGCGGTGCCGGTGAGTTGTCGCCGGACGGCAGTTGGCAGTTGCAACTTGATCGCTGCGTGATCAGTCGCGTCCATCTCGACCACGAACTGATTGCGGCGCTGCCCGTTCGATTGGGCCAGACGTTGCGGTCGCTCTCCGCGGAAGGTCAATTGGAAGTCCAGGGCCGGATAGGTCTGACGGGTGCCGCCGGCAGCATCCCGAGTTTGCGCTGCGATGTGGTTGTCGACGTGGAGAATGGCCGGCTTGTCGCCGGCTCCGCGGGCGCTTCGAGCGCGAGTTGCGAGCGCATCTGCGGGCAGGTCCAATTGCGCGGCATCGTGAACGAACAAGGAACGACGGGCCAAGGCGACCTGCTGATTGATTCGATGATCGTCAAGGGTGTCCAGGCGACGCAGGTCCGAGGTCCGCTCTGGATCCACACCGACCAGATCGTGTTCGGCGATTTTCTGGAAGCCCAGAAGCCTCCCCAGCGCGCTCCTCGCTCGATGACCGGAACGATCTTCGGTGGAGCGGTCGCGGCGAATGCCCGCGTGTTTCTCGCGCCGGACACGCCGTTCCAGCTCGATGCCGTCGCCGACCAGCTCGACTTTGGCGAGGCGGCGCGCGCCTGGTCTCCGCAACGGGAGAATGTCGTCGGACGGGTTTCGGGCGGAATTCAACTGCAGGGAACTGCTGCCGGGATTCATACCTGGGCTGGCCGGGGCAATGTTCGACTGGCGGATGCGGATCTCTACGAAGTACCGGTGGTGCTGGCGCTGTTTAAACTGCTGAAAGCCGGCAATACCAGCCGGTCCACGTTCAGCAGTTGCGAGTCGGCGTTTCGACTCGAAGCAAATCATCTCTACCTGGACCAGGTCGATCTGAAGGCCGACACGCTGACACTCAAAGGGAACGGCGATCTGGGGTTCGACCGGCGGGTCAACCTGATTTTTTACGCCATGATGGGGCGCGACGAATTGAAAGTGCCGATTATCACGCCCGCGCTGCAGGAAATCAGCCGGCAGCTGGTGCAAATCAAGGTGGAAGGCACGTTGGACGAACCGAAAGTCACCAAAGAGGCCGTGCCGTCAATTTCGGAGGCCCTGCAGCAGATGTTCCCGGAATTGGCGTCGCGGGCCCAGATGCGTTCCGAATCGCGTCAGGAAGGACGGCAGGACGGGCAGGTATTTCCACTGCTTTGGCAGGGACTCCAGCGAAGCGGGGTCTTGCCGCGGAGGTAGGTCAATGAGTTTGGGATCCCTGGGAAGCATTGCCGCGACGTCGCTGAGCCAGGCGACGGTCGCCGACGCCGATCGAATTCGGCACGCAGCAGCGAATCGCTCACGCGAGACGGCAGCACAGCGGGCGACCGACCTTGCCGGAGGAATCGCGCCGACCAAACAGGAACAGGAAACGCAAGATCGCGACGCCGACGGCCGGCAACTCTGGGCACGGCAACAGCCTGGAGATTCGGAACACCCCGCATCGGACGAGCTACCCAAGCCGATTGCCCCGAAAGTTCCGAGCGGCGATCGAGGATCGCTGCTGGATCTCCATGGTTGAGTCGGCAATCGATCGCTATAATCCGGCGATATGACCATTCGATTCACAAAAATGCATGGCGCCGGTAACGACTACGTCTATGTCAACTGTTTCGACCAGCCCACACCGGCGAACCCGGTGAAATTGGCGCAGGCCGTTTCCCATCGCCATTTTGGTATCGGTGCGGACGGCCTGATCCTGATCAGGCCATCGCAGGTCGCCGACGCGCGCATGCAGATGTTCAACGCCGACGGCAGCGAATCGGAAATGTGCGGCAACGGCATTCGCTGTGTCGCAAAGTATATCTACGATCACAAGATCGCGCACCGTTCACCGCTGCGCATCGAGACCGGCGCGGGCATCCTGACCTTGGAAGTGAATGCCGAAGGAGGACGGGCGCGAGCGATCCGCGTCGATATGGGCGAACCGATTCTCGAGGGGTCCCGCATTCCGACTCGTCTACCGGGCAATCCCGTCGTGGATGTGCCGCTAATGGTCGCGGGACGAACCTTGCGCGCCACATGTGTTTCGATGGGGAATCCGCACTGCGTCGTGTTTGTCGAGCGGGTCAGCGATGAACTGGTGCTCGGGCTGGGGCCACAGATCGAGATCCACGAGCTGTTTCCCGCCAAAGTGAATGTCGAGTTTGTCGAAGTCGTGTCGCGGTCGGAGGTCCGGCAGCGGACCTGGGAGCGCGGGTCGGGCGAAACCTGGGCCTGTGGCACGGGCGCGAGTGCGGTCTGTGTCGCGGGAGTATTGACCGGCCGCACCGAGCGAACCGTTGTGAATCACCTGCTCGGCGGCGATCTGGAACTGGAATGGAATGCGCGGGACAATCACGTCTACATGACCGGTCCGGCGACCGAGGTATTCGAAGGCGCATGGCCGGAGCAGGGTGGGGGCTCCAGCCCCGAGTAGGTTGGGTCTCCAGACCCGACTTGCGCGAGAACGAGTACGAGTCAGATTGAGATTAAGATGAAGAGGAAGAGTACGGAAACGGGTCAGGAGACCCGTTCTACGAAATACGTTCTACGGTTTGTAGCCTCCACGAAGGGAGTCGTGGTCGATGAAGATTCGTAGTTTATGGCTGCAGCGGGCCTTTGGTCTGGCGCTGCATGGCCTGTTGCGGGCCTGGATGGGCAGTTTAGATTTTCGAGCAGCGTACTACGATCGGGCCAGCGATCCAGCGCTGCCGGAGTTTCAGGGACCGGTGCTCTTCTGCATCTGGCACGAATACACGCCCGTGCCGATCTATCTTCGCCCCCATTGTCGGCTGTCGATTCTGGTCAGCCGGCATGCGGATGCGGAGGCTTTGGCGCAGGCCGGCCGGTTCGAGGGGTTCGAGATCGTGCGCGGCTCGACGGCTCGCGGAGGAGTCGCCGCGCTTCGGGAACTCGTCGCCTGCGGCCAATGCCGCAACCTGGCGATTGCCCCGGACGGGCCTCGTGGACCTCGCCGTTCCTTCGCGCCTGGGCCGATCTTCATCGCATCGCGTTTGGGAATTCCGATTGTGCTGATTGCTCCCGGGTACGACCGGCCCTGGCGCCTCAAGACCTGGGATCGTTTCGCCCTGCCTCGTCCCGGCTCGCGTTGCCGGATTATCATGAGCCGGCCGATTCGGGTGCCGCCTGACCTGGACCGTGATGGTCTGGAATCGTACCGAACTTCGCTGGAATCCCTGTATGACGTACTCACTGGCTATGCCGAGTCGTGGGCCGAAGGTCGCATCGAAATCGCGCCGCAGAGCGCCACGCAGTCGGAATCGTGTTCGCAGTGCCGCATCGACCCGATCGAAATCGGAACTTCGAGCACGCATTCGCCGAAACGCCGCGCAGCCTGAGATGGCTCGATCGATAGTCGAACGGCAAGACGTCGCGCCCCGGTCGCCGCGTGCCTCCGTGGTGACGACTGCCGTTTCGGCGGCGATATGCCTGCTTGTCTTTTTCCAATGCGGCTTGAACGGGGAAGTGCGCGCCGATGCATTGTCGAAGTTGAAGCCCGCAAAGCTGGCGGCGATCCAGGAATCGTTGCAGGCGCTGCGCGCCGCGCGGCGCGAACTCCCGTTACGCGGGCCGGGTGGCGAATATTGTGCGAATCTGCACGTGCACTCGGCATGGTCGCACGACAGCCGAGGCACGATCGACGAGATCGTGGCCGCCGCGCGGCGCGCGGGGACCCAGGTGCTGATGTTCAATGAACATCCGGCCGACCACTACGACTATCTGCAGCAAGGGCACCGGGGAATCCGCGACGGCGTTCTGCTAATCCCCGGCGCGGAAACGCAAGGCTTTCTCCTCTTCCCGACGCTTAGCACCGCACGGATGACCTTTGCCGCGCCCCAGGATCTGGCCGACTTTGTGCGCAGCCGGGGCGGACAGGCGTTTGTCTCGCACCTGGAAGAGCGAATGGATTGGAAGGTGCGGGGAGTGACGGGCGTGGAAATCTACAATACGCACGCGGACTTCAAGGACGAACAAGGGCTCGTCGCCGCGCTCAAGAACCCGTTCAAGATCTTTCAACTGTCCGAAGCATTCAGGGCGTTCCCTCAGGAGGCCTACTCCGCCCTTCTCGACTACCCCCGGGACTACCTGAGAAAGTGGGATGCCTTATGCCAGCAAGCTCCCCACACTGGCGTTTCCGCGAATGACGCGCATCAGAACATCGGCCTGATCGTCCGCTGGACGGGCCCCGATCGTGCGCGCCTCGAGGACGCGTTGGGGCAACCGCTGCTGGAACTCGACTTGGCCAATCTGCCGGGAGCCGAGAAGTTGCTCGAGGGCCGCAAGGTTGGCGACACGCTGTTCGAGTTGATCCTGGATCGGTACGAATTCGCTTTGCGGCATGTGGCGACGCATTTGCGGATGAGCGAATTGACGGAAGCGGCGGTCCGGGAAGCGCTGGATCAAGGCCGCGCGTTCGTTGCCTTCGACTGGATGGTCGATGCGAGAGGCTTTGATTTTGCCGCCGAGGCCGACGGCCGTCGTTGGGAAATGGGGAGTCAACCGCGGCTCCCAACGGCATCTGATCCACCGGCAAACCGACACGCGGGGCTGTCCTTATCGGCGGTAGCGCCACTTTCGACGCATTGGAAACTGTTCCGCGATGGGCAGATTGAGGAGGAGTCCGACGGCGATACGCTGCGCTACCGGGTAACGCAGCCGGGAGTCTACCGTTGCGAAGCGTGGCTGGACGTCGCCGGTCAGCCAACAATCTGGATCCTCTCGAATCCGATCTATGTGCGCGCCGCCGACCCGTAGCTCGAAACTTGTTTCGAGTCGCGCGCGAATCGACCTTGGTTGGAATTCTGAAGGGCCGTCTGTAGCGAAGAGCCCCTTTCGCTTATGGCTGTTGTGGGAATCGAGCTTCCGCTACCTGCATTGCGTCGAATGCAAGCGCGCACGTGGTGTCTCGGTCGCGTAGGGACGATTCTGCAGCATTCTCGAAACAAGTTTCGAACTGCGGACAACCTCTTGCACGAATTGGGCGTCTCGCCTAATTTTCAGGGTAGTTTTTTGTGTGAACTCAGCGTCGAACGGGGCCTCCGGCCGACTGGCGACGTCGATCCAATGGTGCAATCCAGAAAGGTCATCCCATGTTAAGTCAGGTTGTGCAGGACGCGTTGAACGATCAGATCAATACGGAGTTTTATTCCTCGTACAATTACCTGGCGATGTCGGCCTATTGTGAGCGCGTCAATTTTCGCGGCTGCGCGAACTGGCTTCGTGCCCAGAGCCAGGAAGAGTATATGCATGGGATGAAGCTCTACAATTTTCTGGTGGCGCGCAATGGACGCGTGGTCCTCAGGGACATCAAGGCGCCTCTGGCCGATTATGTGTGCTTGCCGCAGGTGTTTGAGCAGGCGCTGGACCAGGAATTGGATGTGAGTCGCCGAATCGACGCCTTGTATGAACTGGCGTTTCGTGAAAAGGCGTTCGCCGCTCTGGTGGAACTGCAGTGGTTTATCGCCGAGCAGGTCGAGGAAGAACGGACGGCGCGGGATATCGTTGCCAAGTTCGCCCTGGTCAAGGATGACCCGTCCGCAATGCTGGATCTCGATCGGGAACTGGGAACACGCATCGCCGCGGGGCCGGCCGAAGCGCCCGCCGAGGGTCCCGCCGGATGATCTCGGAGGAACAGGAACGCGCATGCCGACAGGTCGCGGAAATGCTGCGCCGCGCAAAGTCGGCGGTCGCGTTCACCGGTGCGGGCATCAGTACGGAAAGCGGGATTCCTGATTTCCGTTCGCCAAACGGAATCTGGGCCAACTCGACGCCGGTTCTCTACCAGGAATTCCTGGCGAGTTCCGAAGCTCGATTCGAGTACTGGCGGCAGAAATCGGTTGCCGCCTATGATTTTCTGAATTGCCAGCCCAACGCCGGGCATCGGCTTCTGGCGCAATGGGAATCGAACGGTCGATTGCGCGGTGTGATCACGCAGAATATCGATGAGCTCCATCAGCGGAGCGGCAGTCAGTCGGTACTGGAATTGCATGGCACGGCACTCAAGGTTCTTTGCCTGAACTGCCAACGGACTTGGGAGGCGGAACCTTGGAATGCCCGTTTTCGGGACGAGGGAAAGGTACCGGACTGCCCGGATTGCGGCGGCATGCTGAAGCATGCCACCGTCTCCTTCGGACAGCAGTTGCCTCCCGAGGTGCTGATGACGGCGCGCCAATGGAGCCGTCAGGCGGACGTTTTTCTCGCGGCCGGCTCGTCGTTGGTTGTCGAGCCCGCCGCCAGTCTCCCGAGAGTCGCTCAGGAAAATGGGTCGAGCCTGATCATCGTCAACCGGGATCCGACTCCCCTGGACGACCAGGCGACTCTGGTGATTCGAGGCTCGATTGGCGAAGTTTTTGCCTGCGTTGATCGGTTCCGGATCGCGGGCGGATCGGCCGCAACCGACCGACCCGACCCTTGACGCGCAAAGTCGGCGCCCCCCACCCCCCCCCCGCCCTACGGGCTGATAGGCAAGACCGGACTTTCTGCGGGGGAGATATGGACATTGTCCATGGGGCTTTTTAAACTGCTTCAAAAATGGTCTACCCGGATCGCCGGTATCTTTGACCGCGGCGTGATTCAACTCGTTGTGCTTGAAATCGACTGAGCCCCGACTTTTTTGCAGCGATACGAATGCCAATGCCCACTAGCACCTATTCCGCGCCAGCGAGAACAGCTCGCTTTGAATAGTCCTCAATTCAACTAGGAGTCGTCGTATGACTGCTCGTCGAACGCTGAAAACTACTCCGCGCTCTCGCCCGGATCGACTGGCAACTCAAGACCGTCAACGCTCGAAGCGTCGTCGCGGACTGTTGTTCGAGGGGTTGGAACCGCGCCAACTGCTGGCGTCGGACTGGCAGAATTCACTGAATCGACTCGATGTGTCTGACGACGGTTGGGTTACGCCTCTGGATGCCATCTCGATCATCAACGAGCTGAATCGTCCGTCGATCATCGACAGCGAGAATCGGCTTCCACCACGACCGTCAGGCATGCCACCGGGCAATTGGCTTGACACCAGCGGGGAGGGTCTGCTGACGGCCACCGATGCGATTCTGGTGATCAACGCGTTGAACCGCGACACGGGCCTCCCCACCGTGACGGCGGCTCTCCAGAACGATACAGGACCGAATGGAACGTTCAACGATGACGGGAATACCTTGGATCAGCGAATTACCGGCACAACGCGGGATGAATTGTTAGGCGTCAAGAAACTGGAAGCCCAACTGGATGGCGGTAATTTCGTCAGCGTGACCTATGATCGACGCACGGGCGCGTTCTCTTTCGAGCCCGGCTTGGCCACCGACGGGTCGGCCGACGGCACCCATACGGTGAGTTTCCGTGCTCGCGATCTGCGTGACAATGAATCGACGGTATTCAGCATCACCTTTGTTCTGGACACGATTGCGCCTGCGGCGCCGACCGGAACTCGGTTGAGTGCTAGCAGCGACACGGGTGCCAGTTCCAGCGACGGCATCACCAACGATACGACGCCGACGATCGTCGGTGACGCTGCCGTCGGTACGATGGTCACGGTACGATCGGGCGGGTCACTGCTAGGGCAGGCCAGCGCCTCCACACCGTGGTCAATTACGACCCATCCATTAGCCGACGGCAAGCAGACGCTGGGGATCCAGGCCCACGACCTTGCCGGCAACGCCAGTACGGTTGTTGACCTTAATATCACGATTGACACGCTGCCGCCATCCGCGCCAACCGGTTTGCGAATCGACGCGGCGTCCGATTCCGGCGCGAGTGACTCGGACGGCATCACCAACGATTCGACACCCACGGTTGTCGGTCTCGCGGAATCGCAGTCGCGTGTCGAGTTGTTTGTAGATGGTCTTTCGAGCGGCAGCGCCGACTCGAGCGGCAGCTGGTCGATCACCACCCTGTTACTCGGCGACGGCGACCACGATTTGACGGCCCGCGCCATCGACCTGGCGGGCAATGTCGGACTGAAGTCGGCGGCGACGCGAATTACGATCGATACGTTGGCTCCCGCGCCACCCGACGGAATGCGATTGGCGGCTGCGAGTGATTCCGGATCCAGTAACTCGGACGGAATTACCAACAAGTCGGCACCGACAATTCTGGGTGTGTCGGAATCAGGTGTCCGAGTGACGGTCAAGGTGGATGGTGGGACGATCGGTCAGTTCATCTCGAGCGGCGACTGGTCGATCGATTCACCGGCACTGGCCGACGGCAATCATAGCGTCACGGCTACCACCGCGGATACCGCCGGCAACGTCAGTGAACCGTCCCTCGAGCTATCGATTCAGATCGATACGACGGCTCCAGGATCTCCCACGCAGATCGCCTTGGCATCCTCCTCCGACTCGGGGTTAAGTGACTCGGACGGCATCACGAACGATGCAACGCCGACCATCACCGGCCTGGCGGAATCGCAGTCGCGTGTCGAGTTGTTTGTAGATGGTCTTTCGAGCGGCAGCGCCGACTCGAGCGGCAGCTGG
>VGZA01000028.1 GCA_016872775.1 Planctomycetota bacterium | reverse complement strand
AAGGTTTTGATTCGGTACGGCGGCGCGGTGTTGGCACGGGACGTTGATGGAGCGGTTCGTTGTACCAAGCAGAACTCCCCTGGGTAACTGATCTGGCCGATCCGCCTTTACTCGGACTCGGACTCGTTCGAGGCGCGGCAGATCTCAAAATTCCGTTCAAACGCTTCGCGAAATTCATACACGTTGTCGAAATCTTCTCGTCGATCCGACTTGGATTTGTTCATGTATCCGATTTCGATGAGGCTGTAGACAATCTCTCCAAAATCGCTGGTCGAGTTGACTCCCCAGCTCTTGAGTACGACGCGCGCCAGGTAGCCGAACTGTTCCAAAGCGTACTGTCGAATCGCCTCGCACAACTGCTGGCCCCTCAAATGCCGTTGTTCGCGCGATGCGCCGGCTCGGCCCTGTTCGGGCGAAATCGGCGCCCCCATCTTCAGGACGCGCTGCGCGTAATTAAGCGCCTCGTGCACAAAGAGATAAGCTTCGCGCTTGTAACGCTTGTCTTCCTGAAGCAAACGCTGCAAGCGTACCATGACTTCCATGGGGTGCCTCACTCCTGGTTCTCTGCTTCAGGACCGCCCGTGCCGGGGCCTTCACGACCGGAATCACGGCGACCAGGTCCGCCGCGGTTCTGGTGATTGCTCTGCGGCGGTTCCGGGTTGCTCTGGTGGTCTTGCGGCGCCTGCGAATCCGGACGAATTCGCGGCGCGGCGTTCTTGTCGAAATCGCGCGCGATGTGGTTCTGTTCGGCGGCCGAATCGTTCGGGCGCTGTCCCGACTTGAGAACCGTAAGCACATCCGAGGCTGGAATCAGCATGCGACGGTTATCTTCGGTCTGGACCAGCAGCTGTTGCGCGAGAATCTCTTGGCCCAGAACGCGCATGCGTCCCGTCGAGGTGATCACATCCGCACCGACCGTCGGCAGGTTCTTCTGCAGTTCTTCGTAGGTATCGAACTCGTAGCGCAGGCAACACTTCAGTCGCCCGCATCGGCCCGAGATTTTTGTGGGGTCGAGCGTCGCTTTCTGCAACTTGGCCATTTTCATCGAAACCGGCGGCATATCGACCAGGTAGGTGTTGCAGCAGAGCGGCTTGCCGCAGTCGCCATAATCGGCGAGTAGTTTTGCCTCGTCGCGAACCCCGATCTGCCGCATTTCGATCCGTGTCTGGAACTCCGACGCCAGCACTTTGACCAGCTCGCGAAAATCGATGCGCTGCTCGGCCAGGTAGTAGATCACAACCCGTTCGCCGCCGAACAGTCTTTCGATATCGACCAACTGCATCTGCAGTCCCATGAAACGAACATGTTGCCTGCAGATTTCAAATTCCTTACGCTCCTGCTGACGGATATGGTTCAGTTCGTTCTGATCCTCGTGCGTCATTTCGCGCAGAATCTGCCCGGAGCTGGGATCGGTGATCTGGGCGATCGCCTTGTCGGTCGCTTCGCACAGGATCTCGCCGATCTCGAGCCCGCGTTGCGTACGAGCAATGACCTTGGCCCCGCGACGCATATTGTCGAATCGCGTGGAAAAAACGCCCAGAACGCGCATCGAACCAAAGCGGACTACATATCGAGCCATGAACGACAGGCCCTCCTTCGCCGGTCAGCTCACTTCTTCTCTTCCTTGGCTTTCTCTTCGCTTGCCGGATGCGGGAAAAGTTCGTTCTTGCTCGCGATCTCGAAAATACGGATCGAATCTTTGTGGCTGCCCGCGGCGAGCAACCGGTTATCGGCCGATACCGCCACCGACCAGACGGTTCCTTTGAATCCCGTGATCGAACCGACCTCTTTTTTCTCGGCGATGTTCCAGACCCGGACGGTGCGGTCCAGGCTGGCGCTGTACAGCGTGCCGGCATCCGGTGAAATGGCGACCTTGGTCACCCAGTCCTTGTGCCCTTCGAGAGTTGCCTGTTCTTTGCCGGCCGCGTCCCAGAGCTTGATTTTGCGATCCGCGCCGCAGGTCGCAATCAGGGCGTTGTTCCTGGCATAGGTGATGCACCAGACCGCGTCGGCGTGCCCTTCCATTTTGGCCTTTTCCATGCCCGCGTTCCAATCGAACAGCCTGGCGGTTTTGTCGGTCGACGCGGTGGCGAGAGTCGCCCCGTCGGGCGAGAATGCCAGGTCGTATACCGCTGCTTCGTGGCATTTGATCGTCTTGATTTCCATGTTGTTCTCTGTCGACCAAAGTGTCACTTGGCCGTCTTCACCCGCCGAGGCCAGCACTTTGCCATCGGGACTGAAGGTCACAGCCCGGCACCAACCCTTTCGCTTTTCGACGGTACCCAGGAGCTTGCGCTCCGCCAGATTCCAGAGGTTGATTTTGCCGTCGTACGCGCTGGAAACGAGCCGCGTGCCATCGGCGGAAATTGCAAGCCCCCAGATATTACTCGTCTGCCCTTCCAGGGCGGCAACCAGATTGCCGGTTTTCGTGTCCCAGATCTTCACGTCGCCCGGACGGTACTGAAGGCTCTCGCCACCGCCCGAATACAGCAGGTTTCCGTCGGCCGAAAACAGCAGCGAAGTGACCCATCGTTCATGCTGGACAATCGCAGGCTGTGCCTCCGCCCGATTCCCGACCAGCAATCCAAGCCCTGTCAGCAGCAGACAACAAAACGAACGCCTTCGATTCATCGATGCTTCTCCCAATCCGTCCTATCTGGAGCAAGATACCCGTTGTGACCGCTGATTATAGCATGCGAGCCGACGCAGGCGTCCAGTAGTGGTAATCGCTTCCTTTTCTGGAACGGAAAAAAAGGCGGATCTGCAACGCCAGGCCACGTGTCGAACCGACGACGGCCGAAAATCGTAAAGGACAGACCGGTGGACTCGCGCCGGCTTCGGCCCGGATGGGCAATCTCCGGCCGCTGGACTAAGATGGCAACTTCTTCCCAGGATTCTTGCGACAGGAAACGCTAAATGGACCGCTACGTTCCCGTGGAACGGCTCGTCAACCTGATCGATTCCCGCGCGGATCTGCTGCTGAACATGACTCCCGAAGAGGCGGAGGATGCGGTGGGATCGGGAGTCCCAGAACGAATTCGAGCGATCGACGGGCAGTTCGCGATTGTCGCCAAACGAGGGAATTTGATCCGTATGGCCCGCTCGATCGGCCGGCCGATGCGTTATTTCCTGGCCAAGCAGGCGTCGGGGCCCTTGCTGGTCGTCGCCGAGCGCATGGACGAGTTACAACGACATCTGCAGCGCGAAGGACTCGGCGACCAGTTTCATCCTTCTTACACACGGATGGTACCGGCCCACCACATGGTCGAGATCGCCCTGGTGGGCTGTCCCGATCCGAATCCGATCTATCGCCGCTTTCTGGAGCCGCGCCAAAACGAATTGCCGGATGACCTCGGGCAGATCGGCCAGCGTTACATCGGTGCGCTGGCGGACGAATGTCAACGCTGGCTCGACCGTATCGATCCGCGCGAACCGATCGGCGTGTTGTTCTCCGGAGGCGTGGATAGCGGCGCGGTACTGCTGGTACTGCACCATCTTCTGCTCGCACGAGGCGAGTCGGCCGGACGGCTCAAGGCATTCACGCTGTCGGTCGACGGGTGCGGCGCGGACGCATGCCAGGCCCGCGAGTTTCTCGATGCGGTCGATCTATCGTTTCTGTTGGAATCGATCGACGTCGACGCCAACATGGTCGATTTTCGTCGGGCGATTCACATCATCGAAGATTACAAGCCGCTCGATGTGCAATCGGCGACAATGGGCTTGGCGCTGTGCCAGGGAATTCGGGACCGCTATCCCGACTGGCAATGGCTGGTCGACGGAGACGGCGGCGACGAGAACCTCAAGGACTATCCGATCGAGGAAAACCCTGAATTGACGATTCGCAGCGTGCTGAACAACGTGATGCTTTACCAGGAGGGGTGGGGTGTCAACGCCATCAAGCATTCACTCGTCTACTCGGGCGGTCAAAGTCGCGGACATGTCCGCAGTTACGCTCCGGCGCGTGCGCTGGGCTTCCACGGCTTCAGTCCTTTTGCGTTGCCCAACCTGATCGCCGTCGCGGAATCCATCCCGTTCGTTGCCTTAACGCAATGGAGCCACGAGCGGCTCTACGCGCTGAAAGGGCAGATTGTGCAGCGCGGGGTCGAGGCGATTACCGGCATCACGATGCCGGTGTTTCCCAAACGTCGATTTCAGCACGGCGCCGTCGCGGGCCCCGAATCGATGCGGCAACTGTTGCCGGGGGACGAAGGCCTTTATCGGCGCGTGTTGCAGGAGAAGTTCGTCCGCTCGCCGGCCACCGTAACGGAAAGTCCATGAACAGGCAGACGCCACGCCGCAACGACGCAACGTTGCCAGGCGTCGCGGCGCGGCGCGAAAAGAACCCGGTCGTGCACGATCGTCCCTATGCGTTCCTGGCGGAGGACGAGCGATCGGCGGCCGGAGATCTGCAACCTGTGGCCACGATTTTTCTGACCAACCGGCAATGCCCGTTCCGGTGTGTCTTTTGCGATCTTTGGCGGAACACCACCGATCGACCAGTGCCCCCAGGGGCCATCCCCACTCAGATCGATTGGGCGCTGGCCGGATTGCCAGCCTGTCGACATCTGAAACTGTACAACAGTGGCAATTTTTTCGACCGCCGGGCGATCCCTCGCGTCGATCATGCCGCGATCGCGGAGCGCGCGCGTGCGTTCAAGACGCTGATCGTCGAGAACCATCCTCGACTGTGCGGCGGCGACTGCCGCGAATTCCAGCAACGACTCGACCCCGAGTGTGAATTCGAGATCGCCATGGGTTTGGAAACCGTGCAGGCGGAAGTGCTGCCGAAGCTGAACAAACAGATGACGCTGGATGATTTTGCGCGCGCCGCCGAACGGCTGCGCCATTGGGGAATTCACACCCGCGCATTCGTACTGGTCAAGCCGCCATTTGTGCGCTCGGAGGATGAAGCGCTGGAGTGGGCCATCCGGTCCGTCGAGTGGGCTTTCCAACAGGGAGTGCGTTGTTGTTCGTTGATCCCTACACGCTC
Source organism: Planctomycetota bacterium (assembly GCA_016872775.1). Classification (GTDB taxonomy): domain Bacteria; phylum Planctomycetota; class Planctomycetia; order Pirellulales; family Pirellulaceae; genus VGZA01. The sequence goes on along the minus strand of VGZA01000028.1, from coordinate 68,334 downwards.
AGGGACCGATTCCCTCGAGCGGCTGCAGGCGCGCGGCCTGTTTTCTCCGCCGCGAATCGAGACGCTGGAACGGGTGGTGGCTCATCTGCTGCCTCGGTCGCAGGGCCGCGTATTCATCGATCTCTGGGACCTGCGGAGATTTTCAAAGTGCGATAAGTGCCTGGATCGGCGCGCCGATCGGCTGCGCCTCATCAACCATTCTCAAACGTTGCCGCCAGAGATCACTTGTGATTGTGATGCCGGGGAGCCTTGATGAAACCACTCCATGTCGATTTCGCAATTCTTGGTGCCGGCTTTGCTGGAAGCTTGATGAGTATGATCGTGCGGCGGCTTGGATATAGCGTGGCACTGATCGACAAATCGTCCCACCCTCGATTCGCGATCGGCGAATCATCGACACCCGTCGCCAATTTCGTGCTGCGGGATCTAGCCGTTCGTTACGACTTTCCGCAGTTGCTGCCGTTGTGCAAGTTCGGACCCTGGCAAAGGCACTATCCGAAACTGGGGTGTGGGCTCAAGCGAGGTTTCACCTATTTTCAACACCTGCCGGGACAGCCGTTTCGCGCGGACTCGTCCCATTCCAACGAGCTTTCGGTCGCGGCCAGCCTTGATAACGAACGCAGTGATACGCACTGGCTTCGCGCCGATCTGGACGCCTTTCTGGCCGACGAGGCCCAGCGACTGGATGTCGCCTATTTCGATCAGACGGAGTTAACGGACGTTCGACGCGATTCCCCGTGGGTTATCGAAGGAAGGCGGCGCGGGCAACCGTTGCGATTGCGAGCCGAATTTGTGATCGACGCCACGGGTGAGGGCGCAGTATTGCCGCGGTTGCTGAATATTCCATCGGCACGCGAAGAACTTTTCACCCAGTCTCGGGCCTTGTTCTCCCACTTCCACGGCGTCCAACGGTTCGAACGGATCCTGGAACAGTCGGGGGGGATCGTGAGCGACCACCCGTTTCCTTGCGACGACGCCGCGCAGCACCAGGTCCTCGACCGCGCCTGGATCTGGGTATTACGCTTCCAGAACGATTTGACCAGCGTCGGGTTCGCGATTGATATGGAACAGGAAACGGATCGGTCGAGCCCGCCGGATACCGCCTCAATCGGGCCCACCCCCGAGCAGGAGTGGCAACAGTGGCTGGGCCGATTTCCCGGTGTCGCTGAACTGATGCGAGATAGTACGCTGGCACCTGTGCCCGGTTTCTTCCTGCGGTCGCGCCGCCTGCAGCGCAAGTGGCGGCAGTGCGCCGGAAGCGACTTCGCCTTCCTGCCGCACACCGCGGGGTTCATCGATCCTCTGCACAGTTCCGGGATCGCCCATTCCCTTTGCGGAATCGAACGACTAGCGGCGATTCTGGACAAGCATTGGCGGAGGTCGACGCTGACGGAGGAACTATCCAGGTATCAAGGGTCCCTCCACGCCGAAATCAGCGTGATCGATCGCCTGGTGCATGGCTGCTACTTGACGACCGGACACTTTCCGATGTTCGCTGCCTATGCGATGCTCTATTTCGCCGCCGCGACGACCTACGAGCGTCGGCGACTGGAGTCCGGTTTTGCGACCGAACGCTGGTTTCTGGGCGCGGACGACCCGCGATGGTGTGGGATCCTGGCCAAGGTGCATGGCTGGCTGCTCGACTGGCGCTCGAGGGGCCGCCCCCCCTGGAGTGATTTCCCGGCACTCGTCGCGCAGGAACTGGAACCGTATAACCATGTGGGGCTGTTTGACGAACGGGCGCGAAACATGTATCGCTATACCGCGCCACCGGACGTCGAACTCGACGGAGTCTCCAAATGCTGCTCGGGCTCGCCTTCGCCCTGATCCCGCTGTTACTCGACGATGCGCCCCGCGCTCCGCTGATCGAATTCCTCAACCGTCCGCGCACCCTTGTCTGCCTCGGCGACAGCGTCACGGGCGTGTACTATCACACCGGCGGACTGCGGGCCTACCCGGAGATGCTGGAAGTCGGTCTGCGGCAACTTTTTCCTCACGCGACACTGCGCGTCGTGAACGCGGGAATCAGCGGCCATACGACGAAGCTGGGGCTGGATCGACTCGATCGGGACGTTCTCGCCCACCAACCGGATCTGGTGACTGTGGCGTTCGGCCTGAATGATCTGACGTCCATTCCGCTCGAAACGTTCCGGGCCAATCTGACAGCGATCGTCGACCGTTGCCGAGGGACGGGGGCACAAGTCGTGCTCTGCACGCCCAACGCGGTGATCGACACGGCGGCGAGGCCGATCGAACGTCTGGAGGAGTATTGTCGGATCATTCGTGAAGTCTGCGCGGAGAGGCGGGTCGTCCTGTGTGACCAGTACGCGGCGGCGATGCGGCTGCGGACGGAGGACGCCTGGTCCTGGCGAATGACGATGAGCGATGAGATTCATCCGAACATGGAAGGTCATAAGCGGATGGCGGAGGAGTTAGCATGGGTGATTGCGGGCCGGCGTCCGCAACTGCTTGGGCTGCCATCCCCGCGCCAGCCGTTGCGGGTACTCCGCCAGAAGATACAGGATCGCATGCCGTTGCGCTGCATCGCCATGCCGCCGTATCACGGGTATCTGCGCGCGGCGATCCGCGATGCGTTACCCGAGGCGGGCGAACTGCCGATGGAGTTCATCGAATGGCCGATCACCGGCCAGTCGCTCCCGGAGATCGAACGATACGCCCAGGAAACCGTGCGCAAACTGAAGCCCGACCTGGTGATCGTCGCGGTTCCGGTCGATACCTACCTTGTCGACGGTCGGCCGCTCGAGGACGAACCGTTCGTGCGCTCCTACAGTTGGGTCATGAACTGGGCGCTCAGTTTTGGCGCGCTGGAATGGGATTGTCTGGTCGTGCATCCCGCGGTCGCGCGCGGCGCGGCGGCTGCCCCACATCCACGCGATGAACTCGTGAGGCGCCTGGTGCGCGCTCAGGATCTTTCGCTCGTCGATCGCGCCCCCGACGACTTGTCTGGAACCGAAGACCTGTTCCGATCTTGGCTGCAGAGTAAGTTGAACGAGTCGCTGAAATCCCCCTAGAACCGATCAGTAGTTGGGCGTTGGCGGTCGGTAATCGTCGATGCAGATCTGACGAAACCAATCGATCGTTTTGATCAAGCCCTCTCGCAGCGGAACGGTCGGTTCCCAGTCGAGGTGCTTTTTGGCCAGCGTGATATCGGGACGACGGCGAGTGGGATCGTCCTGCGGCAGAGGAAGGTGGACGATGCGCGAACGGGATTCTGTCAATTCGACGACCAGTTCGGCCAGCTGCCGCACCGAAAATTCTCCCGGATTCCCCAGATTCACCGGGCCGATGAACTGATCCGACCCCTCCATCATGCGGATCATGCCTTCGATCAATTCGTCCCGATAGCAGAACGATCGTGTCTGCGAACCGTCGCCGAAGAGGGTGATGTCCTGGTTGTTGAGCGCTTGCCGGATGAAATTCGAAACGACACGCCCATCGAAGGGGTGCATCCGCGGGCCATACGTGTTGAAAATACGCACAATCCGGATATTGACGCGGTTCATGCGGTGGTAATCCATGAACAACGTTTCCGCAGCCCGTTTGCCTTCGTCGTAACAGGCGCGCGTGCCGAGTGGGTTGACGCTGCCACGGTAAGACTCGGGCTGCGGATGAACTTCCGGATCACCGTACACTTCGCTGGTCGACGCCTGCAGCACCTTGGCGCGGCATCTTTTCGCCATTCCCAAAACGTTGATCGCACCCATGACCGACGTCTTGACGGTCTTGATCGGATTGAATTGATAGTGACCGGGAGCAGCCGGACAGGCCAGGTTGTAGATCTGGTCCAGTTCCAGCCAGATCGGAACGGTAACGTCGTGCCGAACCAATTCAAAATTGTTGTGATCCAGCAGGTGGGCAACGTTCGACTTCTGGCTGGTGAAGAAGTTGTCCAGACAGATCACGTCATGGCCTGCGCTCACCAGCCGCTCACAGAGGTGAGAGCCCAGAAAGCCGGCGCCGCCGGTGACGAGGATGCGTTTAATCTGTGCCACGTATGTCGATTGCTCCGCGATACACGAATCGATCCGTTTGGGAACCTTACCATACTCCTGCCGGTTCTGGGGTCCAAGGCCTCCTGGAAGTTCTTGCGTGGGAACTGCTAAATCCAACCGGTGAAACAACTTGACTTCAATTGACGGTCCAAATCGGGGCGGCCTAGAATAGAAACCGACGGTGCGGTGCCGATGACGAGGGAGGACTCGGCGTCCAACCGAGCCGAAAGGAGATGCCAGATGATTCGAATCGATGCGGGTAGGACGGCGGCCTATTGCGATGGCAAGTCGCGTCGCAGCTTTCTCCAGGTGGGCGTCGCTGGCATGGCAACAACGGGGCTCGGCGAGATCCTGCGAGCGAAGGAGTTCTCGACCCAGCGTGGCATGCCTCGAAAGGATACTGCCGTAATCCTGCTCTGGCTGGATGGTGGCCCTGGGCATATGGACATGTACGATATGAAGCCGTTGGCGCCGGCCGAGTATCGGGGGATCTGGAGCCCGATCCCGACCATCGTGCCCGGAATGGAGATTACCGAACTCTTCCCGTTGCAGGCAAAAATTGCCGACAAGTTCTCGATCGTCCGATCGTTGCACCACAACACGGGGGATCATTTCACCGGCGGGCACTGGATGCTGACGGGGCGTGGTGCCGGAGTCAGCGGTGCCAACAACGCGGGAAAATACCCCTACTTCGGATCGATCGCCACCAAAGTGCTCGGGCCGCGCCAGGCAGGAATGCCCGCCAATGTGGCGATCCCGTACGCGATGAGCATCGGACTGCGACCGGGCTATTTTGGCGGTAACTATCTGGGTCCCCAGGATGACCCGTTTCAGACCGATGGCGACCCGAACAGTCCGAACTTCAGCGTACAGAATATTTCCCTGGCCAATTCACTCACCATCGACCGGCTCGAGAATCGCCGAGCCATGTTGACGCAATTGGACCAAGTCCGTCGCTCCGCCGATCGTTCGAAAACGGTCGAAGCGATGAATCGATTTGACCAGATGGCCTACGAACTGGTCACGGGCGAGCGGGCCCGAAAAGCGTTTGACCTGGGCAGTGAATCACCGGAACTGCGCGATCGTTACGGCCGGCATACCTGGGGTCAAAGTACGTTGCTGGCTCGGCGGTTGGTCGAAGCTGGCGCGACGTTCGTAACCTGCCACTTCGGAGGCTGGGACCATCACTGGGACTTGAAGGCCGGCATGGAAAACTACCTGCCGATCGTCGATCGAGCCGTGAGTGCGCTCTTCAGCGATCTCGCGGAACGCGGTTTGAGCGAACGGGTCCTGGTTGTGCTCTGCGGCGAATTCAGCCGCACGCCACGCATGAACGACGGCGGCAATGGCGGAGCGCCGATGAGCATGGGGACGCCGGGACGGGATCATTGGGGCAACGCGATGTTCTGCCTGATGGGCGGTGGCGGCGTCCAGGGCGGGCGGATCGTCGGTTCCACCAATCGGCTGGGCGAAGTGCCGCAGGACCGGCCATTACGTCCGGGAGACATCCACCATACGATCTACCACGTTCTCGGCGTCGACCCGACAGTTCATTTCCTTGACCATTCCGGTCGGCCTGTGCCGGCTATCGATCATGGCGAGGTCATTCGCGAGTTGATCTGATCGCCGCACTTACTCGGAAAGTCAAAGAACCGTCAATGTCACGTGCCTGGCCCGTGATGGAAAGTGCCCTGCAGCGCTATTCGGCGGAACGCCGTCGCGGGTTTTTGGGGCGGCACTAACCCGCATTGCATTCATGCTCAATTTTCGCGACACTAAGCGCCGAATTGTATGATCGTCGCCTACCCTTCGCTGGAGATCGATTGGCATGTCCCTGTTGGCTCATATCACCGGTTACGAAACGACCACCCTTGTCGCTACGTTCGTACTCGGCGCCCTGACAGGCGTGTTGGGGATGGTCGCAACGCGCTGGATTCAAGCGAACCGCGTTCGCTAGTGGAACTTCGAATCAAGCCGGTTCTCGCATCAGGACGATGACTTTGTAGGCTGTTGCCGTCCTGTCTGTCGATTGTGCGGTTTAGGAAAGCCGGGCAAATCAGTAAAGATCGAGCGGTCTGGCTGCCCAGGCTTTGCTTGTACGGAGGGCGGTACCACGATTTAGTCACGATTTAAATTGGGTGCCATCCATGTACGAGTCGTTCTTTCGGCTGGTCCGCCGTCCGTTCCTCTCCACGCCGAATCGCGGACGTTATTTTCCCAACGCGAATTTCGAGCATGTGCGGCATACGCTGATTCGCTGCGCGGAACTGGCGCAGGGGCCATCGCTCCTGCTTGGCGGGGCAGGGACCGGAAAGTCTCTTCTCTGTGCGCTGATCGCGGAACACTTCCAGAATCTTCCCGATCGGTTCCGTGTGATCATGTTGGGGACGGTCCGCGCAACCAACCGCCGTGAATTACTCCAGACGATTCTGTTCGAGTTGGGGCTGCCGTACCGCGATATGGCCGAAGGCGAGTTGCAATTATCTCTGCTCGCGCACCTGCAGGCGGTGTCGACCAATCTGGTACTTATCGTGGACGAGGCCCACCTGTTATCGTTGAGACTGCTCGAGGAACTGCGGATGCTCTCGAATCTCGCCGATCAGGGAGAGGCTCGCGTGCGGCTGGTTCTCAGCGGCGGAATTGCCCTCGACGAAAAACTGGCCCAGCCGCGGCTGGCATCCTTCCAGCAGCGGATTGCGGCACGCTGTTGCCTGCAGCCGCTGACGCGCGACGAAATCGACGACTACCTGCGGCAACAGATGCGAGCGGCGGGATCCAGCGCTGAGGAGATATTCACGGAATCGGCTTACGAAGCAATCGCCAGAACCTCGGACGGAATCCCTCGCCGTATCAATCAGATCGGCGATTACGCGATGCTGCTGGCGTCGCTGGCGGGCCGTTCCCGCATCGACTCCCATGCGATCGACGAAGCCTGGGCCGACCTGCAGCAGCTTCCCGGTCCATGGCAAGCGGTGAATCAGGTCACCGAGGAAGCCCAGACGGTGATTGAATTCGGAGCCTTGGACGAAAACGCGTCGGTCGGAGTGCAGTCACCCGAATCGCGAGCACAAGCACTGGCGGAACAACTCGAACAGGATCTTGCCGACGCGATTCGCATCGAGTCGGTACAACAACCGTCCGCGGCGGAGGCGCAGGAAGTGGATGCGAGCACGGGAGTGCCGCAGCTGCCGCTCCAGGAAGTTGCGGCGGCAACCGGGGCAATTCCTGCGGATCAATTCACCTTGTCGCCAGGCGCCAATTCAAGCTGGAGTCGGGAAATCGACGCCGACGACTTCATCACTCGAAGCGTCCAGGAGTACGCCCCGGCAGCGGGTCTCGCGATCGACGAGGGCACGGCAACGACAGGAATCGATAGCACGGAGATGACGACCGCGAGCGACTCGGCGATTCCGTCCATCGAAGCCGGGTCCGACAGCCTGACGACCGTGCGGTTGTCGGATCTCGGCGACACCGACCGACTCTTTGGTGACGGTTTCCACGAGGAGGAGGTGATCCTGGATCATTTCGCCGCGTTCGGTCCCGAGGCATTGAAAGACCGGCCGCGGGTCAGTTTTCACGAAGGACGAGCATGGGCGGCAGCGCTGGCCGCCGCTCGCCAGGAAGAATTCGCCGATCGACGCCTGACCAAGGTTGGTCATCCGCAACAGGTTCCTGAAACGCTCTCTTCTGAAGCGCCCTCTTCCGAAGTGCCCGCGATACACGACGTACCAAGCGACCACGAGATCGCCGTGGCCGATTTGCCCGGCATTGCGTCGAGCGGGCCATTCGTCGAACGTCGCGTATTTGACCCGGCGACCGATCCCGTTTTCCCCGAACCGGTTACCGAGGTGCCTTGGGCGTTGGATTCGGAACTGCCGTCGGCAAGCGAACGGGCGGGGCTGAATTTCGATATCGGCGAAATCGAGCCGGCGCTGCTGGGTTTGGCAATCGGAATCGATCCTGATCTGCGCGAACTGACGAATTCCGTCATCGACGTGGCATCGGTGGTGGAGGAGGCGATCTGGCCTTCGGAATCGGCGGGACCGGCAGCCGATCGACCTGCGCCGTGCAGCGAGGACGACCGTGATCTGCTTATTATCCATGAGGATGGATCCTCGGCCGGGGAAATGCACAGCCGGGCGCGCGGCCGAGTTCGCCGTCAGGAATATCGCCAGCTATTTGCACGGCTTCGCCGCCGTATTCAAAAATAGGGTCCGATTGGTCCGATTGGTCCGCTCCCATTTTCCGCGCGAGAACGGCCGGCCCATCGCCGAATCGCGCGGCTATCTGGCCCAATTTTGCCCATTCATTGTTGTTGGGTTACGGCTCGGTTAGACTGAACGATGTGCTGGCCTCGATCGTGGAGAGCGGTTGGCTCGAAGGAAACGCGCCCGTTTCCTGGAACATGAGGTTGCCGCGAGGCGTTCAGCGTTCGTCCGTGTTCGAAACGAAATGGTTCGCCATGCCTGGAAATTGCCGCATTCGGATCGTGGTCCGCCTGTTTGCGGCTGCCGTCTTGCTGTCGGCCCGCGGTGGTCTCGCGCAGCCGCACACGGAAGAGGTCGGTCGACGGGATGCGGCGGTTGACGTTCCGCAGCGGCACGGGCTGCCCGAGGGTGACACTGCGGAATCGGCGGCGATCGCTGCCGATCTGCCCCCTTTCTCCCGTGACGGCCGATACTGCGTCCTGGTCGGCGGATCGTCACAGAATCTGGTGCGTGTCTGGGACGTGAGGTCGAACCGGATCACGGTCCGGATTCGCATTCCCAATGGAGGGGTCTACCGAGCGATGTTCTCTCCGGACAGCCGTTGGATCGCAACCAGCGGTTTCCAGGGTCTGCACCTTTTCGACCGGGAGACGGGCAATGAAATACGAAAGTTCACTCAGGCCGATCAATTCGTGGCCGACGTTGCCTTTTCCGCGGATAGCAAAACTCTGTTAGCGCTGGACGCACAACGGGTGCGGCAGTTTGACGTCGAGTCGGGTGGGTTGCGCCGCACGATTCCGATTCCAGAAGCGCTGGACGAAATCGGTTCCATGCCGTCGATGAGTCTCAGTTCCTGTGGCAATTACGTCGCCATCTCGAGCGGCGACTTCACCAGTATCTATCGTTTGTCGGATGGCGCTGTCGTGCGACAGATCATCCAGCCGAACGCGCAGGTCCAGCCGCGAGCCAGCGTACTTTCGGGTAATGGCGCGCTGTTCGCGACAATCGCCAACGACAATACCGTCACCGTTCTGGAGTCCAGATCGGGCGCCATGCTGTTTCAAGCAGCCGACGAGACGGTCGCCGTCAGCGATCTGGTCTTTTCTCCGGACTCGCGCTTGATCGCTGGGCCCGCGGGCGATTCGATTGTTGTCTGGGACGCCCTGACCGGGACTGAAATCGTCCATTTTGGTCTGGCCAACGAGCGGGGTGATGATTTTCTCGCCGAATCGATCGCTTTCTCCGACGACAGCCGCTATTTGTTGGCCGCCATTCACGACCCGGAACGAAGTCTGCCGTGGCGCCGGATCTGGGACCTGGCACCGTACCGCCCGGCGAATCTGGCCGCGCAGATCGAACCGTTGTCTGAGGAACAGATCGAGAGTCGCTGGCGCCTGCTGGGAGATCGAGACGCAGCGAGGGCGTATAAGTCGATCCGTAAATGGCTGGAGGCACCGCGAGGAACGGTGGAATTCCTGAGCCAGAAACTACAGGAACCGTTGCCGCGGATGGTGGTGAAAGATCACGATCTGGCGGAGCTGCTCAAGCTGCTCGAGGACCCGTCATTTGATGCCCGCGAGCGGGCGTCGAGTTGGCTGCGTCGCGCGGGTGTCGCTGGCCAGAGAACGCTGGAGCAGGCGCTGGGGCGGCGGTTGAGCCTCGAATCGCGCTTGCGCGTCCAGCGGCTGCTCGATGAGATCCTGGACAGCCAGCGCGTTGACGAGTTCCGTCGCGCGCGGGCGGTACTCATCCTGGAGTGGCTCGGGACCGACGCGGCTCGCGCGAGCCTCGAGGCCGCGGCAAATCAGACGGACGATCGCATGCTCCGACGTGACGCATCCGCCGCCCTGGTTCGATGGGACGCCGCGGCCTCCCGCCGCGCGCTCTCGAACCGTTTATTGCTCGACAACCAGCCAACGCATACCGACGCGAAAGAATCTCCAACGACGCCAGGGAATCTGGCTAAACCTCGAAGCGACAATGCACAATCTCTGGCCCCTCCATGATCTTGTTCGGCCGCGACGCGCGATCGTCGGTATGTCGGCGGTCCTGCTGCCGCTGGACCATAATAAGTCGGTCGACTGGCCTGCCTTCGAGCGGCACGTGAAGCGCACAGTTGCGGCCGGATTGATCCCCGCCGTCAACATGGATACAGGCTTCACGGCGCTGTTGGATCATGCGACGCGCCAGGAAGTTCTCCATCGCACCGAGAATCTGCTCGAGGGGCGGCCGTTCCTCGCCGGAGCCTATGTCGGCGATCGGCCAGGAGCCCCGCTGGATTTCGATCGGTACCGATCAGGCATCGAACAGATCCGCAACGCTCAGGGTACGCCGATCGTCTTTCCATCGTTCGGGCTCGCAGCCCTCCCACCCCAAGAGGTCATCTTATTTTTCGAACGGCTGGGGCGCGAGTTTCCAAAATTCTACGCCTTCGAACTGGGAGAGATGTTCCATCCAAGCGGCCGCATCTGGGATCTGGACACGTTTTCTGAAATCGTAAAGATTCCACAATGCGCGGGGCTCAAGCATTCGTCCCTCAACCGCGTCCTGGAATGGCAGCGACTGCGGATCCGCGACCGTATTCGTCCCGAATTCCAGTTGCTCACCGGCAACGATCTGGCCATAGATATGGTCATCTACGGTTCGGATTACCTCCTCGGCCTCTCGACGTTTGCGCCCGATTTGTTCGGGCTCCGTGACCAGCTGTGGCGGGAAGGCGCGCCTGAGTTCTACGCGTTGAATGACTGGCTGCAGTATCTGGGAATGTTCGCCTTTCGCGCTCCCGTTCCCGCGTATCGCCATTCGGCAGCCCAGTTCCTGAAACTCCGCGGAATGATTGACTGCGATTTTACCTACCCGGGCAGTCCCGAACGGCCCGATTCGGATCGGGATATTTTGCGCGGAATCCTCGCGGGACTGGCACCTTTTCTGCAATAACCCAAGTTGCCAAATTGGCGCCGGTGAACCGCTTGAACCGTAGACGGTTCCATGCCAGATTAGCCGCTTTGCGGTTCGGCCCCGCGCGAGAGAGTCGTTGCTCCTGGTCCATGGCCGAAGAGGAGGACCGTCGACATGCGCTCGGCGATATTGGTTGTCATGCTCCTGGGGTATGGTTCGACGCGGGGGGAATCCTTGCCGGACGAACTTCGCTCGCTGCTCGAGGAACCGCGATTCCAGCAGTCGCACTGGGGGCTGCTGTTTGTCGACCAGGAGTCGGGCGAGGTGTTGCTGGAACAGGATGCCGATCGATTATTCGTACCGGCATCGACGACAAAGCTCTATTCTGTCGCTGCCGCCTTGGACGAATTGGGGCCCGATTTCTGTTTCAAGACGCGGCTGTACGCGACGGGCAAGCGAGACGACGAGCGGCTGGAAGGCAATCTCATCCTCCGTGCCAGCGGTGATTTGACCATGGGTGGACGCACCACCGTCGGCGGTGAAATCGCCTTTGCCAACGGCGACCACACCTACGCCAACGGTTCGCTGGATTCCCAACTGACGGAACCCGACCCGCTGGCCGGGCTCAACGCCCTGGCCCGACAGGTTGCGGAATCCGGGATCAAGCGGGTACAAGGCGATGTGCTGATCGACGATCGACTTTTTGACAAAGCGGAATCGACCGGCAGTGGTCCTTCGCAACTGACGCCAATCATCATTAATGACAATATCATCGATCTGACGATCGAACCAACGCAGGCGGGGCAACCGGCGAAGGTCACGATGCGGCCGGAGACGAGTTTGTTCCGGCTGGAGAATGACCTGGAAACATCGGCGACCGGGACGACGCTGGAGACCAGGATCAGGCATCTGGGCGGCGGCCGGCTGTATCTCGCTGGACGAATTCCGGAGGGGCACAAACCGGTTCTGCGAATCATGGAAGTTCCTGATCCGGCCTCGTTCGCCCGGAGCTTATTGATCGAAGCGCTGCAACGGGTGGGCGTCGCGGTTGACGCCGCGGCTTTCGCCGACCATCCTCCGTTGCCGCTGCCCGACAGTTACGACGGTCTGGCGGAACTCGCGGCGTTAACCTCCCCGCCGTTCTCCGAATCGGCACGGCTGATTCTCAAGGTGAGTCACAATCTGCATGCCAGCACACTGCCACTGATTATCGCGTCGCGGCACGGCGAACGTACGTTGCGCGATGGCCTGCGGCGGCAACATGATTTTCTGGCGAGGGCGGGCGTTGACGTGGAAACGATTTCGTTTGGAGGCGGTGCCGGCGGCGCGCGGGCCGACCATGTGACGCCGCGCGCGACGGTACAGCTTCTGAAACATATGACCACGCGGCCGGATTTCGCAACGTACCTCCAGGCGCTGCCCAGGTTAGGTGTCGACGGAACGCTTGCCACGGCCGCCAGTGCTGACAACCAGGCCCGCGATAAGGTCTTTGCCAAGACCGGCACGCTCTCCTGGGAAAACGTGATGAACGGCCGCACCTTGTTGACCAGCAAGGCGCTGGCCGGATACTTGCGGACGGCTCGCGGGCGGAACCTGATTTTTGCCGCATTTGTGAACAACGTTCACTTGCGCAATGGCGTGGATGCCCGCAGCGTGGGGCGTGACCTGGGAAAGGTCTGTGACATCGTCCATCGCCAATACTGATTCCTTGGGCAATAATGAGCAGGCTCGCTGAAGAGTCTGGCCGCGGAACCGATTACGCCGCAGGAGGAGTTACCATGGAAACGACTTCCAATCTGGTGCGCCCTTTCGTGCACCTGCACTGCCACAGCCATTACAGCCTGCTGGACGGCGCGAGCGCGATCGATCGCCTGGTCGCGCGAGCCAAACAACACGGAATGAACGCGCTGGCGCTCACGGACCACGGGAACCTTCACGGCGCATTGGAGTTCTACCAGGCGGCCAAGGACGCGGGAATCAAGCCGATTCTGGGTTACGAAGCGTACATTGCTCCAGGACGCCGCACGGAGCGAGACGCCTCCAGCATGAAAGAGGCCAGTTTCCACCTCACGCTCCTGGCCCGCGACCGGACGGGATTCAAGAACCTGATCAAATTGGCCTCCGCGGCGATGCTCGACGGCTTCTACTTCAAGCCCCGCATCGACAAGGAATTGTTAGAGGCGCACCACGAGGGAATCGTCTGTCTCAGCGGGTGCGCATCCAGCGAATTCAGCCGGGCGATTCTCAAAGGCCACGGCGGCGAAAAGGAACTGGAGGACGCAATCGAGATCGCGCGCTGGTTCCACCGCCTGTTTGGCGATCGGTATTTCATCGAAGTAATGAACAACGGCGTCGAAGTGCAACGTCTGCAAATGCTGGGCGCTCTGGAGGTCGCGCGGCGTCTGTCGCTGCCGGTCGTCACGACCAGCGATGCGCACTACGTCGACCGCGAGGATGCCGTCGCTCAGGATGTCATGCTTTGCATCAACACCGGCAAGTTCCGGACCGACACCAATCGCATGCGGATGGAGGGAGATCAGTTTTACCTGCGCTCTCCGGAAGAAATGTATGCGGCGTTTCCGGGGATGGAGGACGCGGTCGCTCGCTCGCAGCAAATCGCCGACACGGTCGACATTGACCTGGAATTGGGCAAAAGGCATTTCCCGTCGTTCAAGCTGCCGCAGGCGGTAACGGCCGAACAGTTTCTGCGCGAGCTTTGCATCAAGGGACTTAAGGAACGATATGCCGGCGATGAATCGATGTGTCCCGAAGGAGAACTGGCGCCGATCGTCCTGGAACGGCTCGATCGTGAATTATCTGTGATCAACAAACTGGGCTTCCCTAATTACTTCCTCATTGTCTGGGACTTTGTCCGCCATGCGCGCGAACAGAATATCCCCGCCACGGCGCGCGGCAGCGGCGTCGGGGCGCTGGTCTGCTATGCGCTCTACCTTAGTCACGTATGCCCGATCCGCTACGACCTGTTGTTCGAACGGTTTCTGGACGAAAGTCGGCGCGAAGCTCCCGATATCGATATTGACTTCTGCAAAGATCGCCGCGGCGAGGTGATCCGCTACGTCAAGGACAAGTACGGGGAGGAAAACGTCGCTCAGATCGGAACGTTTGGAACGCTGGCCGCCCGGGCGGCGATCAAAGACGTGGCGCGAGTCATGGGATTGCCCGTCGAACGGGCGAACAGGATCTCCTCAATGGTTCCCGAGGAATTGGGGATCTCGCTCGACGATGCGGTCGAGAAAGGCGATGAATTGCGACAAGCCTATTCCCAGGATCCAGAGGTGAGGGAACTCATCGATCTGGCAAGGAAGATCGAAGGGTTGGCTCGCAACATCGGCACGCACGCCGCGGCGGTCGTGATCGCCGATCGACCGCTTACCGAATATGTGCCGCTGGGCCGCGTCACCGGCAAGACCGACATCATTACCCAGTGGTCGATGGGTGACGTCGAGGCCGCCGGCCTGTTGAAAATGGATTTCCTCGGCCTGCGCAACTTGACGATCCTCTCGAAGGCCGTCGACATCATCGAACAGACGACCGGCAAGCGGGTCGATCCGTATCGGTTTCCGCTGGACGATAAGGCCACATTCGCGCTGCTTTGCCGCGGCGAGACAAAAGGTATTTTCCAGCTGGAAAGCGGCGGCATCCGCGACCTGCTGCAGAAGATGAAACCGGATCATTTTCATGACATCATCGCCACCAATGCCCTCTACCGGCCCGGGCCGCTGGAGGGCGGAATGGTTCGCGATTATGTGGAGGTCAAGCATGGCCGGCAGAAGGCCGAGTACAAGCACCCCGTGCTGCAGGAAATACTCGCCGAGACCCATGGTGTCATGGTCTACCAGGAACAGGTGATGCGGATCCTCAATCGTCTCGGTGGAATTGAACTGGCAAATGCCTACACCTGCATCAAGGCGATCAGCAAGAAAAAAGAGACGCTGATCGCCAAGAACTATGAACAGTTTATCCGCGGCGCGCAGGAACGAGGACTGCCTGCCAGTGAAGCCCAGGAGCTTTGGAACCTGATTATCAAGTTCGCCGGCTACGGGTTCAACAAGAGCCATTCGACGGCCTACGCGCTGATCGCGTATATGACCGCCTACTTGAAGGCGCATTATCCGGTCGAGTTCATGGCGGCTCTGCTTTCCGGCGACATTCAAGGCCGGAATTTCAAGACCAAGGATTCGATGGTCGAGCATATCGAAGATTGCCAGAGGATGGGGATCGAGATCGTCATGCCCGACATCAATCGATCCAATGTCGACTTCACGGTCTGCACCGGCAAAATCCATTTCGGTCTGGCGGCGATTAAGGGTTGCGGCGGCGGTTCGGCCGGCGAAGCGCTGGTCGCGGAGCGGAAACGGCGAGGTCCCTTCAAAGATATTTTCGACCTCTGTGAGCGTGTTGATGCCTCACACTGCGGCAAGGCGACGCTCGAGACGCTGATTAAAGCCGGCGCGCTCGATTGCCTTGGAGGCACGCGCAAGCAATTAATGAGTGTACTGGATAAGGCCATGCAGGCCGGCGCCGCGATGCTCGCTGATCGCAAGTGCGGCCAGAAAAGCCTGTTCGGCGCGATCGAGGACGCGGAACCGGTGGCAAAGCAGGCCAGCCTGCCCGATGTCGGTGAATTCGAACCGCGAGAACGCCTGCTGATGGAAAAGGAAGTGTTGGGATTCTACCTGACGAGCCACCCGCTGGCCGAACATGTACGGACCCTGGAGGAATATTGCTCGCACACCATCGAGAAAATTGGCGAACTGCCCGAGCGGGCCGAGGTGATCGTCGGCGGCATGCTGGCCGCAATCAAACACTCCAATACAAAATCACCCAAGCCCGGCGCGCCCTCCCGTTACGTAATGTTCGACCTGGAGGATGTCTCCGGATCGGTGCGCTGTATCCTCTGGCCGAACCAGTACGTCGAATATGGGGAACTGGTTAAACCTGATGCCATCGTCGTCGTGCAAGGATCGGTGAATCGACGAGGTGGCGACGAGGCCAATCTGATCGTCGATGAGATCCTGCCGCTGGACCAACTCAGTTCGCGCTACACGACCGGGGTCGTGATCCGCATCGACGAAGGTCGTCACGGGGCCGATGTCTTGCCCAAAATCCGCGAAGTCGTTCGCGGGTACCCGGGCGACAGGGATCTGGAACTGATGCTCCAGCTGCGCGACGGCAGTCGAGTCCGAATGAAATCAACAAAGCTGCGGCTGGAAATCACCACGGAGTTCCAGCAGCGGATCGACGACCTGCTGGGCCCCGGCAACATTCGCCGCATCACGCAGCCACCGCGGCCCGAACGACGCCGCCCCGTCGAATCGGGACGCCGACGCTAGTCGCGGGGAAGCCACGAGCCAGGAAAAGAGATAAGTTCATGTTGCCGGGCAAGGTTGCCTTGAGTTCGAGAAATCTGCATGATCGGATGCCAATGTGATCAAGTTGCGCGTGATTGCCACCGGAGGCACAATCGATAAGGTCTATTTTGACGCGGCGAGCAGCTACGATGTCGGCGAACCGCAGGTCTTGCCACTGTTTACGGAAGCGAATGTCGGGTTTTCCTACGAGGTCGAATCGGTGGTGCGCAAAGACAGCCTGGCAATGACGGACGAGGACCGGGCGTTGATCCGAGCACGCGTCATGGCCGCCGCCGAAAGCATGATCGTCGTCACGCACGGCACCGACACCATGACCGAAACCGCGGACGCGTTGCAAGGAATCCCCGACAAGACAATCGTCTTGACCGGCGCGATGCAACCGGCCCGATTTCGCTCCAGTGACGCCTTTTTCAACCTGGGTTGCGCGGTGGCGGCGGTGCAATTGGCGGCACCCGGTGTTTACATCGCGATGAACGGTCAGGTGTTTCCGGCGCATCGAGCGCGCAAGAACCGTGAACGAGGCCGATTCGAATTCGCAGACCCGCAACCCGAAGCCGGCCATGAGTGAATACGTACACCTGCGGCACAAGCCGCCGACCCCTTTGAAACAGCCCCGGTCCCTCGTCGTGGCCTGCGCTCCGTTGCGCAGTAATGTCAATCTCTCTAAAATCGTGCGCACCGCCAGTTGCTGCGGCGTAACCCGCATTATCGCCTGCGGCAACGCGCGGCTCGATCGCGACGTGACGCGCGACGGTATCGATCAGATCCAACTGGAAACACACCGCTCCCTCGCGCCGGTACTGAAGATGCTCCGCGGCGAGGGGCTTCGACTGGTCGGCCTCGAGCAGACCACGCATTCACATTGCCTGTTCGATTATGCCTTTCAGGAGCGGACCGCGCTGGTCGTTGGCAACGAGCGTCTGGGGCTTGAGCCCGAGTACTTGGCGCTGCTGGATGACGTCGTTGAAATCCCCGTTTACGGTTTGCCGTTCAGCTTCAACGTCGCCACGGCGACGGCTATGGCTCTTTACGAATATTGCCGTCAGTTCCGAGATGGTCGAACGGCAGACCCTGCGTGTTCGTTGAATTCACCCTGACTTCAATACAACCTGGAATCCGCTCCTATGCTTCGGCCGATCAAGATCAAGCGCGGTTACACCCGCAATTGCCCTGGAAGCGTACTCTACCAATCCGGCGAGACGATTGTGCTATGTACGGCCAGTATCGAACCGCGCATCCCGGATTGGCTGCTCGGAAAAGGCAAAGGCTGGATTACCGCTGAGTACAGCATGTTGCCCGGCAGCACCAGCCCCCGAAAACGGCGGGAACGGGACGGCAAAGTCGATGGACGTTCAACCGAAATCCAGCGATTGATCGGCCGAAGCCTGCGGTCCATTGCCAACCTCGAGGCACTCGGCGAACGCCTGATTACTGTCGATTGCGACGTTCTTCAGGCAGATGGCGGTACTCGGACCGCCAGCATTACCGGTGGTTTTATCGCCCTGGTCGAAGCGATTCGGACCGTTCAGAAAGACCTGCCTGATCCCCGCCAATACCCTTTGACCGACAGCGTTGCCGCGATCAGCGTCGGAATCGTTGATGGCAAACCGGTTGTTGACCTCGATTATATTCACGATTCCGAAGCGGACGTCGATATGAACGTGGTGATGACCGGCGCTGGGCGGTTCGTGGAGGTCCAAGGGACCGGGGAAGAAGCGACGTTCAGCGAGGACGAGTTGACGACGATGCTGAAATTGGCACGAAAAGCGATTGTCCAGTTGACGGAAGTCCAGAGCAAATCGCTGGGAAAACACTGGCCTTTCTCCTGATACGCCACTCCAAGAATACGCGTCCTTCATCAGGGACGGTCCACTTCCACATACCCCAATTCATCGATGACCAGGCAATCGTAGGCGGCGTACTTTTGAAGCACCTTGCGTTCCGAGCGATCGGCCTGGGAGTGCGGCATCGGCAATAAAAAAAGGCGTCCCTTGAGGGACGCCTCGCTGCGATGATCGGTGCGACATCCAGGATCATTCCCGAGGTCGAATGGCGCCCGTAAGTCCGCTGAAATCGCTGCGGTCCTTGTTGTGCCACAGCGGCTGCCCCATTTCGATTCGCCGCCGCAGAATCTCGATCTTCTCTGGCGAGCCAGCCGGCGCATCGGTCGGTTCAAACGTATCGGAATCCTGAGGATAAAAATCCTCGTCGTGGCCATACTTCAAGATGGCATCGAAAACATTCTTGATACTGTTGCCCATAATATCTCTCTCCTTTTACAACTTCTTTAACCCCGTTCATTTATTGTGTTGTTAGTGACACCGCTGAGAACGCGAAATCAGCGACGATCACGGCAACCGCCCCCAACGGGCGGCAAATTGTGTACTTTTTGGTTTCCGTGGAACTCGCTCGCGACGCGCGGACGACAGAAAACGAGTTCCGGTCCGCAGCAGGTGGGATTTGTCGGCGATGTTTTCTCCACCAGGAAACACACCATTATTCGTGCGAGGCCGCTAATGTCAAGATTTTTGAACGAGCAAAAAGGCAATAATTTCACGCGGGAGAGCCCTGGCGACGTCGAATTTGCCGATGCCGAAAGATGATCGATCCAGGTAGACTTTCGGGGCAGACTGCCTCCACGCCTTTTTGTCTTATTTAAGCCGTGGCGTCGGTGCGGCGTTATTGAGGCTGTCGTTACCTTTAGCATCGCCTTAAGGGTGCAATTTCCAGCATTAGGAGTCAAATTCATGGAATGGCATCAGCGCACGCTGGCGTTAACAAAGCGGCCACGTGGATTCCATTTGATTACGCGCGAGGTTGTGGCGGCTGTCCCCGAAATCTCAAGAATTTCTGTTGGACTACTCCATATTTTCATCCAGCATACGTCGGCGTCGCTCAGCATGAACGAGAACGCCGATGCCGATGTGCGCGCCGACCTGGAAACGGCGCTGAATGCGATCGTACCGGAGCGGTTCCCGTACCAACACACTCTGGAGGGCCCCGACGATATGCCCGCGCATGTCAAATCGTCGTTGCTTGGCTGTTCGCTGCTGATCCCCGTTTCGCAGGGAGCCCTGGCAATGGGAACCTGGCAGGGGATCTACTTGTGCGAGCATCGCGATCGGGCTTCGACAAGGCGGCTGGTATTGACGTTGTGGGGCGTGCCCCGATCGCCTACCGCGCCGCCAGACTGACTTCGTCGAACCAGACGTCAATGACCGTGTTGAGGTGCGCATTGGCGTCAATCTGTCCCAAGGCTTCCAGGCAGTTTTCGATGCAGGAGATGATCCCGGCGTGCCCGTTTTTCCACGATCGCTGGGCCACGCGCACGCTCTCGACGAGGCAATCGTCGGCTTCGATCGCATGGCCGCAGGAGGCATGCAACAGCAGGCGATAAAACTGCAGTGTAAAACTCAGGATTGCACGCAGTCGATTGCGGCGCGACGGAGCGTCTGTACCAGCGGACTCCACAAATCCGGCAACCTGTTTGAGGAGTTCGGCCGACCAGAAATCCCCCGTCGATAACTCGCCCAGCCAGCCGATGCGAAATTCCCGTAACGCACCATCGGATAGCTCCCGAGCCCGCTGCAGGCTTCCTTCCGCCAACCTGGCCATTTGCTCCGCTTCCGTCGCGGCGGCGTAACCCTGATCGACAATCAACTGGGTCAAAGTGGGCAGGTCGAGCGGGCGAAAGCGAATCAGCTGGCATCGCGAACGAATGGTCGGCAACTGGCGTTGGGCACTGGTGCCGATCAGGATCAACAGCGAATGCGGCGGGGGTTCCTCCAGCGTCTTGAGCAGACAGTTGGCCCCTTCGGTGTTCAGGTAATCCGCGTCGTCGATGATGGCGATCTTGCGGCCGCCGTGGAAGGGCTTCAAGCTCAGGTTGTAGCAGAGTCCTTCACGGAGCCGCTTCTCGCGGGAGCCGATCAGCGCCTCCAATGGGATTGCCGATTGATCCGGTGGCTTGCTGATGACTTCCAGGTCGGCGTGACTCAGCTTCTCCACCTGGATGCAGGCCGGACAACATCGGCATGCCTGCAGCAGATCATCTTTGCGGGAACTGCACAGCAAAGCCTGGCCGATCGCCAATGCGGTGGATCGTTTTCCGACGCCTGGCGGGCCGACAAACAGATAAGTACTGGCCAGCCGACCGTGCGCCAACGTTTGTTCGAACTGTTCGAAAACGTGGTCCTGACCCAAAATTCCGTGCCAACTCATCCTTCAACTCCAGCAGCTCGCGGCATGCCGGCGGATATCGGCCTGCACCGATTCGATGTCTCGACGCGCGTCGATCACTTTGATCTGCTCGGGGCAGAGCGCCGCTTCAGAAAGGAATCCCTCACGCACACGCTGCATGAAATCGCGGCCGCGGGCTTCCATGCGATCGGGAGGCCGCTGGATTCGAGACAGCGCCTGATCGACATCCATGTCCAACAAGAAAACCAGCCTGGGTTGAACACCGTCGACGGCGATCTTTCCCACGGCACGCACCGCGTCGACCACCAGTCCGCCGGCGTAGCCTTGGTAAACGATGTTCGCAAGCAGAAAGCGATCCGACACCACCACCTGACCTTGTTCGATCGCCGGGCGAATGAACTCATCGACAAGTTGGGCGCGAGCCGCCATATAGAGGAGCATTTCGGCCCGCGGTTGCATCGCCAGGTCGATTCGATCCAGCAGTAAGCCGCGGATCGCCTCGCCCAAGGGAGTACCGCCCGGGTCGCGGCAGACGGTAACCGCGTTGCCGCGCTGCTCGAGCCATTCGCGAAACAGGCGCATCTGCGTCGACTTTCCGACGCCGTCAATTCCATCAAAACTGAAAAACATGGGGCCATTATAGGCGATTCCCGCACCCGGCGCGCAGGGTGCTCGAATCCACCTGTCCGCTTGTTTGGCGTCACGTGCCCACCAAGGAACTTAAGGCAATCGGCCGCCTGCGGCTGGACATCTCCAGGGATCACTCCTCGACGCGGAACAGCCCCAGTTTCAGGCACCAGGCTAACGACCATCCAAGCAGAAAGCCGATGGCGATGTTGTTGAGACCAACGCAGGCGGCGGTGGTTAACAACATCGTGAACGCGTCGGAGCGACGAGTTTGATCACGAAACACCATCGCCAGTTCCATGCCCGCGAATGCCAGTAGGACACCCAGCAAGCTCTGCGGAAACGCCTGGCACAATTTCATCAGCGACGCCCCAAATACGACAGCCAGCAGCAACTTGATCGCGCCAAGAAACAGGATCGAGCCATTGGTTCGGGCTCCAAATCGGTATTGACCGGCGAGTCCGCCGGCCCCGTGGCACATCGGCATCCCGCCAAACCAGCAAGCGATCAGATTCATCAGGCCCACCGAAACGGCGACGCGACGGGGTTGGGCGGGTCGGTCTGGGAACAGATCGGCCGACAAGGCACAAACCGCGATCACGGAATTCAATGTCGTCAGCGGAATCTGCGGCAGGGCCGCCTTGGGGAATGCGGAAACGAAATCGCTCCATTGCGGTGGTGCCCAGCGAGGCAGGGTCAGGCTGATGCCCAGTTCGCGCAGTACTTCGGGGTGAACGCAGACCGTAAGCACCAACCCGGCGGCGAACAGTACCAGCGCGGCGGGAACGCGTCTGGAAAAGAATAGTCGCAATACCACGACGGCCGCGACAATCCCGGTTATGTAACTGTCCACCGCCAGCCATCGGTCCGTGGCGACGACCATCTGCATTCCCTTGGACAACAAGGTAATACCCAGCGCAAGTTGCAGTCCTCGCACCACGCTCAACGGCACCATGCGATTCAACCAGTCGATCAGACCAGTAAGGCCCAGGAGCAGGATCACCAGACTCACCGTGGCGCCCGCTGCCAGGATCTGCGGGACAGTCAGCCCTTCGGTTAATGCAACCGCCGCGATCGCCTTCATCGGCTGCACCGCCATCGGAATGGAGAAACTCAGGCCGGTCACGATGTTGAACAGGCCGGCGAAGAACAGCGCGGCGGCAAAATCCAGCCCGTTGGTCGCCGACATGCCGACCAGCAACGGCAGAAATGTTCCCAGATCTCCCAGCGACCCGGCCAGTTCGTGGCGATCAAACCGCGCGTTTCTCCAACGGAGTCGCTGTGCCGGCCGATCCGACGCGGCAGTTGCGCTGGGATTCGTAGGGGTGGCATTCGACAAGAATCGTACCTTTCATGGTCGATATTCGGACGCGCTTCTCGCCAGGCGTTGACTTCGTTCTCTCATTCCCTGGATTCGATCGGCTTCCGGCCCTGGAACGGCATCGCGACGGCGACCGCGGCGTCGACATAGACCGCCAGCCGTTCCAGCACCAGATCACAATTTCGCCGAGCGGCCTGCAGTGCGTCGGCGGGGGAAGTCGGCGCGTCGCGGGGTTGATTGCGGGTGACCGCTCGCGTCTGCACCATCGGAGCCTTACCGACGAAGTAGACCGCCTCGTCACCCGACTCACCTGCTTGCGATTCGAGTCCATGCAGAAACGAACGCAGGTCGATTCGGCTGGGCAGCGGCGTATCCGCGGCAAGCAGCAGGATCGTTTCCACGCCCCGTGGTCCGTCATCCAGGATCCAGGTTTGATCGGCGGGAAGCGAAAGGGCGATCGCGCGCGACTGGCCGGTCGATCGCACGCGCATCGACGAAGCCGCCCAAGGATGAACGATCGACGATTTGCCTTCGGCATCGATGACAAGCACGTACAGATAGGCGGGCCGATTGACGCGAATCGCGACCCGAATCTCATCATTGGGTCGCAGGGGCGCGAATCGAGGATCGCGCACGCCTATATTCGACAGGCCTGGTTCGTCGGTCTTCCAGGTCCGCACATCGACCGTAACATCCAGCGGAGGCCGCTCACTGCGAGCCAACGAAAAAAGAAATTCTCGCAGCCCGACGGTCACCAGACTGGCCGCCGTCAGCGAGCCCCACATCCACCTGCGGCGATCGATCGGGGTTCGCGGCAGCAACCGCGTCAACCTGGGTCGGCCTACCGCGCCGCGAAGTTGCCTGGCCAAATCCCCCGCCGTGGTGAAACGATCCGCCGCCGATTTGGACAGGCATCGCAAGCAGATCTGCTCAACGCGCGCCGGGATCGCCGGAACGATCTGGCGGGGAGGTTTCGGATCGCGTTGCCGGATTTCCAGCTCCAGTTCATCCAACGTATCGCCGCGAAACGGTCGACGGCCGGTCAAGAGTTCATAGAGGATGACACCCAGCGCCCAGATATCGGCGCGCCCGTCCATCCAGTCCGCTTCCCCACGTACCTGTTCGGGGGACATGTACGCCATGGAGCCTGCCGTTTCGCCGCGGCGTCCGGACTGATGACTTTCGTGCAGCGCCAGCCCGAAATCGGTGACGTGCGGTCGCTCCTCGTGATCGATGATGATGTTTCGCGGCTCCAGATCGCGGTGGATGAACCCTTCACGGTGCGCGTAGTCCATCGCATCGGCGATTCTCGCGACGATTTCCGCCGTCTGTCGAACGGTGGGTGCGTGATTCTCCTGCCATTCCCGCAACGAACAGCCCTCGATGAACTGCATGACCAGGACCGGGTCGCCGGCATCGTCCTGAATCACTTCGTGAAACGCCACGATGCCGGAGTGGTTGAGCCGCGCGAGCGTGCGGATTTCCTCGCGAAAGCGCTGCGCGCTCTCGACGCGCCGCAGGACGCGAGGATTGGGAACTTTCAGTGCCACGCGGACACCACGACGGTCGTCATACGCCCGGTAGACAACCCCGAATGATCCCTCGCCAAGTGTGCACTCGATGCGATACCCGCCCAGCAATTCTCCCGCTTTGTAGGTACGAGCCGGCTCGAGGTCAGGTAAACCGAGCGCCTCGCGCACCACCGGTTGCTCGTCGGGAAATCGAGCCAGCAGCTCCTCCATCAGCCGCTGCGGGTCGGGCTCATGCCGGTAATCAAATTCCAGTCTCAGCAATTCCAGCAGCAATTGCTGGCGTTCGCGCCCGGACGAATCCCGCAGATAGTCCTCGACGCAGGGGTTGCGGCCCGCCCGCCATTCGTCCTCAAACTCGAGGCAAACTCGGTCAATGCGACTCTGAATGGCCACCGAGAGTCGGCCATCACCAGCACCCGGCGCCGATGTCAATCCCGCAACTCCTCTTGCCAAGTGTCCCGAATCAGGCGTAGTCGGCGTTCCACGGTAGGAACGGAACGCTGGATGGCCGCGGCAATTTCTTCATTGGAGTAACCTTCGAGTTTTCCGATGGCAATCCGCCGCAGTTCGTCATCGCCGAGCAACCCCAGCAGCCGGTCCAGCGATTCGGCCATCATTATCCGCAACTCCGGCCCTGGCTGTTTTCCGGCCAGTTGATTCAACGTCGCGTCCAGTTCCCGCGCGTCCAGGCCGGCATCCGCCGTTGACCACACTCGGCCTCCGCCGCGCTTTTCGCGCCGCTCGTCACGAATCTGATTCAACGCCTTGTGGACTGTCATGGTCGCCAGCAAACGCCAGAGTCCGTCTCGGTCGCGGATCTGCTCGTAGCTTCCAATCCGCGTGCGTCGCAGGAAGCTCTGAAAGGCATCGACGACAATGTCGTCCTCGTCGGCGATACCCCGCGGCCCGCCGGCCATTTTTACTCGAGCCAAACGCGTCAGGCGGTGCTGATACCGCGCGAACAACTTCGTGGCGGCGGAATTGCAGCCGCCCTTGGCATCGTAGATCCATCGCGTTACCGAACCACCTACGCTCATCAGTCACCAGGCAGTACCTACTTCAAGCCATTGGTTCTTTCGTGCCCGTGGGATTATACGAAAACGCTTTAAATCCGCCAGCATTCGGGGCTGCCGATATTATGCCCCGCCCGCGCGGAAATCTCCAGCCTTTCGACTTCGAATTCGAACGGCCGATGGTGAAAACCGTCCCGACCTCGCCAGGATGCGATTAAGGGGCCTGGCGAGAACGGGCGGAATTCGCGTGAGACTCGGTTGCTGACGCAGCATCGGGGTAGCGTGCCGTCAAATCGTCCCGGATCCGGCCGTTTTGCGGCGAACTGGGCTGGCGGTTCAGTTCTTCCAGCCACTGCCGGGCGATCGCCGGCGGACCACAGCGGTAAAGTTCCGCCTGCGGCTGACGGGCGCGGCCCGCTTCCAGCAATGCGAGAGCCTCCCCGTACTCCCCACTTTCACATAACCACATCGACCACTGGTGGTCGACATGCAGTTCGTTGGCCCGCAGCAGCGGGTTGTCCGCATCGAGCGTCCGGGCCGCCTGCAGCCGCGCGACCGCCTCGGAAAATTTTCGTTCCGCACAACACGCCAGTGCCCAATTATTCAACGCAGCCAATTGATTTTCGAAGGCCTCGCGAAAACCGTCATCCCGACCGCAAGCCGATGCAAAGTCGCTTGTCGCGCCCGGAAAATCCCCCGCCGCCAGCCGAGCCACCCCTCGGTTGTAGCAAACCCGCGCCAAGAGCCCCTGCCAGCCAATGTCGCGGGCAGGCCTGGATTCCCGCCGACTGGGATCAAGCATGGCTGCTTGGCGTCCGTCTCGAAACCAGTCGGCGCAGGTCGGTTCAATCCAACGGCCGTCGGACTCCCGACAACTCACATGCTGCGCCGTCGCTACAAATCGAACCGCGATCCCCGACCGCTCACAAGCGATCTTGAACAGAATCGCAGCCGTCACGCAATTGTAATCGCCTGACTCCAGCGTGGTCGCTACGTCATACAGAGACTCACGATACGCGCCGGTCAGGATCCTGGCGTGCAGCCAGTAGTGGACGTCCTCGATGCGGGCCTTTTCCAGTTCGTCCAAGGCTGCGACAAACCGTCGCACAGCCGGAATGTGCGACGCGAGTCGATTGCCCGCCGCTTCGGCAGCGTCGTGCAATCGGCGCCAGACTCTCTCATCACTCGAACCGAGACGTTCTTTTCCGTCCGATAGATCGCGAATCCCAACCGGATTCGACAAATCGAATTCTCCGCCAGCAACGATGGCGGCAGAGCTTGTCGTGGCAAAGGCTACCGGCAGGCACAGCCACACGCCGACAACCCGAAGAAAATCACAACGGTTCACTGGCAACGCCACACGCAAGGAAGGAAGCCAATCCAGATCGCGTCGCACGCCCTGATCGGCGGGCGACTACTCGCCGCGCAAGTATAGGTCACGCCAAAATCTCGTGCGGCGAACGCCGGGTCAATTCCAACGGAAACTTCCTCAGCGAGTGGCTCGTTGTTCCGAAGCTGCGGATTGTGACGCGTCCGCGGGTCGGTACCGTGAACGCGAATTCTGACATCGTCGTCTCGGTTCGTGGCAACAAGGTCCGCCTGGCATTTGACGCGCCGATCGATGTCCCGATCCATCGCGCGGAAGTTCAGCGTCGGCTTGACGAGGAACTGCCGCAGGAGGCTTCAGGACGGCAGAAGGTTCAACCGGTGTTGCAGGATTGAGGCGCGCCATCGGCCTGGTCGCTGGGGAGCTCGATCAGGCGGCCTGGGGAATGTGAAGTTTTTCCTGAAGGTACTCGATCGCGCGTCGCAGCTGCGGATCGTCGATTTTTTCCACGCTGCCGCTCAGTTCGTCGCTTTCGGGGTCATCCTCGGTCGTCGCGGGTTCATCCTGCGGCGGGGCGAGACTCTGTTCAGGCTGGAGCGGGTCGTGGGCGGCTTGAGCACGCTGGAACAAGTCTCGAAATCGCCGATAGCGCAGCACCTTCGCGGCGATTTCCGAGGGCATCGGAACTTCAAGGCGCTCGGAAGGGGAAACGCCCCACTCGTCGTTTTCTGTTGCCGCCTTGGTCTTATGAATATTCTTGCCGCTGGGACGCCAATACGAGGCGGTCGTGAGCCGCATTCGACTGCGACCTCCCTCCATCGGGATCACGTTCTGCACGGTGCCTTTTCCCCAGGTTCGTTGTCCGATCGCGACGGCGCGTCCATGGTCCTGCAGGCAAGCGGCGAGGATCTCGCTGGCGCTTGCCGAGTACTCATTCACCAGCACGGCGATCGGAATCTCCCGTCCCACCACGGTGCCTTGTCGAGCAAGGTATTCCTCGCCACCGATACCGTCCCGTCCGCGCGTACTGACGATGACGCCAGAGTCGAGAAACATATCGCAGCACTCGATGGCCGATTTCAGCAGGCCGCCCGCATTATTGCGGATATCGATGATGATGCCGTCGGCGCGGCTTCCGGCGGCGTTGACCGACCGTAGCGCGGCACGCAATTCATCGGCAGTATGTTCACCGAACGTGTTGATCCGCAGGTACTGCAGCCGCGGATTCTCCTCCAGGAAGAAATCCCAGGAACCGTCCTCGCGCCTCACGTCACCTAATACCGAATCGATGCGGATCAGGGCGCGGGTCAATACCAGTTCGAAGGCGTCGGTCTCGCCATGATGCATCACTTTCAAAACGACTTGGGTGCCAACTTTACCTCGCATCAACTGCACCGCGTCAGTGATCGCCATGACCGCCGTTGACCGGCCGTTGATCTCCAGAATGGAATCACCGGCGCGCATCCCCGCCTTATGCGCCGGCGCTCCATACATTGGGCTCAGTACCGTCAAACATTTCAGTTTCGTGTTGGGGTCGACCACGATCCCCACGCCGGCGAATTCGCCTTCCAGGACTTCGTCGAATCGCTGCGTGCGCTCGGGCGGAATGTATTCGGAGTACGGGTCGCCCAGGCTGTTCACGATCCCCGTCATCGCCGCTTCGAACAGCTGTCGCGTCTCGACCCGTTCAATGTAGTATCGCTCGACCTTCCGTATCGCTTCGCCCAATGGCGTCGCGAAGCGGTTGGTCTCCGATTTTTCGTAACAGATCAGCGAAACCACGATCGTTACGGCGAGGATCGTCAGATTGCGGGGTGTCATCGAAGAGAACCTGAATAATGGATCCGCGAAGGCGTCGACGCCGCTCCTCGGGCCTATGATATGGGAAACCGGCCGGGCGCGGCAATGCTCTCTGGCATCACGTGCCCGTTTCCACGAACTTCCCGGCCCTCAATTCCGCGGGCGCTGCGGCACCGGCTGGAGATTGGCCGGCCCTCGGTGCGGATTTCGGTTCTCCGCCAGTTCGTGAACCGCCTTCACATAACTGGCCCATTCCATCACCGATTCGCGGCTCCAATGCTCCGGCTCGTAACGCGGCGGCGTCAAACGAGGAAAAGGTTTGGCGTAAATCTGGTCCAGACAGTAAATCGCGGTCTGGCGGACGACGAGTCTTCGATCGGTAAGTCCTTCCAGCATGCCTTGCGCGACCGCCGGTTTGGGAAGGGTTCTGCTTCGGGCCAGCAGGATCCATTCCAGAAACTTGCCGGCCCCCGGCGCACCGAGTTCCCGATGAAGGGCTTGCCGCAATGCGGTAAGCCGTTCGTCGCGTCGGGGAATCGTGCGCAGTACCTCGAGCGCGGTAAGTCGCACCGCGCGGCTTTCGTGCGTCAGTGCGCGCCACAGCGAATCCTCCGGCACAAGCGCCAAACTCCAGACCGTCGCCCATTGCCGCGTTTCGTGCTTGTCGAACAATTTCACCAGATCGGATCCCAGGTCGGTCGACTTGCGCAGTCGCGCCAGGACCGCATTGCGCTTCGTCCAATCGGTCGCTGGCGGTTCGAGCCATTCCAGCGAATCGCGGGCCTCCGTCGCGGGAATTACGACACGAGGCAGTTCTCGCCCCAGCACCAGTTGCTGATGCCGCGTCAAGTGTTCGTCGGCGGCCTGGATCTCGCCGTCCAAGATACTGACGACCGTATCGTCCGCGATCAATGAAACGGCAATCGTCGCGTATTCACTGATCGACTCCGCATCCAGCGCATGTTCTCCGGAATGGACCCGCAAGCGCTGCCCGCGAGGAAATCCTCGTAATGCAACTTTGCCGCGCCGCAGCATCAGGGACATTCCGCTGGACGGCCCGTCTTCGCGAGCGAGTGAAATTTCCGTATCCGGCGCCATCGTCAGTTGGCCCCCCGAAGATAACTCCGCCGATGACCAACTGCCCGGCAACGTTACGAGCGTCGCCGATGCATCGACAATCTGCTTTCCATCAACACCGGCCCATCGGCCGGGCTCGATGCCGCGCGTCGCCAGCAATCCGCGGATGTCGGTCCATTTCAACTCGAACGGCGCCGAGTGTTCCGGGAGTTGGAATTCCTTGGGCGGAGGTTGCTCGACAATCAACGGTTCGGTATCCAAGGGCGGATCGGTCGGCTCCGGGATCGGTTCGATGTCGGTATCACCATCCAGCGCCCACAGCGATTCCTCGCCGGATCGGCGGCTGCCGGGAAGCCGGTCCTCGGGGTTGTCGAGCGGCAGATCGCGCGGCGACCTGTGGCTTGGCCTCTCGATGTCGGGCGATTGGACCGGCGGCGGCTGGTCACGGACGATGTTACGGTCGCCCGGAGCCGGTGCGCGGACGCGCGATAACTGCTGGGCTGCAAATAACAGCGCGACCAACAGCGCCGCAGAAGCCAGGAGCGGCCAGAACCACGCGACGGTCGTTCGCGTCCTGCGATTGTTCGAACGATCGCGCCGCGCGACAACAATCCGGTGATCCAGCCGATGCCCGTTGGTCGGTTCCGCATGCGGCACGGGATCGCTGGCGGTCGGTGGCGAGAGTCGGTTGGTCGGTGTAGCAACCGGTTGCTGGGACGGGGACGACAATGGCTGCGCGATCGGCAGCGGGGGCACGAGTCGAAGGATTCGGCGCGTCAGATCGGTTGGCGGGTCGCTCATGATCGGCACGCGATTCAGGAACCGGTAATTGCTGACCACCTCGGCCAATTGCGCCGTGGACTTCCAGCATGCAGTCTCTACTTCGGCCGCCCGCGCTTCGGTCAAGATTCCTTCCAGCCAGGCCACCAGCAGATCGGTAGGTACCGTCAGCGGTTCCGGCGGCGCACGACCGCAATCCAGGAGTTCGCGGACATGCTGAAGTTGCTGCCACTGCCGCGCGACCTCAGGCTCCGCGTCGATCCGATCCCACAAAGCGCGGTCGCTCTGCTCCGGCGGATTCTCGGCTAGTCGAATCAACTGCAATAACATCGCTGACCTCAGGACTCGTCTACGTTCATCACTTCGCGGAGTTTCTGATGCACCCGCTGCAACGTGGGACCGATCGAGTTCATCGGGATTCCCAACTGCTCACTGATTTCCCGGTAACTGCAACCATCCATATAAAACAGGCGAACCATCGCCTGCTGCTTGTCATTCAAGTGCCTTAGTCCGGCCTGCAGGCGTTCCCGCGTTTCCGCCTGAATCAGCTCGCGGAGAGGATCGGAATCGACTCCGCCCACGTCATGCAGTTGGCCATCCTCCTGGCCCGCCTTCCGGACCGGATCGCGTTGATCGCTGCAGAGCTTTCGCACGCAGATTCTCCGTACGACGACGCAGAGCCAGGTCGAGAATCGACTGCGGCCCTCGAACCGTCTCAGTACCGAAAAGTCGCGGGCCACCAACTTGGCAAAGACCTCGGCGCACAGATCGTCGATCACCGAGGAATCGGGCATGCGGCCAAATTCGCGCACCACGACCAGGACTCGTGTGAAAACCAGCCGCTGGTACCGTTCCACAAACGTCGCCCAGGCTGCCGGTTCGCGCAACACGAGCCGTTGGATCAACTGCAAATCGTCCCCTGCCGATTCCAACGCCACTTCCTCTCGCCAGGCCCTTCGGGAATCCCGCCGCCGTACCATACACTTTACTTCGGATACGACCGGCCGGCGGCCCAAAGGCAGACCGACTTCCCGATCCGTGCCGTCCGGCTGGAGATTTCGTACACCGCAGGCCGCGGCAACGACCGATCTTCCCGAAAATCGGCATTTAACTCGCTATTACTCTTGCCAGACCTCGATTTCCGTAAGGCCGCTTCGGGCTTGGCCGCGATGGGTGAACAGCACACGGAGCCTGTCGGTGCTGACCGCGGCAAAGCGAACGGTGTTCCGAACGCCGCCGGCCGGTCGTTTCGGAGTTCGGTCTTGATTGGGAATCTCGACCCAGGCGGCACCATCCCAGGTTTCAAGCGTGTACTTCTCGGGCGCCTGGACGCCGCCGCGATCGTCATAGAGATGCAGTTCCACCCGGCCAATCGGGCGCGGTTCGCCGAAATCAAGTTCCAGCCAGTCCACTGCGTTCGGGGATTCATAACTGGTCCAGCGGTTCATCGGCGTCGGATCGTAAACGATTTTGCCGTCGATCGCCCGTTCCGGCCGGCCCCCAAATCGATCGGAATACGACGCGCGGATTTGGGGAAACCCCGTGCCGTTTCGGTTGAACGCCAGATTGCCAGCGGGCGGCGGCGGAGGTTCGTACGGAAGCGCGCCATCCCCCCAGACTTCAATTTCGGTCAAGCCCGTCTTTCCCTTCGCCGCGTGGCGAAAATGCAATCGCAGTCTTGCGACTTCGATCGGATCGAAAACCACGGTGTTCGGCCGGTGTCCCTCCGCCGACACGAAATCCCGCTCCCGGAAGCGCACCAGCATCCAATGACCAGCCCGCTCCACTTCCACCACGACGCTGTCCGGTGGAACCACTTCCGATTCGTCATCCAGAAAATAAAGTCGCAGCGTGTCGATCGTCCGCGGCACCCCCAATTCCATTTCCAGCGAATCGACCGCGTTCGGGCTGCCCTGGCAGGTCCATCGATTGGGTGGATGGAGATGGTACCAGTAGTTTCCGTCTTGCACTTTTGCCAAGGAACTGCCTTCGGCTGTGTACGTGGCAGAGACGCGCGGGAAAATGTCGCCTTCATTGTTCACCGCGAAATTGATCCGCGCCGCCGCCTGGGACGACGGCGGCACCGAACTCGGGACGGCAGTATCGGTGGCAGGACGCGCGCGGGGCGGCAAGCGGCATTCCAGAATCCCCAATTGATCCGCGCGCGCAAGCGGTTCCCCATCGACGATCAGTTGCAGGCCTTTGCCCAGACCGTAACGATTCCCCAATCGGTCCCAGACCACCGCAATGCGATGACCCCGGTAGGGTAAGTCGTCCAGTGCGAAGTAATCCCACTCCTCGGATGCCAACGGCACGACACGCAACAATTCGTCCTCGCGAGGCTTCAGCCCAACCAGCCCCGTAATCACCAGGTCGCAGAAACCTGAATGAAAATAATGTTCGGAGTGATTGTAGCCGTCGTGGCCCTCGAACGACCCCGTATCAGGATGCAGGGCCTCGGCGAGGTAAGGTCGACCATCCTTGCGATGCGACCGGGCATAGATCGCCAACAATTTCTGGTAGTCGGCGGCCGAGACCGGCGGCGCGGGATAATCCTGAAGAAGATTCGCCAGAGCTTTCAGCGTCTGTGTGGTCGCGTACGGCCAGGACTGGCCGCTCCACCAGCAGCAGGTCTTCTGCAACAGGAACATCGGATCGTTCCGTTCGAGCGTGGTCGGGCCGAAGGGAGCGTGAAAGTAGTCCGGATCGTTCAGGAACTTCCAGGCCCGTTCGTAGCCGCGTCCCGGCTCGGGCATTCCGAATTGCCACGGTACATAGCCGATCAATTCTCGACCGTGCGGGCTGCCCGCGAATTGGCCGGTCTCATAGGTCTTGGACAGAGCCTGAATCCGGTGCCCGTCGCGTTCCTCGTCGCGACGATAGACCTGCAGAAAGAACGTGCGGCGTTCGTCCCAGAGCAGCTCCTGCATCCGTTGACGGATCGCGTCCGCCTTCGCTTGAAACCGCTCGGCCAACGGTTCGTCACCCGTCGTTCGCGCCATCCGGGCGATCGCGACCGCGTCCGCCCACAAATACGCGTTCAAGGTCGGTCGATATCCTTCAGCACCACGCAGGAGGTCACCCGTTTGTCGGCTATTGATGTTAAATTCCATCCCGTCGTCGTGGCCCGTCTGCCAGAACAACCCGACCTCTGGAACATAATGCCGCTGTTCCCAGCCTTCGAAGTTCTTGATCAGTCCGGGCAGCAGGCGACGCAGTAGCGCCGGATCAGGGTGCACCAGATGCGCCGCCCAGGCAGAATCGGCAAGCCAGGTGCTGTAATTCCGCGGTTGCGCTCCGGGCGTTTCCAGCCAGTAGCGCGTGTAGTCGTTTGCGATGCGCGGCGACCGCAGCCAGCGCGCCTCGTAAATCTGATGCCCGGCCGGACAGCTGATGGCGCCGTAGGTTCCCGACCAGAAGGGCCGATCGATGAACTCGGTAAAGACATACCCGGTATTGGGCGAGCCATAGGTCAGATGCTTGGTGAGCAACTCCCAGCGGTAGTACCAGGTGGTGGTGATCTCCGCGTCCGGACATTCGAAAAACGGGATCTGCTCGCGATACCAGCGCCAATCGCGATTATCCCAGAACGTCTGCCGCTGGAGCTGCTCCTGTTTGTTCAAAACCTGACCGAACAACGGCAATGCGCTGCCGAACAGGCCGACCGCGATGATGAGATCGACGCGGGAAAGAAACGCGAAACGGATCATGGTGGAACGCATTTCTTGTTACGAGTTATGCCTTAAGCCGGATGGGCGGTGTCGACAACAGATCGGGCTGCACTGATTGTTGCACGACGGCCCAAAGTTGCCAGTCCCTTGGCGTTGGGGCGGCAGTAACTACGGCGAACGCGAGGCGCGCGATGGGATGATCGAAGCGATATCGGTATGCTGGGAGCATCGCTTGCCGAGACGACCTTGTTCCCTGGCAGGCCAGTCGGGCAGCGAACAGGTGGCACACCATGCGGATGCATCGTCGCGACGCGATGTTGCGACTCGGAGCTTTGACCGGCGGGGCGATGACCCTGCCGCGGCTGCTGGCGGCGGAGCGATCGAACGCTGGCGTTCGACCGCCGAGCGGCAAGTCCTGCATATTTTTGTTCATGTGGGGCGGTCAGCCTCAACAGGACATGTGGGATTTGAAACCGGGCGCGCCCGACGGCGTGAGGAGCCCGTTTTCGCCAATCCAGACGCGCGTGCCGGGCCTGCAGCTCTGCGATCAATTGCCACGGTTATCCGAGCACGCGGAGAAGCTGGCGATTGTCCGTTCCCTCACCCATTCGCACTCGGACCATGGCGTGTCGGTCTATCATGCGTTGACGGGACGGCCGATGCTCCCACCGCGGACTTTTCCGGGGAATGCCCGCCAAAGATCGGACTTCCCCGCGATCGGCTCGATTTTTTCGTACCTGGGCGGCGGATCGGCCTTGCCTGCGAGTATTTCCATTCCCCGCGCGGTCGCGCACGATGGAGTCTTCTATGCCGGTACCCATGCCGGCTTTTTGGGTTCCAGCCACGACCCGATCGAATTAGGGCGGGTGTTCAACCATGTTCAGGTCGGGCCACGTAACGATCCTCCGGCGATTCCGTTGACCCTCCCCAGCGACATGTCGCTGGCTCGCCTGCAAGCGCGTCGCGGCTTGCGGAATCTACTGCAGGACAGCGATCGAGCGATGCAGAACACCGCGGGTGTCCGCGCGTTCGACAGCAACTTCGAAACGGCATACCGGCTGCTCCACTCGACGACCATACGCGACGCGTTGAATCTCGAGGCCGAACCGGCCTCGGTGCGGGACCGCTACGGCCGCAATGAATACGGCGAAAGTTTCCTTACCGCCCGGCGTCTTGTGGAAGCGGGCGTGCGGCTGGTCAGCGTCAATTGGATGTTCATCACGCCGGCCGCCAAGGTTTACAACGTCTGGGATGCCCATGGTGGACTCAACGATCTGGAGCATGGCCAGACCGGTTACGGCATGCTCAAGGCCGACTATTGCCTGCCGGCGTTCGATCGGGCATTCTCCGCCTTGCTTGACGACCTGGCCCAACGCGGGTTGATTGCCGATACGCTGGTCGCCTGTGCCGGCGAATTTGGCAGGACTCCCAGGATCAATGGCAACAACGGCAGGGACCATTGGCCGTTCTGTTACTCGGCGGTCCTGGCGGGCGCGGGGATTCAGGGCGGAGCGATCTACGGCGCGAGCGACAGCCAGGCGGCCTACGTCAAAGAGAATCCGGTCACACCCGGCGATTATCTCGCGACGGTCTGCAAGGCGTGCGGACTCGATCCGAACAGCGAGGTTCGGGATCAGGAAGGGCGTCCGTTCAAAATCTGCGATGGGGAGCCGATCGCCGCCATTCTGGGTTAGCCGCGACTGTGGCCCGCGCGATCGAACAGGTGTTCCGCATGCACGGCGGACCGCCCTCGACAATCCGATCCGCCAGACAAAGTGCCTCATCCAGCAGCACAAGCGGATACGGCTCCAGGTCGCCGGGACGCAGATTCTGTTTATCGACAAGCGGATGATCCCGCGGAAGCACGAGCAGCAGTTCCTCCTCGAACAGTTCTTCTATTTCCAGGTGCCGCGTCGCGGCTCGACGTCGAGTTGCGGGGCAACTCGACGTCGGCAACAATGCACGCAGTGCATCGTGACAAGGCATTGACTTCATTCGAATTATAGGTCTGTTCTCGCTAGAACTTCCACAGCGGGAACATCGCGAAACCAACAAGGGGAACGAAAATGGAAACGGCAGGCAGGTGTCCAGTTTTGGCGGCGGATCGACCGGCTTCGATACGGCATACGGCGGCAGGTGCGATGACGAACAGTGATTGGTGGCCGAATCAATTGAATCTGTCGATTCTCCACCAGAATTCGCCTGGCGCCGATCCGATGGACGGCGACTTCGACTATGCGGAAGCGTTCCAGCAGCTCGACCTGGCCGCCGTGCGGCACGACATTTATCAGCTGATGACGACGTCGCAGGACTGGTGGCCCGCCGATTACGGGCATTATGGGCCGCTGTTTATCCGCATGGCCTGGCACAGTGCCGGGACGTATCGCATCAGCGATGGCCGTGGCGGCGCCGGATACGGCACGCAACGGTTCGCGCCGCTGAGCAGTTGGCCCGATAACGCCAACCTCGACAAGGCGCGTCGGCTGCTCTGGCCGATCAAGCGGAAGTACGGCGCTCGGATTTCCTGGGCCGACCTGATGATCTTTGCCGGCAACTGCGCGCTGGAATCGATGGGGTTCAAGACGTTCGGGTTCGCGGGTGGCCGCGAGGACGTGTGGGAGCCGCAACAGGATATTTACTGGGGGTCGGAGAGTACGTGGCTGGGCGACCAGCGCTATCGCGGGGAGCGGGAACTCGAGAATCCGCTGGCCGCGGTGCAGATGGGTTTGATCTATGTCAATCCGGAAGGACCGAACGGCAAACCCGACCCACTGGCCGCCGCGCGGGACATTCGGGAGACATTCGGCCGGATGGCGATGAATGACGAAGAGACGGTCGCATTGATTGCCGGCGGCCATACCTTTGGCAAGGCGCATGGGGCCGCCAGCGCGGCCAACGTCGGTCCGGAACCGGAGGGAGCGGACATTGAGGAGATGGGGCTCGGCTGGAGGAATCGTTTCGGCCAGGGGAATGCCGGTGACACGATCACCAGTGGTCTCGAAGGTGCCTGGACGTCGACTCCGACGCAATGGTCGAACGGCTACTTCGACAATCTGTTCGGCCACGAATGGGAATTGACGAAGAGTCCGGCGGGAGCATGGCAATGGACGCCCCAGGACGCCGCGTCAAAACAAAACGTCCCGGACGCTCATGATCGCGCGAAGAAGCATGCGCCGATCGCATTTACGACCGATCTGGCGTTAAGGCTCGACCCGGCCTACTGCCAGATCTCGAAGCGATTTCACGCGAATCCTGGTCAATTCGCGGAGGCGTTCGCCAAAGCCTGGTACAAGCTGACGCACCGCGACATGGGACCGGTTTCGCGACTGCTTGGTCCCGAAGTTGCGCCACCCCAATTGTGGCAGGATCCGGTTCCATCGGTCGATCACGAACGGATCGGCGACGGCGAGATCGGGGCGCTCAAAAGCAAGCTGCTCGCCTCAGGACTTACCGTCGCGGAACTGGTGTCAACGGCCTGGGCGTCGGCGTCGACGTTCCGCGGCAGCGACAAGCGCGGCGGGGCCAACGGCGCCCGCATTCGACTCGCTCCGCAAAAGGACTGGGAGGTGAATCAGCCGGCCGCATTGGCGAAGGTGCTGCGGACACTGGAGAATATCCAGGCGGAATTCAACGGAGGTCAACAAGGTGGCAAGCGTGTCTCGCTGGCCGACCTGATCGTGCTGGGGGGATCGGCCGCCGTCGAAGAGGCGGCGCGGCGCGCCGGACATGCGATTGCGGTGCCGTTCGCGCCGGGGCGTACCGACGCCACGCAGGCGATGACCGACGTCGAGTCGTTCGCGGTGCTGGAGCCGACTTCGGATGGCTTCCGCAACTTTGTGGCGAGGCAGATCGATCGCCCGGCCGAGGAACTGCTGGTTGATCGTGCGCAACTGCTGACGCTCACGGCTCCCGAGATGACGGTACTGGTCGGCGGACTGCGTGTACTGAACGCAAACGCCGGAGACGGTCCGCAGCGGCAGCTTGGCGTCTTCACCCAACGGCCCGAGACGCTTACCAACGACTTCTTCGTCAACCTGCTCGACATGAGTACGGTCTGGCGGAAGTCCCCGATCTGCGAGCATTTCTTTGAGGGGTTGGACCGTGCGACCGGCCAGATCAAGTGGACGGCAACACGCGTCGACCTGATCTTCGGGTCGCATTCGCAGCTTCGCGCGATTGCCGAGGTCTACGCCTGTCAGGACGCGCAGCGTAAATTCGTGCGCGACTTCGTCGCGGCCTGGACGAAAGTAATGAACCTGGACCGTTTCGATTTGTAGTTGCGTTTGCTTGGGAAAGGAATCGCATGACGGGTTTCGACGAACTTCGGTTGACGCGATTGGCGAAGCGGGCGGGCTGTGCCGCCAAACACCCACCGGGATTTCTATTGCCGCTGCTGGGCCTGCTGCCGCCGATCGACGATCTGAATGTGCTGATCGGAAGCGCCACCGCCGACGATGCGGCCGTTTATCGACTGAACGACGATCTGGCCCTGGTGCTGACGACCGATTTCTTCACTCCCATTGTCGATCGGCCCTGGGACTTTGGACGCGTGGCCGCCGCCAATGCGCTGTCCGACGTCTATGCGATGGGTGGCGCGCCGCTGGCAGCGCTAAGTATCGTCGGATTCCCGGACAATCTTCCCGCGGAAGTGCTGGGAGAGATCCTGCGCGGCGCGGCCGAGGTCGTGCGTCAGGCCGGCGCAAGCATCGTCGGCGGCCACACGATCAAAACGGAGGAGCCGATTTTCGGACTGGCTGTCGTTGGCAGAATTCATCCGCAGCAGGTTCTCAGCAATGCGGGCGCGGTTCCCGGCGACGTGTTGATACTCACCAAGCCGCTGGGACTCGGCATCATCTCCACCGCGGCCAAGAATGATCAGGACGCGCGGCACGCGATCGACGAAGCGATCGGCGTGATGACAACGCTGAATCGGATCGGCAGCGAAGTGTTCGTCGAATGGGGCGCCCATGCGCTCACCGATGTCACCGGATTTGGTCTGCTCGGCCATCTGCGCAATATGACCGCCGCGAGCGCGGTGACGGCCGAAGTCTGGTGCGATTCGGTCCCGGTCCTGCCCGCGGCACGGGAATATGTCGCGCAAGGTATCGCGCCGGGTGGAACTCGCGCCAATCTGAAGTTCCTGCTGGATTGGGTCGACTTTGACGCGGCAATCACCCAGGAGCAGCAACTCCTGCTCTGCGATGCCCAGACCTCCGGCGGGTTGTTGGCAGCCGTGGCAAACGCATCCGCAACTGAAATTCGATCCCGGCTGGCTGTCCGTGGCGTGCAGTCATCGATCATCGGCAGGATCGACAATCCAGGCGGTGGCAGAATACGCGTCGTACGCGGGCAGTAAACCGGTCGGCGGCAAGAATGCGTTGGCACGCAAGACTACGAGCCAGCGAGCGGCTGAAGCGCGTCGCCTCACACGCCGATACCAAGGTGCCTCTCTTGGGATCTAAGTGAAACCCGAATTGCCGGTGGGTCCTCAATTGGCCCGAAGCAGTTCATTTCTGGGTTGGCGGGATATCGCTTGGGGAGATGCTCAGTTCGCCGCAGGCGCTGAGGATCTGGCCCCAGGTTGTTTCATCCAGTTCGATGCCGTTTGCCAGCCGCCGCGCGCGCGTCTGTTCCTCGATCTCCCCGGGGACCAGAATCTGACCGGAGGGGTCGAGTTTCTCGGAACTTTTGACGAAATCGATGAACCGGCGGACTTCCTGATGGAACGCCTCTTCGGGGCCGAACTTGCGGCAATCCAGGTAAATGGAGAGCATGCCGTTCGTCAGACGGTCCGCCCGGGCGGGGTTCGTGCATGAACCACCGGTCAGCGCTCCCGCCAGAATCTCCGTGATCATCCCCAGGGCGTAGCCTTTGTGGGCACCGATCGAGAGAATCGAACCTGGCGGATCGCCGTAGAAAATCCTGGGATCGGTTGTCGGATTACCTTGCGCGTCGATCATGCAGCCCTCGGGCAGCTGCACGCCTTTGTTGAATGCGACCTTGATCTTGCCCTCGGCGATGGTGCACATCGAAATATCGACGATCATCGGTGAGCCACCCGGAATCGGCACTCCGGCGGCGACGGGACAGGCGGACAGCCGCCGGCTGATTCCGCCGAAGGGTGCCACCAACATTCCCGCGCCGCTGGTATTCACGAAGTGCAGAGAAAGCAGGTTTTCGCGGGCCGCCATGATCGGCCAGTCTCCGATCCTTCCGAGGTGTCCGGAATCGCGCAGCGCGATCACCGCCACGCCCTGCCGCGTCGCTTTTTGAATCCCCAAACGAACCGCTTGTTCACCGATCGACTGTCCGAGCCCGAAGCGACCATCCACAACCGCGAGCACGTCCGTTTCCAAGACGATCTGCGCCTGTTGATTGGGAAGCACTTTGCCATTGCGCAGCCAGCCGATGTAGGTCGCGACGCGAATGACGCCATGGGAATCATGCCCCGCCAGATTCGCCTCGACCAGGTAATGTGCCACGCGGTCTGCCTCGTCGGTGGCACATCCCGCGCGGCCGAACATCTGTGCGACCAGCTGCTTCAATCGATCTGCTGCAATTCTCATCGGTTCTCCATTTCTACCTCAACGAATGAACTGCCGGACGAAATCGTCGCCCAGGCCGACTCGAGCGTAATGCCGCCTGCACAATTCGATCTTGGTATGGACGTCATCGTGCCCGCAGGGCCGCATCTGCTCGTCAAAATAAACCAACGCTCCACAGACATGGAACAACGTAATCATCTCGGGTACGTCATCATCGACCACAAGTGTGTGAATCTCACCGGGCGGTTCGAAGACATACATCCCTTCGGTGGCCACCCAATCGTGCTCAAGGTAACGCCAGGAACCTTTCAGCACAAATCCGTGTACGGGCGCCGGGTGCCGATGTCGGCTGAGCATCCCGGCACGGGTCACTTTCAGCAGGTTGACCCATTCCCCTTGGACGGTGTTCAGTAACAGCGGCCGAAACCAGACCTGCGGTGCCTGCGGCACCCACAGTCGGTCGTCGTCCGGGATCGCTTGCACTGCCATTTCCGGAATCGTCCAGGACGCGCTCATTTGATCATCTGCCTTTCTCGAACGTTTTTTTGTTCAGGACCAACGGGCCAGCGCAAGCCAACCCCGTACCTGGGGCATCCTGCCCCAGCTGCACCAGCTGCAGCAGTAAACAGTTTTTCCATGGTAACGCGGATCAACCTCAGAGCATCTTCAGCAGCGAACGAGCCCGAAGTCACTCGCGGCATATTTCACGCGACCGAGTATCCGCCATCGATGGGCAACAGTACACCGGTGATAAAATGGGCGGCCGGCGAACAGAGGAACATCACGGCTCCCGCGACATCCCGCGGTTCGCCCCACCGGCCCAACGGCGTGCGGTCGAGGATCACTTGGCTGCGCGAAGCATCCTCGTACAGTGCCCGGGTCATCGGAGTGCGGATCCATCCCGGCGCGACGGCATTCACGCGAATGCCGAGGGGCGCCCAGCCGATTGCGAGCGAACGAGTCAATTGAGCAACTCCGCCCTTGCTGGCACTGTAGGCAGGCACAAATCCACTCCCGAAATAACTCAACATCGACGCCACATTCACGATGCATCCTGACTCGCGGGCCAGCAGATCGCGGCATGCCAGCGACACGCGCATCACACCGCTGAGGTTGACGTCCAGAACCTGGTCGAATGCAGGCAACGTATATTCCTTGCCTTCGCGCAGCAGGATCCCTGCGGCATTAACCAGGACCGAGAGCCGCTTTAGGCCGTGGACCACCTGGGCCACCGAGTCGTCGCGTGTGACGTCAAGCTTGAAACAACGGATGTGCGGGTAGCTCTGGCCAAACGCGGTCAATTCGTCGTTGTCAATTCCGGTCGCGATGACGTCCGCCCCTGCGGAGGCAAATGCTTCTGCCACCGTAGCGCCGATGCCGCCGGTGCCGCCGGTAATCAGCACGACGGGCGGGTTGGTCGAAGGCTCGGGTTGCACCATGCGGGCGGTCTCGTGAATTCTCGTTTTCGTTACGCGCTCGGGGACTGCCGGCCTGCCCACAAACCGGTCGGGAACCACGGGCGATTCTGAAAGACCGACTTATCGTACCCGACGCGGTGAACGGTCGAAATATGGTCGGAATCGCTTCGCGGATTCCTGATTCTGCATCCCTGGTCGTTGTCGCGACGAATTCGGCCCATTTTGGTCGTTGACCCTGTTCCTCGGCGGTTGGTACGATGCCGGCATGAACGCAATGAAGCGCATCGGTCTGCTTATAGTCGCTGTCGGTCAGTTGCCTGCCGGCCGAGCGGACTGCGGTGATTGGTCGGTTTTCGATCCGTTGCGCGGATCGCGGCCGCCGGCGGTGGTCGACCCGGATTGGCAGGCTCCGATCGACGCCTTTATCTACGATGGCCTGACAAAAGCCGGACTCCGCCCGGCTCCCGTCGCGGACCGCCGTATCTGGCTGCGTCGGGTTGCACTCGACCTCCATGGGCTTCCGCCTGCCCCTGAGGAAATGCAAGATTTTCTCGCCGACGATCGTCCGGACGCCGTGGTTATGGCGGAAATTGTCGATCGCTATCTGGCGTCCCCGCGCTATGGCGAGCGGTGGGCCAGGCATTGGCTGGATGTCGTTCGCTATGCGGACTCCGATGGATTCGCGATCGATGCCGAGCGACTGCAGCTATGGCGCTATCGTGATTACGTCATCCGCTCCTGGAACCAAGACCTGCCCTTCGACCAGTTTGTCCGAGAACAGCTGGCGGGCGACGAGTTAGAGGCTGGCGAGTTAGAGGCTGGCGATCGACGCTCGGCCGGTCTGGTCGCGATCGGCTACTACCGTCTCGGGCCGTGGGAAGCCGATAACATGACCCCGGAGCACCGCCGGCAGGACTATTTGAATGATGTCACGACGAATATCGGAAGCGCGTTCCTCGGCCTGACGATCGGCTGCGCCCGATGCCACGATCACAAATACGATCCGATATCGCAGCTCGACTTTTACCGCCTGCAGGCGTTCATCGCCCCGATCAAACATGAAATCCTGGCGTGCGATTTCATGCAGGGGGAACTGAC
This sequence comes from Planctomycetota bacterium, assembly GCA_016872775.1. Classification (GTDB taxonomy): domain Bacteria; phylum Planctomycetota; class Planctomycetia; order Pirellulales; family Pirellulaceae; genus VGZA01. The sequence goes on along the minus strand of VGZA01000028.1, from coordinate 25,413 downwards.
GCCCGCCGGTGAGAAAACGCGCGGGGCGGCGATTCGCGACCGCGAGGAAACCGCGCGTCAACTCGATTCGCTGCTGCAGGAGCTTCGACAACGGATCGCCCGCGTGATCGACGCGCCGCCGGAACTTGTCGAGGACAGCCTTTTGGATCGATCGATCAAAGATCGATCTTATCCTGTGGTCAAGGAGCAGGCCGAGCGGGTCGAGGCGCTGCGCGGCCAACTTGCCAATCAGGTTGTCGAGCAGCGACTGGACGCCAAAGTGGTCGCGATCCGCAATCCTGCCGGCGAGGAAAAGGTCCCGGAATCCCATCTGCTGCGCAACGGCGACGTATTCGATCCCGCGGATCGGGTCACACCGGGTTTTCCCGCGACATCGTCGGCGTCCTGGTCGGCAGCCTTATCACAGCGTGCCGAAACTCTGGTGGAGACTGCCGCCGGACGTCGCGGGTTATTGGCAGCCTGGATGACCGACGTGAATAACCCGATTCCACCCCGGGTATTCGCGAATCGCGTCTGGCAATTTCATTTCGGCAGCGGACTGGTGGCGACGACGAACGATCTGGGCAACAACGGCTCGGGGCCCAGCCATCCGGAATTGCTGGATTATCTCGCCGAACGGCTGCGGCAGGGCGGATGGTCGCTGAAAACACTTCATCGCGAACTGCTGCTTTCCCGCACCTACCGGATGGGGTCGCGGCACCCGGCACAGGAAGCCTGTTCGCGCATCGATCCTGCCAACCGCCTTTGCTGGAGGGCTCCCCTGCGGCGCCTCGACGCCGAATCGCTTCGCGACGCGCTGCTGGCCGTCTCCGGACGACTGCAGCGTGAGATGGGAGGGCCGGGGATCTACGAGGCGTTACCGTCAGGAATGGAAACGAAACTTCCGTTTTTCGACTGGAACGCCTCCGAGGAGTCCCAACGATGCCGACGCAGCATCTACATGTTCCAGCGCCGCAACCTGGTGCATCCGCTGGTGGAAGCATTCGACGGCCCGGAAATCAACTTGTCGTGCGAATTACGACGCACGTCCGTCACCGCTCCCCAGGCGCTCGCCTTGTTCAACGGGAGCCTGACTCATGAGTGTTGCCACGACTTGGCGGCGATCATTCGCCAGTCGAGCGCCGATGCCGAACGGCGCATCGATTCGCTGTACTGGCGGGCGCTAGGTCGAGCGCCCAGCCCGCAGGAGTTGGCGATCTGCGTCGGTTTTCTGCGCCACGAATTGCAGCAGACGGTTTCCAGCAGCGAAACAGTTGCTGGTCCGCGGGAAGCTGCCGGCAGCGGCGATGCTTCGGGGACGCCGTCCGACGCGAAGTGGTTGGATTTGTGCCTGGCCATCCTGAACAGCAATGAGTTCATTTACCTCGATTAAAGCGCCCCAGGGGAGATCGGCAATGAACTGGAAATGCTGTACGCGGAGGGAACTGCTGGCGCACGGCACCACCGCCGGACTCGCCGGCGTGGCCCTGCAGTATCTGCTCGGCCGCGAAGCGACTGTTACCGGCGCAGAATCGTCCGCGTCGGCCAGCCAATCGATCAGCCCCTTGACCGCCAAGCCACCCCATTTCCCAGCCCGAGCCGATTCCGTCCTGTTTCTGATGATGGAAGGAGGTCCTAGTCAGGTCGACACTTTTGATCCGAAATCGGCGTTGGAACGGGTGCATGGCGAATTATTTCAGCGCGAGAACGTGAAGACCAATCAGGTCAAGGGCAACCGCTATTTCGTCCGATCGCCGTTTTCTTTTCGCTCGTATGGCCAGTGCGGAATGCAGGTCAGCGAGTTGTTCTCGGAAACGGCACAGCACGTCGACGACATTGCGTTCATTCGTTCGGCATATGGCGAGAGCGACAATCATCCTGCGGCCGTCTTTCAGTATACGACCGGCTATCCGATCCAGGGTCATCCATCGATGGGAGCATGGATTGTCTACGGTCTGGGCTGCGAGAACGAAAATCTGCCGGCGTTTGTGGTTTTGCGCGATGGAAAACCGTTCGGGGGCACGACGAGTTGGGGGAACGGGTTCTTGCCGGCGACCTTTCAGGGTGTGCAGTTTCGCGGTGGCGACAAGCCGGTGCTTGATCTGGCTCCACCGGCGTCGATCAGTCGCGGCCGGCAGCAAGACACACTTCGCCTCGTGCAGGCCCTGAACGGCGAGCATCTGCGTGGGCGTACCGAGTTTGCGGACCTTGCCTCGCGCATCGCCAGTTATGAACTGGCGTTCCGGATGCAAAGCGAAATACCCAGGGCGATCGACCTTGCCGCGGAAACGGCGGCGACACATAAACTCTACGGGTTGGACGCCGATACAACGCGCGCGTTTGGATCGCGATGTCTGTTGGCGCGCAGACTGATTGAACAGGGCGTTCGTTTCGTGCAGGTCTGGTCGGGAGGCTGGGACTCGCACGACGACGTCGCCACGGGACATCGCAACGCCGCGGCCCAGGTCGACCGCCCGATCGCCGGACTGCTGACCGATCTGAAGCAACGTGGACTTCTGGAGCGGACGCTCGTCGTGTGGGGCGGCGAGTTCGGCCGGACGGTGGATACGACGGAGGCGGCGCACAAGAAGCAGAAGCCGGGGCGAGATCACAATCCTCGCGCAATGACGATCTGGTTCGCCGGCGGCGGAGTGCGGAGCGGCACGGTCCTCGGCGCGACGGACGAATTCGGCGAACGGGCCGCGGAAAACGCACATCATCTGAAAGACGTTCATGCCACGTTGCTGCATCTGCTGGGACTCGACCATGAACGGTTGAGCGCGTACCACGGCGGCCGCTTTCAACGGCTCACCGATATCGGCGCTGCCGTGATCCCCGAGTTGATCGCCTGATCGACTTTGCCTGATGGAATTCGGCTCAGGAACGTCAGGGAGCAGCGGCGCGCGCCCCATTCAGAACATTAGTGCCGCAGCTGATTCAGGTACTTTACGCGTATCGCGCGGAGTTCTTCGTCGTATCGCCCGGACTTGAAGTCGGGAAACGTCCAGGGAAAAGGTCGATAGCTGCCGCCTTCGTAGCGCGCGATCAGATCGGCGTAGACGCCGTCCGACAGGTGGATTTTCTGCCCGGCGTATTTCAGGCTGGCGAGTACGATCTTGTTGTGATCGAGGTAACCGACATCGAGATTCACGGTGCGCCTGCCCGCGGCGGCTGTGAACTGTTCCAACTCGTTGCAGAATAATTTGGCTGCCGGCAGCGATTCCGGCGGTACCAGAGTTTCAAAAGCGATGATCCGTCGCACAAGCGACTGTCCCATTTCCGGTTCGTAGTAGTCGGTACTATCGAACAAGCGATCGGGACCCTGGAAATCGATCGGCCCCCAACGCTCCGTTGCCAGGCGCAGCGACTCGGCAAGGGGGCTGTTCGAGGGGGGGGCATCCACCTGGCAGTCGCTCTGGCGGTCCGGCATCTGCGGGTCCGGCGAATGCGGGTCATCCGCACGCACTTCGGACGCGGACCACAGTGCGGCGATCAGCAGTTTCACCGGGATCACGGGTTGAACGGGGGCCATCGAGCAGTACCTGGGGCGATTCAAGTCAGCAGCGATTTTCTGGCATTCAGAATCTGCAGGGCTCGCTGTGCAACACGCGCATCGATCTGGAACTGCTGGACAATGCTGGCCAGCAGGTCCTGCCCCGCGAGCTCCTGACGGATGACTTTGGTTCGAGCGCGTCGCTGTAGTCGATTTCCCTGCAGGTAGTTCTGGCAGTCGCCGCGAACGGCAGTCAGCACCGGATAGCTCATCATCTCCCAGCCAAACGACGCATCCCAGGCCCGCAGGAACTGGGCGGCGTCGACCGGCGCAGTTTTGTAGGTGAGTCGATAAGTGGACTGGTTGGCGAACCAGGTGCGCAATTCAATACGTTCGCCGACCGGATCGGGACGCAGTTCCAGTTCGTTGAACGAGGTGGGCAGACGCAACGGCTGGCGGAAGGTCAGCGGGATCGGATGGACGATCAGATAGCCGGGATCGAGCAGGCAGGGCACCATGTCGATCCAGACGAGCATCGCGCAGTGGGTGTCGGCGCCATAGCGGCGATCGGCGAGGATCGGTTCGGCGCGTATGCCGAGGCTGCGCACCAGGTGCAGCAGGGTCGCGGTCAGAGAAAAACAGGTACCGCCGGTTCCCCAAAGAAAGTGATCACGGAGCACTTCGTACGGTCCGCGCCGCGAGCGGTCGCTGGCTCCCGCTTCGCTTTGCTTGATGATCTTCGTAAGATTCTCGTAAGGAATTTCCGCAAAGGCAGCGGCGATCGCCGGCAGCGTCTCGACGGGGTTAGCGACCGATCGTTCCGCGGTTGGGCTGCACGGCGCGAGTTCAAAATACTGGCAGAATGCGTCCAGCAGCTGCCGATCGGCGGGATCTGCCAGCGGGTGATCGGCGTCGCCGGTGCGTGAGGACGGCAGCAGGAGATGGGAGGCATTGTGGCGCTGTGGCATTCGCTCATTGTGTCGATTGTGGAAAGCGGCGGCAATCCGTAAACTCGATCGCGTCGTGACCATGCGTGCCGGATCCGGCACGCTGCGATCATGAGATTGGACGATCAAACCGTGGCAGGAGCTTTCATGAGCATCCGAGAAATTGCGGCAGCGGCGATCGTGACGATGGGCCTGTCGGGAACGCTGTTGTCGGCGGGGGACAGTGATCTGATCCAGGTGGGTGTGGCGCGGATCGACATTACGCCGGATTATCCGGTACGGCTGAATGGCTTCGGCGGTCGGCGGAACGAGTTCGAGGGGATTCGGCAGCGGATCTGGGCCAAGGCACTTGCGATCGGAGCGGACAATGATCCTGGAGGACCCGCGGTTCTGGTAGCGCTGGATGCGACATTCGTCACGGACGAACTGTTGCGCGACACGGCGCGCCGCCTGGCGGCGCATGGCGTGAGGGAAGACCGCATCGCCTTGACGGCGACACACACCCATTCGGCGCCGATGATTCGCAACGCGGCGCCCACCTTATTTGGCGAACCGATTCCGCCATCGCACCAGGAGCATATTGACCAGTACACCGTGGAGTTGCGCGATCGGGTCGTGCAAGTGGCGCTCGATGCCTTGCGCGATCGCCGGTCATCGACGCTCGAATATGCGATCGGGGAAGCGACCTTCGCGCGGAACCGGCGTACGCCGGGAGGTCCCGTCAATCATGAACTGATGACGCTTCGCGTCCGCGCCCCGCGAGGCGAATTACGTGCGGTCTACGTCAACTATGCGTGCCACTGTGTAACGCTTTCGGATAATCAGATCAGCGGTGATTGGGCAGGCTATGCCGCGGAACATCTGGAACGCCAATCCCCGGGCTGCGTCGCTCTGGTATCGGTCGGTTTTGGCGCCGATTCCAACCCCAGTTCCGGCGTAACCGGCGGAAATGCCGAGGCCGCTTCGGCACAAGGTCTCGAGATCGCAGCGGAGGTCGATCGACTGATGGGTCTTCGCTGGATGCCGATTCGCAGCGTCCCGGAAGTCGACAGCCCGCAAATCGTTCTACCACTGGCCGAACTTCCGTCGCGCGCAGTGTGGGAACAGAAGGCAAAAGCCGCCGGCGCGGAGGGCCATCATGCCCGCGTCCAGTTGGCGCGACTCGATCAGGGGCTGACGCTGCCGACGCGAATCGATTACCCGATCCGCGTCTGGCGATTCGGCAAGGAACTGGCGATGGTTTTCCTGCCGGGGGAAATCGTGGTCGATTATGCGCTGCGACTCAAGCGGGAATTAGATGGCTATCGCCTCTGGCTCAACGGCTACTCCAACGGCTGTCCCGGATACGTTCCCTCCGAGCGGATCCTGCGCGAAGGCGGCTACGAGGGAGGCGGGGCGATGATCTACTTCGATATTCCTGGTCCCTACGCCGCCGGGCTGGAACAACAGATTATTGACGCGGTTCGTCGTCCTTTGAATCCGCAATTCGCCGCCAGTTTCGACAGCCAGCGCACCCGTGGAACCATGCCGCGGCCGGCGACAACGGCGGTTGCATCGTTGCGGACCTTGCCGGGCTACAGCGTGCAGCTTGTCGCCAGCGAACCGTTGATCAGCAGCCCTGTTGCCATCGATTTTTCCGCAGACGGCAAGCTTTGGGTGGCGGAAATGTACGATTATCCGTCCGGCACCGCGGGCGATTACCAGCCCGGAGGGCGCGTGAGAATGCTCGACGACTCCGACGGTGACGGCAGGTATGACCGGTCGCGGATTTTCCTGGCGAACATCCCGTTCCCGACGGGCGTGACGGCTTGGCACAAAGGCGTGCTCGTTTGTGCCGCGCCCGACATAATTTACGCGGAGGATCGCGACGGCGACGGCACCGCCGATCTGGTGAAAAAGGTCTACAGTGGATTTGGCACCGAGAACTATCAGGCGCGCGTCAACAGTTTGCGTTATGGACTGGATGGGTGGATCTACGGGGCATGCGGGCTGTTTGGCGGCCGGATCACGAACGAACATGGCGACCGATTGGAACTTGGCAATCGCGATTTTCGTATCCGTCCCGATCTGGGATCGATCGAACCGGTGACAGGTACGACGCAGCAGGGCCGAGTTCGCAATGACTGGGGCGACTGGTTTGGTTGTGACAACAGCACCTTAATTCGACATTACCCGATCGAGGATCGTTATTCACGACGCAATCCCGCGTTGCCGGTGCCGGTGACATCGATGTTCCATCACCGCAATGCCGATCCGGGTCAGTTGTTTCCGATCAGCAATGTGACACTGTATCCGCTTTCCGGGCCTCCCGGCCGCGTCACCGCCGCGTGCGGCCTGGAGATCTATCGCGATCGGACCCTGGGCCTCGAATTCCAAGGGGACGCGTTCACGTGCGAACCGGTGGCCAATCTGGTCCATCACTTGCGGCTCCGGCCGGACGGAGTGACCTTCGCAGGTGACAGGGCGCCGAACGAAACGCAGCGGGAGTTTCTGGCGTCGAGTGATCCCTGGTTCCGTCCCGTGCAGGCGCGTTCCGCGCCGGATGGAGGCCTGTGGGTCGTCGATATGTACCGATTTGTGGTGGAGCATCCACGCTGGATCCCGCCCGAAACGGTTGCCGCGCTGGACGTTCGCGCGGGACACGATCGCGGGCGAATCTACCGAGTGATTGCCAGCAGCGAGCGGCATTTGCCAATGGTACCGAAGCGACTCGATCGGCTATCGAACGCCGAGCTCGCGGGGGCGCTCGAATCGTCGAACGGCTGGCAGCGCGATATGGCCCAGCAACTGCTCGTGGAACGGCAGGCGCTCGATCAGAGTGACGGCCTGCGGCGGCTTGCGGCATCGTCCATGCTGGCCGAGGCACGGCTCCACGCGCTTTGTACCTTGGACCTGTTGGGGCGATGCGACGATGCGACGTTGATTTCCTGTTGTAACGATCCGCATCCAGGCGTGCGACGGCACGCGGTGCGAATCGCGGAGTCGGCGCTCGGCAAATCGACGCAAGTCACCGACGCGGTCGTGCGGATGCTGGACGATCCTGATCCGCAGGTCCAGTTGCAGTTGGCGTGGACTCTGGGGGCATGGAACAGTCCACAATCGGCTGCTCCCTTATCGCGACTTCTCGTCAGGAATCACGCCGATCGTGTGCTCACCTGGGCGGCGCTGGCATCGCTGCACCGGCAGAATTTTTCAGAGCTGATCCGGGAGATTGTCGTTGGCGATGCACCGCCGGCCGCGCGGGACGCTTTGCTGCCGACGCTGGTGGGACTCAGCGCGACCCTGGGCACGGAATCCACATTGTCGAATTTTGCGAGGCACCTGGCGGTGCCTGACGCGTCGATGGCGGCCAAATTCGCCGTATTACGTGAGCTGCTTTCGGTATCGGCGAAGCAAAAACAGGAACTCACGGCGCGCTTGGATCAGGATGGCCAGGCGGCGGTACGCAGATTGATCGATGCGGCGACGACCGCAGTTTCCGACCACGATTTGGCGGAGGAGCAGTGCCTGCCGGCGATTGGATTGCTGGGGGCGCTCCCGGCGAGTGAGCCACGCGTGGAGATCATCCGCAATCGACTGTCACCGCGCAATTCGGGCGCGGTGCAGGCCGCCGCGCTGGATGCGTTGGGCCAGCTCGACAATCCGCGAGCATCGGACGCCATTCTTGGCGCATGGAACTCCGCGACGCCGACCGCGCGCAAACAGATCCTGGAAATATTGCTGCGCCGGGAACGCGACGCCCTGCTTTTGCTCGAGGCCCTCGCAAGCGCAAAGATTCAATCCACCGATATCGATGCGGCTCATCGCACGCGACTGGTGGACCATCCGTCCGAGTCGGTTCGCGAACGGGCGGTCCGCCAATTCCATGCATTGACCGGAGCCCGCGAAGACGTTGTACGACAATACCGCGATCTGGGCTCGCTGCAGGCCGATCGTGAGCGCGGCAAGGCAGTATTCGCGAAGTCCTGCGCGCCGTGCCACCGGCTGGACGGCGTGGGGTTCGTCGTCGGGCAGAATCTGGCCGCTTTGTCCAACCGGTCGATGGAAGCGTTGCTGGTATCCATCTTCGACCCTAGCCGTCAGGTCGATGAACGGTTTGTGGCCTATGTCGCGACAACGGTTGACGGCCGCTCCTTCAGCGGAATCCTGGCGGGCGAATCGTCGGCGAGTATTACGCTGCGAGGTCAGGAAGGAAAGGAGCAGACCTTTCTCCGGTCGGAACTGGATGAATTACGTAGTACCGGCAAGTCGCTGATGCCGGAGGGATTGGAGAAAGATCTCCCCCGCCAGGATGTTGCCGATCTGCTGGCGTACCTTGCCGAATCGGCGCCCCCTCCCAAACAGATTCCGGGAAACACTCCCGTCGCGATCCGCGCCGACGCGCGGGGTACGCTGGTTTTTCCCGCGGTGTCCGCGGCGATTTCTGGTAACGATATTACGTTGGAAACGGAGTTTCAGAACATCGGACTCTGGCACGGCGAGAGCGATCGAGCCGACTGGACCTGCGAACTGCCGAGCGACGCCGAATACGATGTCTGGCTTGATTACGCCTGCCATAATGATTCGCAAGGAAACCGATATCTGCTCGAAGCTGGCGGTGAGCCCCTGCGCGGAATCGTAGTCGGGACGGGCGGTTGGGACCAATATCGCAAGCGCAAAATCGGGACATGGAAGCTGAGGGCCGGCTCGAGACGGATCACATTTCGGCCGGACGGGCCGATGATACGGCCAGCCCTGTTGGATCTGCGAGCCGTCGTGCTGGAGCCACGAGGCCGGGAACCCGACTGGGCGACCATCACCAAGGCGTTGTCGGTACGGCCTGCCTCGATTGATCCACGGTTTTCCACTCCCGCCGACTACGCGCGTCGAATTCTCGGTCCGGCCGTCAGCGATGCCGAGCGAACGTCGATCATCCAGTCCCAGCCTCAAATCGCGGCGGAACTGATTGCGGCGCTGGCGGACGGATTGCGATACGAGAGTGCCGAGGATCTCCAGGAGCAGTACCGTCGCATACCATGGATCTGGCGTGTGGCGATCGCGGCGGGAAAACGTAACGAACCGCTGCCCATCCGGCGAATCCTCGAGATGTCGCTGCCCGGAAACGGCGAACCGCTGCGGGACTGGCAGGCAGTAGTGATCGGAGGTGGAATCATCAACGGCATCAGTCAGTCGGGCGCATGGCCAGCCGAGCAATTGGAGGCTCTGTTAGACGACGGTCCGGGACTGCTGGGGCGCTATCGGCAGGCATTGGAACTCGCGGCGGCAATGGCCGACGATGCCAAAGTCAACAAGGGGACTCGGTACGATGCGTTACGCATGTTAGGCGTTGCATCCTGGGACAGGCGAGGGAAACAACTCGTAAAGTACCTGGCCAGGGAGGTCGATGGCGAGTTGCAGATGGGAGCGGTAAGTGGGCTTGCGGATGTCGACCACGCCGAGGCCGGCAAGGCACTGGCGGAGAGTCTCCGATTCCTTGAAGGGCAGAATCGGGCGTTAGCCCTGGATGCCCTTTTGCGTAATGTGCAACGCCAGGACTTGCTGCGGCAGGCGTTGGCCGCGGGCATCGTCCGCGAGGAGGAATTGAACGAGAATCAACGCCAGAAACTCAAGACGAAATCACCGGACTGAACCCAGTTGTGATTGCCGGTCGTACCGGGGCATGGCGGCACCGTCGCACCGCAACGCGATGGCCGATCAAGTCGAGTCCCACAGCAGGCGTTTCAGTTCGGACATCGCTACAAGATCGCGCTGGCGGCCCTCCGCTGCGAAGATATTCTCCAGATTGGAGAGGATCCGCGAGAGCCATTGATGGTGATTGGCGGGCAAGAGAACTTCTTTGTAGATCCCCATGGGCTGACCCGTAAGTTCACTGAGTCGAGCGACCGCTTCATCACGGGAAAGTGACTGGCCCTGGAAAAACGGGTCGATGATCAACCAGCTTCCGTCGGCGAACACTCGCACTAGAAAATGCCCGGGAGCGTTGATACCCTCCACCCGCAAGCCGGCTCGTTCGCCCACAACCTTGTAGACCAGCGAGAGCATGATCGGGATTCCCAAGCGGTTTTCCAAAACTGCCGGAAGGTAGCTGTTCAGCGAACTATAATAATTTGAAGTGTTGCCAGCGAATCCCTCTTGTTCAAACAGGACATCATGTAAATGAGCCAGTCGAGCCGTTTCCCGGCCGCTCTTGGCCCCTTCGCGAACGCGATCGGCCAGTTCGGTCAATCGGTCGTCGAGGGCGTCGAGCGATACATGCTCCAGCGAATGCATCGAAACGGCCGCCGCGGCACGCCAGAGCGATTCGGTTTCGTCCAGCGCGGTGAGGTGTTTTGCGAAGAGCCAATAGGCTTCCGGGCGACAAACCATGGGGTTCGCGGACACACGAGGTTCCTTTTCTGGAGACGAGATTCGGATCCTGAGCGGCATTGGCAAGCTTTTATTCTAATCGGAGCTGCGCAAAAGTCCCGTTTTTCGGCAATTGCACGAGGTGGACCCGAAACGGCGGGAGGGTTAGAATCGGGACATTCGGTGGGTTTCGATTCGTCCTGTCAGGAAGCCTTATTTGCGAGGAATCGGCTATGAAACGGGTTTTACGACGGTTTGTACGGAATGGGTGGGTTCATGGGCTGGCCATGCTGTCCCTGTTCCTGGTGACCTCCAGGGCGGGTGCCGAGATCCGCGGCACGTACCTGGAAACCCGATCGTGCCAGGTGTATACCGGCCCTTGTTTCGCAAATTCGGAGATCGGCCTTACGGGCAACGACGCGATACTGGCCTGGAGCGTGGACGAAGGAACGTACCAGCAGACCGATCTCGCGGGGCTGTCGGTCGTCATGGTTCTTCGCGCCAACGACACGTTGGCCAATGCTGGAATCGGCGACCCGACCGAAGTTCGATCGATGATTATCGTCGATGAAAATGCCTCGTCCGCGCAACGGGATGCATTGGTTGAATTCGTGAAAAGTCGTACCGGCCGCGCCGGCGAAAATGTTGTGGCGGTCAAATCGGCTCCGATCGTCATGAAACTCGACCAAGTCGAATTGACCGGCGAACTGCGAGCCGGCTCGATGGTGAAACTCACCACGCGGAAGGCTCGCAAGGGTGACTGCATCTGTAGCAATGAGATCGCCTATTATCCGCCGTTAACGGAACTGCGGAATTTTGTCCCCGGGGTATCGATGGAGGCCGAATTCAACGGCCGTGGCCTGGGAATCAAGTGGTCAACTCCCAACAGCCGGAGCGCGTACATGGGAGTGTTCGAACAAAGCTGACTCGGTAGGGTGTTTCGTGAGCGAATCGAATCTGGTGACGTCCAACATTCCGACGGCGATCGGGCTATCGCGGCCTGACGCGCAAGCCGCGCTTTCGGACCAGTCTGCATCGGGTTCGGCGTTATCCCAACAGGTCATGTCGTTGCGGATCCCGTCGAGCGGCGGAGCAGGTGGATCATCGCGGTTGGCCTGGAGTGTCTGTGTGATTCTGGCCGCCGCGACGGTCTGGCTCAGCCTGCGCATTTATGTCCAGCCTGCGGGAGCTTTGGTCGATGCCGTCGATTCGGAGCAGTCCGCCTCCGGGCAGGCGGCCGAATCCCTGCCGGTCGACGCAACGCCAGCGTCCGGTAAGTATGCGTATGAATCGAATGGCTATGTGATCGTGGCGCACCAGATTCTCGTCAGTCCGCTGGTGAACGGCCGCGTGGTGCGGCTCGACGCCGACGAGGGGCGCCGCGTCAACAAAGGTGACGTGCTGGGTGAAATCGAATCGACCGAGTATGTCGCGGAACGCGATCGGGCCCGCGCGTCGTTGGAGCTTGCCAGGGAGCGGCTGCTTGAATTGGAAAACGGAAATCGTCCCGAGGAAGTCGATCAGGCGAAAGCCGAATTGGCGGAAGTGGAAGCGCAGACCGAGCAGCTGCAAGCGGAGTGGAATCGAGGTTACGAACTGCGCAAGGCGAGTCTGATTTCGGCCGAGAATTTCGAGATTACCGACAGTAAGTTCCGGGCGACGCAACGACGGTCCGATCGTCTGCGGCTGGCACTGAAACTGATGCAGGACGGACCGCGCGTCGAACGAATCAATGTGGCACGCGCCGAAGTCAAGCAGGCCGAAGCCGATCTGGCCAAGGCCGAATGGCGACTGGGAAATTGCACGATCGTAGCCCCGATTTCCGGGACGATCCTCAAACGCAATGCAGAAGAAGGTAACCTGGTGAACCCGGTGGCAATGAACGGATCGTTCAGCCTCTGTGACATCGCCGACCTTTCCGACCTGGAAGTGTCGTTAGACGTACCCGAACGGGACATTTCCAAGGTCTTCGTCGGCCAGCCGTGCAAGGTGCGACCGGACGCGTTCAAAGCGCGAGTCTACGACGGAGTGGTGTCGCGGTTGATGCCGATCGCGAATCGGGCCAAATCATCGATTACGGTCCGCGTGAAATTGCGCGTGCCGGCCGAAGAGGAGGGAGTTTACCTGAAGCCGGACATGAGCGCGCTGGTGTCGTTTCTCAACCCCGAGGAAAAAACGGCGGATGCTCGCGGTCCGTGAGTCGGACCTCGCGGCGGGACCGCGGTATAGGATTCGGGGGAAACAGTCATTGACGCTGGGCTTCGACGCCAGCGTGGGCCGGCCCATCGAGGGCCAATCGTCAGGGGGACTATTGTGCCACAGGCCAACATCGTTCGCGTGGTGAATGTCCACAAGTACTTTCGCCGCGGCAGTGAACGGATCGACGTTCTCAATGGACTTTCGCTGGAAGTCGCGCAAGCCGATTTCCTGGCCCTGATGGGGCCGAGCGGATCGGGAAAAACGACGCTGCTGAACCTGATCGCCGGCCTTGATCGGCCCAGCGAAGGCCAGGTGATCGTGGGCACCGACGTGATCTCGTCGATGTCCGAAACTCAACTGGCCACTTGGCGTACGCGCAATATCGGGTTCATTTTCCAGTTCTATCACTTGATTCCGGTGTTGACGGCATTCGAGAACGTCGAGCTGCCGTTGTTGCTTCTACCGTTGAACGCCGCGCAGCGCCGCCAGCAGGTGCAGACGGCATTGCAACTCGTCGGGCTTTCCGACCGCATGTCCCATCGACCGGGACAATTGTCGGGCGGTCAGCAACAGCGTGTCGGCATCGCCCGTGCGATCGTAACGGACCCGACGTTGATCGTGGCGGACGAACCGACAGGCGACCTGGACGCGAAATCCGCCGGCGAGATCCTCGATCTCCTGGTGGAATTAGGCACAACTTTGCGGAAAACGATCGTGATGGTCACGCACGATCCGCGGGCCGCACAACGTGCGCATCGCGTCCAGCACCTGGACAAGGGGCTGCTGGTCGACAAACCGGCCATGGCGTACGAGCATGCTTGATTCGGAGCGGTCCGCGCACAGAATTCGCGAACCATCGGTTGGGGAGCCTTGCGAGCGATGAAGTACCTGACTTTGATTCTCAAGAACATCCGCCGCAATCCGCTGCGCACGTTGCTGACCGCGATGGGCACCATGATGCTGGTGTGTGTCGTGACGCTGATCTGGTCGGTGCTTTCGTTCCTCGATCGGCAGACATCGGAAAAGAGCCAGAATCTCAAGTTGATCGTGACGGAACGCTGGCAACTTCCCAGCCAGATGCCGCTGTCCTATGCCGACATTTTGTCGAAAGGCGCGCCACGCGAACCGAACGACTTGACGATCGCCGACAGGGACTCGATGACCTGGCAGTTTTTCGGTGGATCGACCGAAGAGGACCCGCGCAATCGCAGTCCCGACAGCATCCTGTTCGCTTTCGCGCTGGAACCGCCCAAATTGGCGACCATGATGGACGAGCTGGACGAACTGGGAGGATCGGTCGCGGCGGAATTTCAGCGCGTCGTCGATAAACTGGCCGCCAATCGACAGGGACTGGTGGTGGGCCAGAGCCGACTCGATTTGCTCAAGCAGAAAGTCGGCGGCCGGCTGACTCTTTTCAGCCTGAATTATCCCGGAATCAAACTCGATCTGGAAATCGTCGGGACGTTTCCGCCCGGCCGATACGATCTCAGCGCGGCAATTCACCGCGACTACTTGAGTTCCGCGATGGACCAGTATGAGCGGGAAACGGGTCGCCGGCATCCGATGATAGATCGGACTCTGAATCTCGTCTGGTTGCGGGTGAAGGACCGCCAGGAAATGGCGCAGGTTGCCCAGCAGATCGAATCCTCGCCGCAGTTCCGCAATCCACAGGTCAAAGTCGAAACGGCATCGTCGGGAATTGCGGCGTTCCTGGAAGCGTACCGCACCTTGATCTGGGGAATGCGCTGGCTGCTGATGCCCGCGATCATTACCGTACTGGCCGTGATTATCGCCAATGCGATCAGTATCAGCGTGCGCGAGCGTCGTACGGAACTGGCCGTACTGAAGGTGCTTGGCTTCCGTCCGAATCAGTTGTTGTGTCTGGTGGTCATGGAAGCGCTGGCGATCGGCGTGAGCGCTGGGTTGTCGAGTGCGCTGGCGACGTACCTGTTGATCAATTTGGGATTTGGTGGCGTGACCTTTCCGATCGCGTTTTTTTCGAAGTTCTTCATCCCGTGGGAAGCGGTTGTCCTGGGAACGATCGTGGGTGCCGGAACAGCTCTGGCGGGCTCCGTCGTGCCGGCCTGGTCGGCGCGGAGCGTCAAGGTGTCCGAGGTATTCGCCAAAGTCGCTTGAAGCGAACAGGCAGGGGAGTTTTGATTCGATGCTGACGGAAGCAACGCTACGCTGGATCGGTGGACTTGGCGCCGCGATCGTATGTGTCTGCCTGCTCGCGATCAGCGGCGCCGTGCCGTTGCGCTACAACTTTCGCAATCTCACGGTGCGCTGGCGAACCACGTTGCTGACGGTCATCGCATTTACGTTCGTCATCGGATTGTTGACGGTCATGCTGTCGTTTGTGAACGGCATGCAGCGACTGACCGAAAGCAGCGGCAGGGATACGAATGTCCTGGTGATATCGGCCAGTGCGACCGACGAGGCATTTAGCAGCCTGACCCCGGAGGCGGTCAGTGGGATCGAGAATCTGCCCGGCATTTCCCGCGAGGGTGAGCAGCCACTTTGCAGTCGCGAAACCTATCTGGTAGTGAACCAGCCGATCGAGCAACCGCGTTCGGAAGGTCCCAAGCGGCGGTTCCTCCAGTTGCGTGGCGTCGACAACGCCGAGATTGCCGCTCGCGTCCACGAAGTTCGCCTGCATCCGGGCGGAAGTTGGTTCTCCGCAGCCGGTGTCCAGCAGGGCGACGCGGATGACGACGAGACGGTTGTGGAAGCGGTGATCGGAGAAGGG
The DNA here is from genome assembly GCA_016872775.1 of Planctomycetota bacterium. GTDB lineage: Bacteria > Planctomycetota > Planctomycetia > Pirellulales > Pirellulaceae > VGZA01. The sequence goes on along the minus strand of VGZA01000028.1, from coordinate 9,701 downwards.
GCTGCGCGGGAATTAGGCCGCGACGCATCGAATTGGCAGAGGGACTCCGTCAAGGCGCTGGGGCGACTGGATGTCGGCGACACGATTTCGATGGGCGGCCGGCGCTGGCGAATTGTCGGTGTCATGCAGTCGGCCGGGTCGACGATGGATTCGGAGATCTGGACCTATCGTCCTCTGGTTGCATTCATTTTTGGCAAACAGTCGTACACCACGGTTGTCGCCCGTTGTGCCAGTTCCGCCGCCGCCGGAAAGCTCGCCCAGTTCCTCGAAAAGGAGTACAAGGTCGCGCCGATCAAAGCGTTTGTGGAAACGGCCTATTACGCCGGGCTCTCCGGAACGAACCAGCAGTTCACCGTGGCGATCATGGTCGTGGCGTTTGTGATGGCGGTTGGAGGAGTGTTCGGCATCATGAATACGATGTTCGCCGCGATCAGCCAGAGAATCAAGGATATCGGCGTGATGCGGATCATCGGTTTCTCGCGCACGCAGATCCTCACGTCGTTCATGCTGGAATCGCTGTTGATCGCGTTCGTGGGCGCGGCAACCGGTTGCCTGCTTGGCAGTCTGGTGCATGGTCTCTCGGCAACCAGCGTCGTCGGCAGCGGCCAGGGCGGCGGCGGCAAGACGGTTGTTTTGAAGCTGGTCGTGGACAGCGGGATTCTCTCCAAGGGGATGATCCTGGGAATCGTGATGGGATTTGTCGGCGGACTACTGCCGGCGGGCGGCGCAATGCGCCTCAAGCCGCTGGACGCTGTGCGCTGAAACAACGGCGGCGTCCTCGAGCATGCCGTCAAACGTACCGCCGCGCGCGAGTCACCGCGGACGTCGGCGTGCGAGGGGGAATGGTCGGCAGTGCGATTCGATCGCGCGAAGATGCGGGAGAATGAACTCACGTGGAGCGGCGGCTAATGATCACTTTGATCTGCCTGTTATGTGGTGCGTGGTTCTACTGGATGGCGAACGGGCTGGTTCAGGACCAGGAGCCTCGGGCGGCGACGGTCTTTGAGATGCCGCGGCTTTCCGAGCGGCTGACCGCCGCAATTCGGGAACAGAAATGGGCCGCCGCCGAACCGCTATGCCGAAGGATGGCCGAAGTGGTTCCCGACGATGCCGGGACTCGATACAACCTGGCCTGTATCCTGGCTCGAATGGATCGCCTCGACGAGGCGATGCAGAGCCTCGAAGCGGCGGTTGCGCGGGGATTCCACGACGTTGACCTCGTCCAGCGGGACGACGATCTGCAGTCGCTGCGCGACCAACCAGCGTTTCCGTCACTGCTGGATGCGATGCGAAATCGCCGGCGGACAACCGGTGATGCAATCCAGCCGAATGCTACTCGAGCCGAGTCGCTCAACACCCGCTTCGCAGAACTGCGAAATCCCGAACCGCGTGGCGCGACACCGGCGACGCCTCGCGACGGGCAGGTACTGATTGCCGAAGAGTGTACGCGGTGGAATTCCAGCCTGGGGATTTTTCAGTGCTTCGTGGAGCTCGATGCGACAGCCGCGGAGCGGCCTGTGGCAAGCGGGAAGGGGGTCGTTGGCGACCTGTTGCGCCGCTGGTATCAACAGGGAACGGCCGCCGGAAATGCCGGCGACCTTTACGACAACCATGATTCCGATCACTCGAATATGGACTTTGCCAGCTTTCCGCAACTGACACGGATCGAATTCGACGACCGTGCTCGCAGCACCGGCGTGCACCACGGTCTGCAGACTCTGTTCAGCTACAACCGTGTGACGATTGGAAATTCCTCGACCGCCGTGACCGGAGGCCCACTGTGGCGCAGCTTGCCACGCCTGGCACTTACGCAGGGGCGCCACGCTTCCATCCTGTTCGCCCAATACCATGCCAATCAGCTCTACGTTTATCCTGAACACCGTGACCACGATCCGGGTACAAACGGTGAGAACGGTCAGGGGTATGGCGACCTGTTACCCTGCAATACGCCCTACCTGATTATCTCGCAAGGCTCGTCCGGTTCCGATCGCGTATTCTTGGACGCCTTGGCCGCAACTCTAGCCGCATTCCAACCCGAGGTGAAGCGCCGGCTGATCGAGACCGGCCTGTTGATGCCAACCCTGCAGAGAGTACTACGTGGTACTCTGAAGTCCGTGGCCCGGGATGAAGACTACTTTTCCGGGACCGCCCACCCCTCGGTATTTGACGGCGAACAGGTCAATGCCGAACGCATGGTCCACATGGCGCATCAGATGTCGCTGGAAACAATTCCACCGCTGGTGGAATTACGGGTGATCGCCGAGGAACCGGCCGAGCCGGGGCGCGACTATTTCGACGCCTATCGCGGCGAAGTTCTGCTCAATACGCCGCAGGCCGTGGCTCGTGTCGCTCGTTCGTTGCGATACACGCGCCGGATGGTCGTCGCGGCCGAGAGCAGGCTGGGTGGCGAGTCAACCGCATTTCCGCTGCGCTGGGTGATCCTGCGCGGTTCCGCCGAGAAGATCAGGCTGGTACCGCGCAACGAATCCGGCTCGATCATGGAACTACAGATCGACTACCACGGCCGCCGACCCATTTCCGGGGATGGCGGCTTGGAATCGAGCCGCGTCGACATCGGTGTATTTGCGGCGCGGCAAGATGTCGTGTCCGCACCAGCGTTTATCTCGGTCTATTACCTCGACAATGAACTTCGGGAATACGACGACGACGGCCGCATCCGTCGCGTCGACTATGCGGACGAACGCGCGGATCCACGGGCCGCCGCCGAACGGGCCGGCAATTCACGCGCGGCGACGAACTACGTTGATCCGCTGATTTCCGTGCGCAAGAACTGGCGCGACGAGTACGACTACGATCAGGCCGGAACCATGCTCGGTTGGACGCGGATTCGCGGCAACGAGCGGGAGGAATTCAATCCCCAGGGCCAACAGATCGTGCGAGGTACGGACGGAATGCCCGATCGTGTGCTGCGCGTCGAATATCAGCCTCGGTCGCGACCCAACCTGCCGCCAATCCTCGATCAACGATTGCCCAGCAAGGGCACTTCGGACTAAGCTGATACTCAGTTCAACTGAGCTTACCCCGCCGCCACGCACCGTTCCGTCCGAGTCCCCGTGGCGTCCGCGGAGGAAACGGAGATCTGGTCCATGACGATCCTTGAACGACGAAGATGCGTGATCCTGGCCGTTTTCTCGATCGGCCTGATGCTGCTTGCCGCCCTGTCGAGCCCCATCGGAGCGGCCGACCGCGACGCCAACAATGAACATTGGGCATTCCGGGGCGTTGTGGCACCCGATCTGCAGCTTCTCCAGACAACCGCCTGGGATCGGTCGACGCTCGACCTGCTGCTCCGCGAAACGATGGTGGGCCGTGGATTTCGGCCCGCCGCCGAGGCGGAGCCGTGGCAACTGGTCCGGCGCGTTTCTTTTGACTTGACCGGGCTTCCCGCCGACATCGATCTGCTTGATGAATACGAATCATCGCCATTGCCAGACCGTTTCGAACAATTGTTCGATCGGCTGGTGGCTTCTCCCGGATACGGGGAACGATGGGGGCGACACTGGCTGGATATCGCCCGCTACGCCGATTCGAACGGATTGGACGAGAATGTCGCGCACGGCAATGCCTGGCGATACCGCGATTATGTCGTCCGCAGTTTGAACCAGGACAAGCCGTGGGATCGGTTCGTGCTGGAGCAGCTCGCGGGGGATCTGTTGCCGGCCGCGAGTGACGAGGAGCGTCACGAGTTGCTGACCGCGACCGGCTTCCTGGCGATCGGCCCGAAGGTGCTCGCCGAAGTCGACGAAACCAAAATGGAATTGGATATTGTCGACGAACAGGTCGATACGGTCGGCAAAGCCCTGCTGGGGATGACGATCGGATGTGCTCGTTGCCACGACCACAAGTTCGACCCGCTCGGCACGGCGGACTATTACGCGCTGGCCGGGATCTTCAAGAGCACGAAGACCATGGAGAACTTGAAGAAGGTCGCCAAGTGGCACGAGAACCCGCTGATGACCCCCGAACTGGCGGCCCGCAAAGCGGAATTTGAAACGCGGTTACAGCAACAACGCGAGTCGATTCAGAAAGTCGTGCAGGCGGCGGAGGAAACGATACGCGCCCAAGCCGAGAACAAGGAGCAACTGCCGAAAAATCTCGAACCGATGTTCCCCGCGCCGGTCGCCGAGGAACTGAAGAAACTGCGTGAACAGCTGACGACGATGGAAAAAGAGGGTCCCCCTATTCCCTCGGCGATGGGCGTCGCCGAGGGAACGCTGGTCGATTTGCCGATCCATGTGCGCGGGAGTCACCTGACCTTAGGTGAAATTGTGCGGCGCGGCATTCCCTCGGCGCTTGGGCCGATATCCGCGGCTCCGATCGATCCGGCCTCGAGCGGAAGAATGGAATTGGCCCGCTGGCTGGCCTCCGACGCCAATGCCCTGGCGCGACGTGTGGTTGTCAATCGGCTCTGGCGCTGGCACTTCGGGCGAGGATTGGTGCGAACGACTGACAATTTCGGGCTGCTGGGCGAATCTCCATCGCACCCCGAACTGCTGGAATGGCTCGTCCTGCAGTTTGCCCGTGACGGTTCTTCGTGGAAGCGGTTCCATCGCCGAATTCTCACCTCCGCGACCTACCAGCAGAGCAGTCTGGCGGCGCCCGACAAGGTGGCAAAAGACCCGGAAAACGAGTTATTCTCGCGATTTCCGTTGCGGAGGCTGGAGGCGGAATCGATCCGCGACGCGCTGTTGTTTGTGAGCGGATCGCTCGATCGCCGCATGGGCGGCTCGTTGCTTACGGTCAAGAACCGCGAGTATTTCTTCGATCACACCTCGAAGGATCTGACCGACTATCGCAGCCCTCGGCGGTCGCTTTACCTGCCGGTGGTCCGAAATAATGTCTACGACGTCTTCCAGTTACTCGATTACCCCGACGCCGCGGTGCCGAACGGCGATCGAGCAACCACGACCATTGCGCCCCAGGCGCTCTGGATGATGAACAGCGAATTCGTCGCGGAAGTGAGTGCCCAGTGCGCGGCGACAGCCTGTGGGACGGGCTCCGCCGATGAGAAACAGACGATGACGGGACTCGTCCGCCGACTTTTCCAGCGCCCGGCGGCCGATGGGGAGTTGGAAGCACTGCAGCGATTCCTGGGTGAATTACGCAATGCGCTGGCCGTGAGCGAGTCGGACGAAGCCAATCGGGTCAGGCTGGCATGGAGCACGCTCTGCCACACCTTGATGGCCTCCAACGAATTTGTGTATGTCCCTTGAGCGAAGCAGCGGCGGTTCGACAATGAAAAGCCTGGCGTGGAACCAACGCAACGAGACAAGCCGTCGGCAGATGCTGGCAGGGTCTGCGCTCGGGTTTGGAGTGTTAGCGCTGGCGGATCTTCTGCGGGCCGGATCGGAACCGGATGCTGCGCCAGGGCCCGAGAACGGTGCTTCCGCCGACAACCCGCTGGCCGCGCGTACGCCCCATTTTCCCGCTCGGGCACGGCGAATCATATTCCTCTTCATGAAAGGTGGTCCTTCACACCTCGACACATTTGATTATAAACCGCTGCTGGCTCGCGACGACGGAAAGCCGTTGCCGTTCGCAAAACCGCGAGTGCAGTTCGCCCCAACCGGCAACTTGCTGAACACGCCCTGGAAATTCCAGAGGCATGGTGCGTGCGGCCATTGGGTCAGCGAGCTGTTTCCCCACCTGGGGCGGCATGCCGATGACTTATGCATGCTGCATTCGGTGCATGGAACGAATCCGGCCCACGGCGGAGCACTGCTCAAGTTGCACACCGGCAGCGACAGTTTCGTGCGGCCCAGCATCGGATCGTGGGTGAGTTACGGGTTAGGGACGGAAAATCAGAACCTGCCGGCGTTCATATCGATTTGTCCGACACTGGCTCATGGCGGAATCAATAATTGGGGTGCCGCGTTTCTGCCGGCCGCATACCAGGGGACGCCGCTTGGAAATGCCAGCGTGCCCTCCGACAAGGCGCGGGTAAAATATATCGAGAACCCCTGGCTGCCTCGCGAGATTCAGCAGCGGCAACTCGAGCAACTGTCGCAGCGCAATCGGGAGCACCTGCAGCGCTTCAACGCCGATCCGACGCTGGACGCCCGCATTCGCTCGTTTGAATTGGCATTCCGAATGCAACGGGAAATGCCACAAGTCGAGGACCTCTCGGCGGAATCAGCCTCCACGCTGCGTCTGTACGGGATCGATCAACCGGCCACGGCGAATTTCGGACGGATGTGCCTGCTGGCACGCCGCTTCGCCGAAAGAGGCGTGCGCTTTATCCAGGTCACCCATAGTGATAACAAGGTGCAATGGGACCAGCACAGCGATCTCAAGAATGGACATGAAAAAAACGCGGCGGAAGTCGATCTTCCGATTGCCGGACTGCTCAGCGACCTGAAAGCCCGAGGAATGCTCGACGATACACTTCTCTGGTGGGGTGGTGAGTTCGGTCGGACGCCCACCGTGGAAGGCAGCAACGGACGGGACCACAACCCCGAAGGATTCACGATGTGGCTGGCGGGCGGCGGGGTCAAGCCGGGATTCCGGTATGGTGCCACGGACGATTACGGCTTCTTCGCTCGCGACGATAAGGTGCATATCCATGATCTGCACGCGACCCTGTTGCACCTGCTTGGATTGGACCACGAACGGCTTACGTATCGTTACGCGGGACGCGATTTCCGGTTGACCGACGTTCACGGCGAAGTTGTTCACCCGATCATGCTCTGACCAAACAGGCTGGTTCGCCTCGTACTTCGCGCGGCTTGAATCCCACGCGCTCGTGAATCTGACGATCGGGCACCGACTTGGCGGGGAGTTGCTCAAGCTTGCCGGATTTTCTTTAGAAACCGTCGGCAAAACCCGTTGTTCGAAGAAGCTTGGTTCTGCGCGTCGCCGTAGCTGGGCGAACTGGGAGGCGCTGGCAAAGGAGCGAAACAAGTGAAAATCTCGTCATGGCATCCAATTCACGTGATGGCCGGCAAGGAGTTGATCGGAGATACCACGGAATCCCTCGCACAACCGGCTCTTCTCGCACCGTCCGCTCCTGGATTGGAAACCATCCTGCTCATTCACGGTACCTTCGCCAACAGCAGCGATAAGGAAGAAGGGGATTGGTGGACGCCGGGAAGTGATTTCTGCCGCGACCTGGATGAAAAATTGCGAACAAGGGGTTCCGCAGCCCGCTGCTGGGAACACTTGAACCGGACGTCACGGGCGAAAGTGACCCGTGATCCTTCCCGTCGATTACCCTTTGCCTGGTGCGGTGAGAACAGCGAAAAAGCGAGGCGCGAAGCGGGGCGGGCTCTGGCCGGGCGCCTGCGAGCCCTGGAGCAAGATCCTCGTATCGTTCGTTATCACCTTGTCGGACACTCGCATGGCGGCAATGTGATTCTCAATGCACTCGATGAACTGACTACCCGGCCGCAAAAACTCGGACAGGTCATCACTCTGGGCACTCCTGTGCTCTATTTTCGGCATTGGGAGTCGTTGGATTACCGCTGGATTTCCATCCCGATCTACTCCGCACTGGTTTGGGCTTGTGCCTGGGCATGTCGGAACTGGCCTGGTTACGAATGGATGGCGTGTCTTGCGGCGGCAATCGTCATCATCACGATGGGAGGCGAACTGATCCGCTCGAGATCACGCACCACTCGCCGCCACCCGCACTATTACGGTTCCGGGCGCGCTAGTGCGTTCGTCTTTGCCAACCAGGAAGTGGAGCGGAAAGACCAGGGTGTTACGTCGGCGTCTCCTGGCGGTGCGGACGGCAACGTGGTCGACGAGGCGATCGCCGGACTGCTCGCGGCACAACAGATCACCCGTCAGCCGGGCAAGTTTATCCGCCAGTTCATGCAACCGAAACGACTCAGCGACTTTGCCGTGCCGGTGACGGAGCCGCCACCGGTCGACTACCGCAGCCAGATCAAAGAGACGGTCGCCTATCGGCTCTTGAGGTCGATTCAGGCAAGTCGTCCCCAAACGCTGGCGTTGTCGGCAGCGACCGTCACCGAAGAATCCGGCGAACTCGCCTTGGAGAAGGAGCCTTCGCTGCTGCGGACGCTGCTCGATGCGGCAGCGACACTGTTGCCGTTCCGATCTTTTGCCATCGTTGTGCTCTGGGTGTGCGCCACACTTCCGTTCCTGGTCCTGAAGGTCTCGATGGGGCTCTGCTCGGCAATCGCCAAGGTCACTGGCCGATTGGTCGCATGCGGCTTTGTGCGCGGGACGCACTACCTCGGCAGGATTTCGCTCCCCTTTCTGGTTCGCAAAGCGGTCTTTGGAGCTGACTCGGGGACGTTCGTGCGCGTGACCACGCATCCACCCGGCGTCGACAGTCTCGAGCCGATCAGTGACGAGTTGTTGCGCAAAGCGATAGCGATCAGCGCAAAACTCAGCGATCAGACCAGTCAGGCGCTACGCACGGTCATTTCCTCGGCCGACGTTTTTGCCGTGAAGTCGCGCATCGTTCAAGCGTTCGCCAATCCGACTCTGGCCCATAGTTTCTACTATCAATCGACGGAAATCCGCGAGCGCATTGTGCAGTTGATTGACAGTGTGCAACAGGAGGACCGTGAGGAACCGCCGGTGCGGCGAGGCAATCCGCTCGCACCGTCCTGGTTGGTGCGTTCGCGTGCCGCGTAGCCACCGGCAGTCGCTCCCACAAAATCGGATAGGGCCATTTTTCTTCCAGCGGCCTTTGACGTTTTATGACGCTTGTCATAAATTTTACGACGCAGGTCACAAAACCGGCCGTCGGCCCTGCCGGGACTTATCGAGTCCGAACGAGTGACCGGCAGCAATCAAGCGAGGAACTGCCATGCAGGGAGCAGGAGCCAATCCGACAGCCGGCGAGCTGGAGTTGCTGAATCTGCTCTGGGAGCATGGCGGACTTTCGCTTTCCGAGGTCCACGATTGTCTGGGACGCGACGTGGGGTACACGACGGTGCAAACCAGGTTGAACCGGCTGGTGGACAAAAGATGAGTGGACCGCACGAAAGTCGGCAAACTGCCGACGCGCTACTCGGCGACGATCGCGCCTGACCAGGTCCGCGAAACGCAGCTCGATCATTTTGTGGAGCGAGTGGTGTGGGGTTCCGTCGTGCCGTTGGTCGCACATCTCGTGCAGGGTGCGAAGCTGACGCCGGGTGAGTTGGCGGAATTGAAAAAACTGATCCGATCGGAAGAGAAGCGCCAGAAGCAGGTGAACGAGGAGCGCTGAGCCATGTTTGACGATGCGATCTCTGTCGTGATGCGGGCCAGCGGCTTGCTGGCGGCCAGCGGTCTGGCCATGATCGCGGGTCTACTGGTGATTCAATACTTATTGATGCGGTGGGCGATGCTTCGCTCGCTGCCACGATCATCCGTTCGATCGATGGACCAAGGACGACTTCACGCGCATGAACCGCTTCTTTGCGGGCCTGGAGCGCCGCGATATCGCGGTCGGTAATGCACGGCTGGTCGATGTGGTTCGCGAGTTGCCGCCGGAGGAACGACCGCGATTTCTGACGGGCGCACAGCCCCGCACCACGCAGTGGCGGAGAGAGTTCGCCCTTTTCTTGACGAGCAGCCGGCCGTTTGCCAGGAATTTCGCCAATCGGCTCTGGTACCACATGCTGGGCCGCGGCATTGTGCATCCGGTGGACGATGTCAGCCGCGAAAATCAGCCTGCGGTTCCGGAGTTGCTGGAGTGGCTGGCGGACGAAGCACAGCGTACAGGC
>VGZA01000027.1 GCA_016872775.1 Planctomycetota bacterium | reverse complement strand
GTCGATGCGGTGAAGTCGCTGGTGAAGACCATGGGCGAACTGCTAGCAAAGAGCTGATCCGGGACCCTATCATCATCGGTCTTGCGTCTCCGTCACGGAGGGTGCGCGAGGCCAGAGACGATTCTGTCGCGCCGATCGTCCGTGGCTCCGTTCGTTGCGTCCCGTAGTCCCGGGGCGCGGGGTGCATCACGGGTCGGGTTGCAATTGACAAAAAATTTCGTCTGACCTAAAACGCCAAGCTTTCGGGGGACTCGGCCAGTGCGGAGAACGGTTCGCGCGATGTGCCGGCGACCAACGGATGATACCGCAAACAGGAATGATATGAATCGCATTCAGATGCAGCCCGGAAGTTTGTTGAACAAGCCTTCCAAGCAGCCACTGGAAAATCCGTTACCCACCGTCGATCTTGTCCAGGCGCGGGTTCGCGTGGAGTCAACGGCGGCGCTATTCGCTCCGCTGCATTACGAACGTAACTACGCGTATCCTCTGCTGGTATGGTGCCACGGACCTGGCGACGACGAACGGCAGTTGCAGCGCGTCATGCCGCTAATCAGCATGCGTAACTATGTCGCTGTCGCGCCGCGCGGCGTCAGTCCGCGGTCGTCGCAACCGGGCTTTTCATGGGGTGAGGACGAGGAAAGCACCCAGGCAGCCGAACGCCGCGTGCTGGAGGCGATCCAGTTGGCCCGCAGCCGATTCCATGTTGCGGCCGACCGCATTTTTCTGGCCGGATTACATTGCGGCGGTACGATGGCCTTGCGGGTCGGATTGCGCAATGCCGGCCGATTCGCCGGTCTGGCTTCGATTGGCGGTGGCTTTCCCCAGGGTCGAACCCCGCTGCGCGATTTGCGCCAACTGCGCAACTTGCCGCTGTTTATCGCCTGCAATCGCGATTCCCGGCGCTACACGACGGAACAGTCGTGTGCCGATCTGCGTCTGGTACATTCGGCAGGCATGGGAATTGCGCTGCGCCAGTATCCGTGTGGCGATGAACTGACGACCAAGATGTTGAGCGATTTGAATGTCTGGCTGATGGAGCGCGTGACCGGTCAGGCGGCGCAGCCCGAATCGACACCGGAAGACTCTAGCGACTGGAATTGACGCGCTGCCTGAGCCCCACGCGGTTCGGGCCGGATCGAGGAAGCGATCTGATCTGCCTCTTCCCCATTTTCCCTTGACGCGGTGACCTCGCTTCGAGTACATACTCCGCGCCAATCTCCCGGCATCTCGCGCGATTTTCGATCGCCAGGTTCATGGCGGATCGCGCAGAGTGGGGAAGGGACGGCGACTTCATGAGCGATCCACAACAGACTCCCGACGCGGAAACCGGCAGCGCGCCGCTCAAGCCGAGTTGGAACGCTCGGGTCCGTGGATGGACCGGCTCCGCGGTGCGCAGTACCCCGGCGCGCGTGCTGGGACTCCTCGGGGCATTCGTGGCGGTCACCACGGCGGTCGTCTGGCTGGCGACGCAATGGATCCAGCGCGAGCCGTTGATCGAGCATGTGGAGCTTGCCGAGGCGCTGGAATTTCTGGACGCGGGCGAGGTCGAGATGGCCCGCGATCGGGCTGCCAAGTTGTTCGCGCATGGCGGGGCTCCCGAGACCGATCTGCCCGGCGCGCTGTTTATCTTCGGCGCCGCGCTGGCGCATGACGCTCGGGTGACCGACGACACCGACCAGCAACGCAGGCTGCAGATGATGGCTAGCCGCTACCTCGAGGAAGCCCATCGCCGCGGATGGCCTGCCGGTCGCGAAACGGAGGGACTGGTAAAGCTGTCGCGGAGCCTGTACGAATCCGGGCGGTACGCCAAAGCATTGCCCTACCTTCGGGAAGGGCTGCAGCGGGAAGGCGATCACCAGATCGAGCAGCAGCGACTGCTGGTCGAAGCCTACGTGCGCGACGACGCTGGGAACCACGCAGCGATGTTGGCGCTGTACCAGCGGGCAATGGAACTGCTCCGCCGCGCGATAGAACTCGACCGCCATCACGAAGCTCCATCACGAATCGCCAGCTACTTGATCGGTGTCTGCATGGCGGGGCTCGGAGATGCGGACGCGGCCTTGGCCCAGTTCGCGCGCACCGCATCCGCCGACCAGAACACGCCCGAGGGCCTGGCGGCGGGACTGGAGGAGGCCGAAGGCTACCTGTCCAAGGGGCGGGACGAGTCGGCGCTCGAGGCATTCCGTCGCTTGCTGCAACGGGCTGGTTCTCCGGAGACATTCAGCAATCCCTGGGTTTCGCTCGACGGCTTTCGCAAACGGATCGAGGGCGCGTTCCAGGTCCTGCTCGAACGGCGGGAATTTGAACTGGCGGTCGATCTGACGCGGACGATGAGTCCGCTGGTCCCGGACGAGACATCGGTACGGCTGCGCGCCGACGCCCTGTTCGAACTCGGGGACTGTCAAGGCGCCATGGAGGAATACTCGCTGGCCATCAATCGAATTCCGCAAGGACCAATCACGCTGGAGGCGATGGTGCAGATCGCAAACTGCCACCGGCGGCTGGCCCAGAACGACGAGGCGCGAGGAACGATCAAACAAACGTAATATGTGCTGAAACGAATCGCCGACGACGGAGAATTCTCGCGTGTCACCCGCTACCGGCGCCAGGAGTGGGAACAACTTTTGGATTGGCTGAGTACTTTGTAAGCGGCGGGCAGGACGCCCGCCGATTGGTTGCCGCATTGGAAGCCCGCATGCAAACGGAATACCTCGCATCTCTTATCGACCAGAAGCTGGCAATACTCGAACAAATGCGCCAACTGTCCCGCGTGCAGCAGGAACATGTCGCCAATGGCGAGATCACGCACCTGCTACAGATTCTCGCGGCGAAACAAGGATTGATCGTTGATCTCCGCGCCACGGAACGGAAACTCGATCCTTATCGCGAACAGGATCCGGAAACCCGAACCTGGCGATCGGAGGAAGCGCGCGAGCATTGCCGGCTGGTCTCCCAGCGCTGCGACCAGCTGCTGGGCGAAGTCATGCAGTTGGAGAAGCAATGCGAGGACGCCTTGAAGCAACGCCGCGACTCGTGCGCCGAACGGCTGCGCGATCTGCAGTCGGGTGTGGCGGCCCACGCGGCATACCACGATTCGCAATCACAGCCGACAGCGAGTTTCGATCTCACCGCGGGGTAATTCCGATGGACCAGCAACATGAAACGCGCTCCGATGCGACCAGGAACGACGCCGATTCAGGACGGGCCTCTTCCGGCGAACTGGAACTCGCCGACCTGCTCGCCCTCTGGGAGTCGGCCACCGAACGCCTGCAGCAGACCCAGAACGTGCTGCGTGACGAGGTCCGGCGGCTGTCGGAGGAATTGGAGTTCAAGAATCGTCAACTGGAGCGGAAGAATCGCCTGGCCGATCTGGGACAGATCGCCGCGCACGTTGCGCATGAAGTGCGCAACGGACTGGCACCCTGTACGTTGTATCTGAGTCTGTTGCGCCGCCGGGTGCAGGACGATGCCGACAGCCTTCAGGTCGTCGACAAGATTCAAACCTGTTTCCGCGCGTTGGAAGTGACGGTGGGCGACCTGCTGCAGTTCACCGCCGACCGCTCGCCGAAATACGAATCGTTCGAAATTCGGGGAGTCGTCGAGGAGCTTTGCAGTTCGCTGGCCCCGCAGCTCAGCGCTCAGGGAATCGACTCGCGAATCCACGTTCCCGCGCAGTTGCGGCTGAAGGCCGATCGCACCATGGTCCGCCGCGCGCTGCTCAATCTGGTGCTCAACGCCGTGGATGTCATGCCGCGGGGCGGCGAATTGGTGATCACCGCGACGGCGATGCCCTGCGGAGTCGACCTGGAGGTCGCCGATAGTGGACCCGGAATCCCCGAACCGATCCGCAAGCGGCTGCTGGAGCCGTTCTTTACTACCAAGAGCCAGGGCACCGGCCTGGGACTGGCGATCGTGCATCGTATCGCCGAAGCCCATGGCGGCGAACTGCAATTCTTGAACTGTCCGGAAGGGGGCGCGGCGTTCACCATCCGGATTCCTGAAGTCCCAACCACCGTGGAGGAATCATGATTCGTTCGCAGGAAGCCGCGGCCTCGATCCTCGTGGTCGACGACCATCCCCAGGCGAGGGAATCCCTGACCGACATCCTGCGGCATGCCGGCCACTGCGCCAACAGCTGCGCCAGTGCCGTGGAAGCCCTGGCATGGCTCGAACGGCACTCCGTCGACGTCGTGATCACGGATCTACGGATGCCGGGAATGAGCGGACTGGAATTCATTCGCGCCTTGCAGTCCCGGCAATGTGAGTCGCAGATCATCATGGTGACGGCGCATGCCAGCGTGTCGTCCGCGGTCGAGGCGATGCGTCATGGCGCATTTGACTATATTGAAAAGCCGTTTGACGCCGACCAGATCGAATCGCTCGTGAGCCGCGCTCTGGCGCGGCATGCATCGCCGGCCCGTCATCCGACATTGGCGCCGCCGAACGCTGCCCAGGGGCCCCGGCTGGTTGGCTCGAGCGAGGCGATGATGCGTTTGCGGGAACGCATCTCCCAGGTCGCGCGCACCTCGGAAACGGTGCTGATCTGCGGCGAAAGCGGGACCGGAAAGGAACTGGTGGCCAAGGCAATCCATGCCGACAGTCCCCGGGCGAACGGAGCGCTGGTCAGCTTGAACTGTCCCAGCCTGTCGCCGCAGCTGATGGAGAGCGAACTGTTCGGTCACGAACGGGGCGCGTTTACCAGTGCCGACGCGCCGCGCGTGGGACGGTTCGAACTGGCGGATCGCGGGACGATTCTGCTCGACGAAGTCACCGAAATCGCATTGCCGCTGCAGGCCAAACTGCTGCGAGTGCTGCAGGAGCGGTCGTTCGAGCGGGTCGGGTCGAGTGCGACGATCCGCGTCGATGTGCGGGTCCTGGCGTCGACCAACCGCGACCTGGCTCGCGAAGTTCGCGACGGACGTTTCCGTGAGGATCTCTACTTCCGCCTGGCGGTGATTCCGCTGCTTGTACCGCCGCTCCGCGAGCGTCGCGATGATCTTCCCGAACTGGCCGCGCACTTCCTGGAACTGGCGGCGACGCGCGTCGATCGCGAGCCGATGCAGCTCCGCGGCGACGCCTTGCAGCTGTTGCGCGACTACTCCTGGCCCGGGAACATCCGCGAACTCGAGAACCTCATGACCAGGGCCACCGTGCTGGGAAGCAGTGCATGGCTGAGTGCGGACGATCTGCGCCTCTGGCTGCCCGCCAACCTGTCCAACCAGGCCCACCCGTCCAGCCAGGCATTCCCCGCGATCGATGCCGGTTCCCACGAGAACTCGTCGAGCGCCAGAACGAATCTCCACGACATGGAGCGGCGAATGATTGAGAGCACCTTGGAGCAGTTTGACGGCCATCGCGAAAAAACCGCGAAAGCGCTCGGCATCGGCGTACGGACCCTCACTAACAAACTCCGCGCCTATGGCTACGCGCCCCGCGCGAAGGCGCCGGCGCGGGCTGCCTGAAACCGGCAATTCCTGCCGGTCGTCCGGCGGAAGATGCCGGTCCGCCGGCGACGTTCGAACCAGGGCATTCAGGAGACTTGAGGTAAATGCGGACAGCTGCAACGACTTGGAAAGACCGAGCCCCGGCAGGCACCTGCCATTTGCACACGGCATGCGGGTTGCAGCTTGCGGGATCGAAGAATCAACAGCGTGCGGACGACGGAGCGCTCACGATGGAGTGTCACCAACAATGACCCTATCCTTCCTGCAATCGAACAGCATCCCTGCGCTGCAGGAGACGATCAACTTCGCACAGGCCCGGCACCAAGTGCTGGTGGGCAACATCGCCAACATGTCGTCGATGCGCGACGAGTCGGGCAACGTCACGCCATACCAGGCGCGCCACGTCGTGTTTCAGACCGACGACCAGCTTTCCACGTCCCAGGGCGCCGCGGGTGTGCGCGTGGCCTCGGCGCCGACCGAGGATGTCGAGCCCCGCTACCAGTATCAGCCGCACCATCCGCTGGCGATCAAGGACGGGAAATGGAAAGGCTACGTGGCGTATCCGAACATCAACCTAACCGAACAGTTCGTCGACGCCTTGCAGGCGACCAGGGCCTACGAGGCCAACGTGGGTGTCATGGAAATCACCAAGGGAATGTCGCAGCAGACGTTGCGGATTCTGGCCTGATATCGAGGCATCGGTACCGGAGGATAGCAGATGAATACGATCGGAATACCGCAGTCGAGCATCCCTTTGCCGCGGCCCGCCGCTGCGCTCGCCGGGTCGCCCGGAATCGCGTCCGCGGGGGTATCCGCCGGCGCGGCCGCCAGCCAGGGATCGTTCAAGAATCTGTTGATCGAATCGTTGAAGCAGGTCAACAGCATGCAGATGGACGCCGACAGCGCCGTTCAGCAGTTGTTGACCGGCGAAGACGTTAATCCGGCGGAAGTGCTGACGTCGCTGCAGAAGGCCGACCTGTCGTTCCGGATGGTGATGCAGATACGCAACAAACTGCTGCAGGCTTATCAGGAAATCAAGGATGTGAGGATCTGAACCGGCGTCGTTGCCCATAACCGGCCGGCGGGCGCTGCCGGAAATTCACGTTGCGAGAGGCTCCACGGATGGACTTCGTCAACCAGTCGATTGCTCAAATCACCGAACTGCTCCGCTCGATGACCCCGTCGGCGCGGCTGATCGCCGTGCTGTTGCTGGTGGCGATCGGGGTCAGCCTGGCCTACCTGTTCCGCGTCCAGACATCGGCGGGCGATGAGTATCTGTTTGGCGGACAGACGTTCAACATGCGCGAACTGGCCAACATGGACCTGGCCTTTTCCAAAGCCGGCCTGCGCGGTTCCCGCATCGAGGGCCTGCGGATGCTCGTGCCCCGCAGCCAGAAAGATGCCTATCTCAAGGCGATCCAGGAAAACGACTCGATGCCCGATCTGCTTACCAGTTTCACCGACAAGGCGATCGGTAAAGACAGTCCCTGGACGTCGCGGGAGCAGCGCAGTCGCAATTTCAAGAACGCCACCGAGAAAGAACTTTCCCAGATCATTCGCAAGATGCGCGATATCGACGAGGCGCAGGTGGTCTACGACGAATCGGAGGGAGGGGGACTGCATCGCGTGCGCGAGCGCACGGCGCTGGCGGCGGTGCGCGCCAAGGGAAATCGGGCCCTGGGCGACGAGGAGGTGAACGCGATCCGCGAGGCGATCCGCGGCAGCTTGACGGGCCTGAAACCGGGAAATATCTCCGTACTCGATATGAATTCCGGAATCACGCACTCCGGCCCCGATCCGAACCGGCCCCAAGGCGGCAACGACAATATTTACCTGACGTCGATGCGGCTCTATGAACGATCGTACAAATCGAAAATCCTCGAACGGCTTGTGCCGATGTATCCGGGAATCGCCGTGGGGGTCAGCGTCGAACTCGACCCGGAACTCTACCAGACGACCTACAGCACCGACTTCAAAGGCAAGCCGGTCGCGGTCGATCGAAAAACGCTGGAAAAGGAAACGCCGATGGCGATGGCGAACAACGGAGGCCGGCCGGGAACGTTTCCCAACGCGATCGGCAATTCGTCGCAACAGGTCGCCGCGGCGAGCGCCACGGAGCGGGCCACCGAGACGCGAACCGAGGAACGGCTGATCAATTCGCAACAGCGACTGGAGAGTCAAAAAGCCGGACTGGTGCCGAAGACCGTCAAAGCATCGATCGATGTACCGATGAGCTATCTCACCAAGGTCTGGCGGGAAGCGAATCCCAAGGCGGACAAAGATACCGCCCCGGCGGAGGACGATTTGAAGAAGCTGGAAGCCGACGCACGCAAGCGGATCGATGCGGCGATGGTCGGCGTCCTTCCGCAGACCAAAGGCGCCGACGGCAGCTCCCTGGTATCGATCTCCTTTTCCCCCGATTTGACGCCCGAGCCGCTGGCGCAGCCTAGCATGGCGGAAACGGCGACCACCTGGCTGGCGGGTAACTGGCAGTCGATCGGCATGATCGGATTGGGACTGGTGGCGCTGCTGTTTCTCAAAGGGCTTGCGAAGCCCGCGCCGGCCGACGCGGCCGCAGGCCCGAGTGCAGCCGGCGAGGCGTCGGCAGCCGCGTCCGGGCCTCAACTGAAAGTGGTTTCTCCTCCGGAGGACAGCGAGGCCGATGCCGCGAAATCGGCCCGACAAAAACGATCGTTCCGCGGAACAGGGCCGAATCTCCGCTCGGAGTTGACCGAACTGGTTAAGGAAGATCCGGAAACCGCCGCCAATATTCTGCGTAACTGGATTGGAGATGTGGCATGACATCAGCGGCAGCGCTCCGAAAGGCGGCGATCCTTGTCTCGGCGCTCGACACACTGCAGGCCGATTTGCTGCTCGAACAGATGGGCGAAACGCAATCGGCCCGTGTGCGGGAAGCGATCATGGAATTGCGCGACGTGCCGGACCTGGAGCGCGATCAGGTGCTGGGTGAATTCCTGGCCGGTGGCCGCCGGCATCCGCACTCCGACGACAGCGGCATCGAGATCGACGATTCGCTGGCGCGAAGGTTCGCCTCCGCCGCGCAAGCGGGCGCGCCGCCTGCCGCCGTCGAAACGCCACCTCAGGAAATACCGCCGTTCCGATTCCTGCACGAAATGGAATGCGGGCATCTGGCCGTTCATCTGCAGCGCGAGCATCCACAAACGATCGCCGTGGTCGTCTCGCATCTGGCTCCCGACCGCGCCGCCGAATTGCTTGCGGCATGGCCGCCGGAACTTCAATCCGATGTGATCCATCGCGTCGCGCGTCTCGATCAGACGCGGCCTGAAGTCCTCCAGGACATTGAACGTGAACTCGAGTCGCTGCTGACCGCGCACGTCCAGACCGCCGTTCGCCGCTCCCATGGCACACAGGCGGTAGCGGCGATCTTGCGGGCGATGCCGAGCCAGGATCGCCGCGCACTGCTCTCGGAAATCGCGCACTCCCATGCCGATCTGGCGAGCGAGTTGGACGGGGCGGCAATTCGGCGCGGTGCCGACGATCCGCGGCGCGCGGCACCGCCCCCGCACCCGGACGTTTCCAGGGCCGGACGACTCGAACCGCGCGATCCGCGGGCCCTGTTGCGATCGGACCGCGCTGATCAAGAACGCCCGCTCCCGACGCGGGAAATCGTGGCACACACGGTGGCGCCCCTCAAATCCCCCCACATCTTCGCCGCGATGCGGACCTCGCCGCAGTCGGCGCCGCAGTCCGCACTGCGGTCCGCGCCACGCGCGGATGCGGAGGACCAGCCCCAACTGGGCGACCGCTATCGCTTCGAGCAACTGGCCTCGCTGGACGCCCGGTCGTTGGCACTCGTGATGCACCACACCGACCCCAAGCTGTTGCTGTTATCGATGGCGGGCGCCGATCGCGGGCTGTTCGAACGCATGAAACGAGAATTGCCGGCGGCCGAGGTGCGCCAGCTGCAGCGTCGGCTCGCCGAAATGGGGCCCTGGCGGTTGAGCGACCTGGATGGCGCCCAGGAAGCGGTCGCGCGCAGCGCCGATCGGCTCGCGGCACGGGGCCTGATCCCGCTGCCTCCCGCAATTCGTTTGGAAGCAGGAGTCTAGGAGCCAGGAATGCCAGGGATCATCAAAGCCGGTGAATTCGCGCATCGAGAGGGTGTCTCCGCGTCCCGCTTCAATCTGGACGACGTCACGGAAAAAGCGCACCGGTACCTAGAACAGGTGCGTGGTGAAGCCGCAACGATTGTCGCCAAAGCCCGCGCCGAGGCCGACGAGATTCGAAAGCGGGCGGAACAGGAAGGATTGCAGCAGGGGATGCAATCGGCCGAGCGGCTACTGAGTCAGCGCATCGAACAGCAGTTGGCGGCGGCCGTGCCCGCGCTCGACAAGGCCGTCGACGGTATTCGCGCCGCACGCGACGAATGGCAAGTCTACTGGGATCGCAATCTGGTCGCACTGGCGATGGGAATTGCCCGCAATCTGGTCCGTCGCGAAATGGAACTCGACCGTGAAATCGCCTTGACCTGGGTGCGCGAGGCGCTGGAGCTGGCGTCGCGAGGCAATCGACTGCGACTGCGAATCAACCCCCGCGACCAGCAGCTCCTGGGAGAACACCTGACGCGACTCGTGGCCCGCACCGGTCGGGAAGCGGCAACCGAGGTCGTGGCGGACGAATCGATTTCGACCGGTGGCTGCAAAGTGGAGACCGAATTTGGCGAAGTCGATCTGCAACTCGAGTCGCAGCTCGCGCGGCTGGCGGAGGAACTGCAATGATCGCGCCGCTGGAACAACTCCTGGAACCTCTCGCCACGGTGATACCCGCCGCGCTCACAGGTACGGTGGTACGTATGGAGGGCTTGATGGTTGCGGTCGCCGATTTTCCCGCTCCGATCGGTGCCCAGGTTACGATCGAAAGGGCGGGCGCGCCGGAACTGGCGGGGGAAGTGATCGCCTTTCGTGACCACCACACCCTGGTTTTCCCGTCGGGGCCGACCTCGGGTGTCCGCTTCGGGAACCGCGTGCGACTTGCGCGCACCACGTCGACGGTTCGCGTCGGCCCATCCCTGCTCGGACGCGTGCTCGACGCCTTCGGAAAGCCTCTCGATGGACAGGCTCCGCCGTTCGTCACGCATCGCGTCCCGGTGCATCGCTCTCCGCCGAAGGCCACTTCCCGCCCCCGGATCGATCAACCGCTCTCCACGGGGATTCGCGCGATCGACGGACTGCTGACCTGTGGTCGAGGCCAACGGATCGGCATTTTCTCGGGGGCGGGCGTCGGGAAGTCGGTCACGCTGGGAATGATGGCGCGTTACACATCGGCCGACGTCAACGTGATTGCGTTGATCGGCGAGCGCGGCCGGGAAGTCAACGATTTTCTGGAACGGGATCTGGGCGCCGCCGGCCGGGCTCGCAGTGTGGTGGTGGTCGCCACCAGTGATCAGCCGGCGATTGTCCGCGTGCGGGCCTCGTTTGTCGCCACGTCAATCGCGGAATACTTCCGGGATCGGGGCTCGAACGTGCTGCTGATGATGGACTCCGTAACGCGTTTCGCCATGGCGCAAAGGGAGATTGGACTCGCCGCCGGAGAACCGCCGACCACCAAAGGTTATCCCCCATCGATGTACTCGCTGTTGCCGCGACTGGTCGAGCGTTCGGGGCGTACACCGACCGGAAGCATTACCGGATTCTATACGGTGCTTGTGGAGGGTGATGACACCAACGAGCCGGTGAGCGACACCATGCGCGGGCTGCTCGACGGCCACTTGATACTCAGCCGCAAGCTCGCGTCCAAGGCACACTATCCGGCGATCGATATCCTGGAAAGCATCAGTCGCGTGATGCCGGATATCACCAGCAAGGAACATCGCCAGGCGATCCAGACGATCCGCGAACTCATGGGCGCCTACCGCGACCACGAGGATCTGATCTCGATCGGCGCCTACCGGGCGGGAGCGAACCCGATGGTGGATACGGCCATCGGCATGCTGCCTGACCTTCAGCGATTCCTCAAGCAGGAGGTCGAACAGGTATCGTCGGTCGAAGTGGCGCGCGGCGAGCTGCTGCAACTGGCGCAGCGGGCCGCAAACCTGCGCGCCGCGCCGGCCACCGCGAATACCGCATCGAAAAACATCCGTTGAAACTGAATCGAGTAACCGATGTCCCGCTTTCAATTCCGCCTCGCAACGCTGCTGAAGATTCGGGAATCCGATCGCGACGAGCGGCGCCTCCGGCTTGCCGAGGCGCTCGAGGCGCAGCGGATTCTGCACGAACGGATCGAGGAACTGCGGCGGGAAAAAGGGGAGATCTCGCGCGAGTCGCGGGCCGCCATCGAACCGGGGCAACTCGATATCGATCGCGTCCTGCGGGTCAGTCGCTACGAGCTGCTGCTGGAAGCCCAGATCGACCATCTGACAAAGCGGGATGAACAATTGCGCGAGCAAATTGAACTTCGCCGCGACGCACTGGTCGAAGCCGACCGGGAAGTGAAGATCCTGGAAAAACTTCGCCAGCGAAGACGCGAGGAATTCAAGACGCAGGAACGAAACCTCGAACAGAAAGCGATGGATGAGCTCGGCCGCCATCGGCAGCAGGCCCGATCATGAAGAAACTGATCCGACTGCTTACGGTGCTTTCATCTACTTCTGCGTGGCCACCGTCGTCTCCCTGGCGATCGGCGGATATGTCTTCTGGTCGAAGGGCGGCCAGCTGGCCGCTCGCATGGAGGCCGAATCGGCCGCGACACGCGACCTGCTGATCGAAAATCTGCCGCTGCTGCGCGACAGGCTCGCCGAGCAGGGGATTCAGGTCCAGCGCTTTGAAGTTGACCTGATGGATCAGCGGGGTAACGACGGATGCAGGGCGTTCGACACTGCGAACGGTAACGACCCCCGCAGAGATCGGCGCGACGAACCAGCTGACCGATGCGCTCGATGCGATGTTCATCGGCCAGAATCTAACCACCGCCAGTTCCATGATCGGCAAACGCGTCACGGCGCTGTCGAACGAGGGACGCAATGTGGAAGGCATCGTCAACCGGGCAACGATCGATGTCCGGGGATATCTTGCCGGGGCGGACGATACACAAAATACGGAAGATAGCGAAGATGCGGGAAATTTGGAAAACTCGGGGCTGGCTTTTCGCAATATGATGCTGGTACGGCAGTTTCTGGTGCGGGAATTGAGCATCGACAACGATCGCGTCGGTGTACTCTGGTCAGTGAGCCGGGTGCCGGTCACGGTCCGGAACCGGCGGACGTTGCCGAACGGACCGATCCCGGGTTGGGCTTGATTAAAAGACGGATTTTAGAGAAAAGTAACCACCTGTTCGGGAAGTCGATTCTGAAATCGATCGTATTCGGCAATTTCGCCTTCGTCGAACAGTAGTCGGCCCGACAAAAACAATCGCCAGGATGGCGAGCGGCGAGCGGCAACGGGTCGGGGAACTCGTTACGAGGAATGGATTCCGATGGCGCAAGAACCCGAAACTGTCGGTCAAACCGAGATCGAGGACTTGCTGCGCCAGGCACAGGCGGCGGCCCGGCCCGAAGGCGTGCGGCCTAAGGAGTCGGACGGCGCGGGCACGGCTGCCGCGGTGGCAACGAATCCGAGTGCCGTGGCGGGTCCGTCGACAGCGACGGCGGCGATGGTAGCCGGGCCGACTCAGGTTGCTGCTGATGGCCGGTCAACCGATAGTCCGGGGCACGGCAGTCCAGTTCGCTCGGCCAGCGCGGCTGCCCAATCGGCCATTGATGACGTGCAGTTGCTGCTCGCGCAGGCCGATCAAGCGTTACGCTCGATTGATCAACCGAACGAATCCCATCGCTCGGGCGTTGCGCCGTTCCAGTTGCGCGAGTTTTCCGGTGCATCTCCTTCCTCGGAGCGAGCCACTCTCGATTTGCTGCGCGACGTCGAGTTGAATCTCAAGATCGAACTTGGTCGCACGCAGATGTTCCTGGAGGATGTGCTGAAACTTCGACGTGGTTCGGTGGTTGCTCTGGACAAACTGGCCGGAGATCCGGTCGACATCTATGTCAACGGACGCTTGATTGCTCGCGGCGAGATTCTGGTATTGAACGACAATTTCTGCGTTCGCGTGGCGGAACTTGTTGCGGGAGACGACGTCTGATGGAGAAGTCGGATCGCGCGAGGCAGCAATGGATCGCAACGCTCGCAGGATGCGCCGGCTTGTTGGCGTTGTTGCTCTCGGCGCGTCAGGCGATTGCCGCCGATCGCGAGGGCAGGGGAGGCTCGCGTGTTTCGCGCGAGGCGGATTCGCTCGAACGGCTTCCGTTGAAATTCCGCGGAAGCGCGGCCGCGCAATCCCACGGTTCGCCCGATCGCTCCGTACGTCAGGTCAGTGCGGAGCAACCCCTGGACGACGGCATTCCGCTTCCACCGCGCCGATCGAGCAGCGGTGGCACGAAACGGTACGCGGGTGGCGAAGGGACCGACGCGGCGGCAAGCGGCGGCGCCGGTCCGCAGCGTTCGGTTCGCTCCTCCTCCGCGAAGGCGATTACCACGATTTTCAGCAGCCTGGCACTGGTCATCGGCGTCTTCCTGTTCCTGGTCTGGCTTGTGAAGCGCACTCATCCCAAGGCAACCGCGATGCTGCCACGCGACGTCGTCGAGGTATTCGGTCGGGCGTCGATTACGCCGCGGCAGTCGGTGCATGTCGTCCGTTTCGGTTCCAAGATTCTGCTGCTTTCCGTTTCTCCGACCGGAATACAATCGCTCGCAGAAGTCGACGAACCGGCGGAAGCGGAGCGGCTGATCGGGCTCTGCCAGCAGGCTCAGCCGACGAGCGTGACCAGCAGTTTTCGTCAGATTCTCGCGCAGATCAGCAACGAATCGACGGCACGCGGTTTCGTCGAAAACACGCCCGCCTCCTCCCGTGACGCGCAGCGGCCGGCCAATCGCCGGGCCGCGGGAGCCGAACATGGGTAACCGCGCCACAAGTTTGCGATCGTGGTTCCTCGCGTCGATCCTGCTGATCGGGCCGCTGTGCGGCGCGAACGCCGTTCTGGCCGTGGACGATCCCGCCCCCCGAGCAAGCGATGCGCGTGACGCCGATGCAATTCCCGGCAGCGATTGGATCGCCGGCGGTCCGAAATCGTGGACCAGTCGCGAGGGGTTGACGTCGTCATTGCAGGTCATGCTGCTGTTGACCGTGTTGAGTCTCGCTCCGGCGGTCCTGCTGATGACCACCTGTTTCGTGCGCATCATTGTGGTGCTGGGCCTGCTGCGGCAGGCACTCGGCACTCAGCAGCTTCCGCCCAGCCAGGTCATCACGTCGATCGCATTGTTCATAACCGTATTGATCATGTCGCCCGTCTGGAAACAGGTCTACCAGGACGCGATCGTTCCCTACTCCGATCCCCGATCCGAGATGAGCCTGGAACAGGCCTGGGACGCCGGTGCGCGTCCCATCCGGCAGTTCATGAGCCGACAGATTGAAGTGGCGGGCAACAGCGAGGATGTCTGGCTGTTCCAGGACTACCTGGCCCCGTCGGGTGTCAGCGTTCCGAGCACGTACGATGACGTACCGCTGCAGGTCCTGCTCCCCGCGTTCATGCTCAGCGAGCTCAAGACTTCGTTCCTGATCGGTTTCCAGATCTATCTGCCATTTCTGATCCTCGACATCGTGATCGCCAGCGTGACAATCTCGATGGGCATGATGATGCTCCCTCCCGCGATGATTTCGTTGCCGTTCAAACTGCTGCTGTTCGTGTTGCTGGACGGGTGGCGACTGGTCATCGAGATGTTGCTGGGCAGCTTCGCCCCCTACTACTAACGCTGGAGCCAATCATGGACTCGCAGACCGCGATCGATCTCGGCCGTGAAGCGCTGATGCTGGCGTTGTTGATCAGCGCCCCGATCCTGCTGGTCGGCGCTGGTGTCGGGCTGATCGTCGGTCTGCTGCAGGCGCTGACCCAGGTCCAAGACCAGACGGTGGCATTCGTACCCAAGATCGTCGCGATGGTTCTGGCACTCAGCTTCTGCATGCCATGGGTGCTTCAGCAGTTGCTGGAATATTCCCAAACTTTGATCAGCAACATCCCACGCGTGATCAGCGGCGGCTGATCGGACGCGGAGGAGTTCCCGAGGCGCCATGCGTGGCGCGGCAGAAACCGAAGGAGAGGGTCGATGGCGGCGATGCTGGAGCTTTACTCGCAGCCCTTCCTGATCTTCACCTTGGTGCTGACACGATTGTCCGGCGTGCTATTGCTGATGCCGGTGGTGGGTGTCCGGCCGATTCCGCCGCGGATTCGCGGGCTGCTGGGAATCGGCATGGCGCTGGCGATCACCCCCCTGCAGACCCGGCACGCGTTGCCCGAGATCGATTCGCTTCCGCAGTTGCTGGGGATGGTCGCTTCGGAGGCGTTGATCGGGCTGTCGATCGGCCTGGCGGCGTCGATTCTGTTCGCCGGAGTGCAGGTTGCCGGACAGTTGATCAGTCAGACCGCGGGAATTTCCCTGGCGGACATCTTCGATCCGACGTTTGAATCGAGTGTCTCCTCCGCAACACAACTGATGGACATGGTGACGTTGTCAGTGTTTGTGACGACCGGAGGACATCGGCAAGTGCTTGGCGCGTTGCTCGATACGTACGAATGGACGCCGCCCGGCCAGGCAAGTTTTGCCGAGGGCGTCGTGCCGGCACTGACGGAGATCATGACGATCAGCCTGGCGACGGGAATTCGCGCCGGCGCGCCATGCCTGTTGGCGCTGCTGATCGCGGTCCTGGTCACCGCAATCGTCAGCCGCACCTTACCGCAATTGAACGTGCTGGCTCTTGGGTTCAACCTGAATACGATCGTGTTGATGGCGGGACTGGCGTTCACGATGGGCGCGGGTGCCTGGCTGTTCCAGGACGCCTTGGAAAATGTGCTGGCACGGGTGACCGACATGCGCGACGGCTGATGCTGATCGCCTTGCCGCCCCGCGGCCGATCGACCGGATCTCATGGCGGAAACGCTGAACGACAAGCAGTTTGAAGCTACACCCCATCGGCGCCAGAAAGCGCGCGAACAGGGCCAGGTCGCGCGCAGCCAGGACCTTTCGTCCTCCGCGCTGTTGCTTGGCAGCCTGTTGGTGTTGCGCTACTTCGGTCCCGACGCGGTGAATTTCCTGTTGGCGCTGATGCAGCGGTACTGGGGCGAGGCCACCCCAGCCGTGATCGACGTCGGCACCGCCACGGCGACCTGGATCGAATTGAGCTGGGGGTTGGCCGTGCACCTGTTGCCGATTCTGGCCACCTTCCTGGTACTTGCGCTGGCCAGCCATTGGGGACAATTTGGTCTGCTCTGGCTGCCGGAGAAACTGGCGCCGGATCTGGAGCGGATCGATCCCATCGGCGGATTCCAGCGCATCTTCTCCCTGCACAACCTGGTGCGACTTGGATTCTCCCTCGGCAAAGTGACTGTTGTCGCCGCGGTGGCGGTGGGATTGTTCTCGTCGCTCGTTCCGGCACTGCTCGCGACCTCGGCCATGGAAGTCCCCCAGTTCACGGAATTCCTGGCCAGTTCCGCACTCGACACCGCCACCAGGCTGGCCGCGGCACTGCTGGTCCTGGCGCTGGGAGACTACTTTTACCAACGCTGGAAATTCGAACAGGAACTGCGCATGTCCCAGCAGGAATTGCGCGACGAATTTCGCGAACTGCAGGGCGACCCCGAAATCATCCGCCAGCGCAAAGCGGTGCAACGGCAATTGGCTATGTCGCGGCTCAAGACGATCGTTCCCACCTCGGAAGCGGTCATCACCAACCCGACCGAATTGGCCATCGCCATCCGTTACGACATCGATACGATGGTCGCTCCGGTGGTCGTGGTGAAGGGGGCCGGCCTCCTGGCGCAACGGATCCGCCGCTTAGCGCTGGAGAGCGGAGTGCCGATCGTCGAGCGCAAAGAGCTTGCCCAGGCACTCTACCGGCATGTCGAGGTCGGACAACCGATTCCCAGCGAACAATATGCCGCGGTGGCGGAAGTCCTGCGGTATGTCTATCAATTGAAGGGCAAGACGATCTCCGCCGAGCAAGCGGCGCGCGTCATCGGTTCCGCGCCTGGGGCCGTGGCTGGGGCTTCCCGCAGGCGCGTGACTGGGGCTTCCAGCCCTAGCCGATAACACTCCCCAGAGTTACGCAGTTCCGCCAAGATGCTCGAGAAGACCTTAAACGCCGAGAAAACGGAGAACGTGGAAACCGCGCCGTTTCCTCCACGGTCACCCGCGCCCGTCCGCGACCCCTGCGGTCACTCCGACCGCGCCGCCCACGTTTCTTCCGCGGTGCCCCCGACCCCCGCGATCCCCGCGGTGCCGTTCCGACCCGTTTGACTTAAGGCCGGCGCGTCGGTATCACTTGGAGACCGCGTTCGTTCCACGCCCAAACATAGCAAACGGTGCTTGAGTCCGATGAAGAAAACGGTTGTTCTCGACGGGTATACCTTAAACCCAGGCGATTTGAGTTGGGACGGGTTCGAGAAACTCGCGCCGATCGAGGTCTACGATCGCACGGAACCGGAACGGATCGTCGAGCGGGCGCGGGGCGCGGAGTTCGTGCTTACGAACAAGACGCCCTTGAGCGCCGAGACGCTGGCGCTATTGCCCGAACTGCGCTATATCGGCGTTCTGGCTACTGGATACAACGTGGTTGATGTGCAGGCGGCTCGGGGGCGCGGCATCCCAGTCTGCAATATTCCCACCTATGGCACGTCGTCGGTGGCGCAGCACACGTTTGCGCTGATCCTTGAGCTTACGTTGAATGTCCGCATGCACAGCGACGCGGCGCGGGCCGGCGAGTGGTCGAGCTGCCGCGACTGGTGCTTCTGGAAATCGCCGTTGTTTGAACTGGACGGCAAAACCCTGGGAATCGTCGGGTTCGGACGGATCGGGCGTCGCGTCGCAGAAGTGGGTAACGCCTTCGGGATGCGGATCCTGGCGCAGGATAGCGTGCAGGTCAACCCGCCACCCTATGATCGGTTCCGCTTTGCGGAACTCGATGAATTGCTGAGCGAATCGGATGTCGTGTCGTTACACTGCCCTTTGTTTCCGGAAACAAAGGGGCTGATGAATACGGCCAGGTTGCGGCGGATGAAGCGTACCGCGTTTCTGATCAACACCTCGCGCGGACCGCTGATCGTCGATCAGGATCTGGCGGACGCGTTGAACAGCGGCGTGATCGGCGGCGCGGCTGTGGACGTACTTTCGGTGGAGCCTCCGGCGGCCGACAACCCGCTCTTAACGGCCAGGAATTGCCTGGTCACGCCGCATATCGCCTGGGCGGCCAAGGAAGCGCGTGCTCGACTGATGGATCTGGCCGTCGAAAATCTGGCGGCATTCTTGAATGGTCGGCCGCAAAACGTCGTCAACCCGTCCCCATGATCACCCCCGTCGCATTGAGCAGCGAAATCCGATGATCGACAAGACCGCCCTGGCCGCCCGCATCTCCGGGTGCTACGTGCCGATTCCGACGTTGTTCCAGGACGGTGCGCTGGAGCTCAATCTGCCGGGAATGCGACGCCACGTCGAATTCCTCTTGGCGGGCGGAGTCCGCGAGGGGAAGGGGGCGATCCTGGTCTGCGGCGGGGCAGGGGAGTTTGGCACGTTAAGCGTGGAAGAGCGACTGCGGTGCGCCGCCGAGGTACGGAACGCGGCGGACGGAAAGGTCGGCGTGATCCTCGGTGTCCAGACGACAAACCAGCGCGACTTGATTGAACTGGTGAAGGGCGCGGAGCGTCTGGGCTGCCTGGCAGTGCAGGCCTCGGCGCCTTTCTACGAAGTGCCGACGGAAGAAGATGTCCTCGAGTGGTTGCGCGTGATCGCCGAGCATGCCAGCGTCGGCATCGTCTTCTACGCGACGCCCTGGACCGGATTCCACACTTCGCTGGAATTTGTGGCCCGCCTGGTCGAAGCGCCCAATGTCGCGGCGATCAAATGGTACTCGCCGGATCGCTATGTATTTGAGCGTGCGATGCGCGATTACTCGAAGCGGATCATGTTCATCGACAATTCCCTGCAGTACGTCTTCTCCCATGCGCTCGGGGCGCGCGGCATTAATCTGCATGTCTCGAACTACTGGCCGCAATGGGGCCAGCAGCTCTGGGAGTTGCTGGAAACCGAACGTTATGGCGAGGCGCAGCGGGAAATGACGCGCGTGGTCCAGCCGTTCTACGATCTGAGTCGCGAAATCTCGCAATACACCGGCGGCGAAGGACATATTGACAAGCTCTGCCTGGAGTATGTCGGACTCGAAGGCGGGCGCTGCCGTCCGCCCACGCGCGATGTGCGATCGTTGTTTGCGGCGAAAGTCTGGCGGATGGCGGAGAGTTGCGGCGTCCCTCGAATCGGCGCGGACCGATCGAACCGAACGGCCTTTTCTTGATTGATCGCGACGGGGCCGCTCGATTATCCTTGAGAATCCGCCCGGATCGGCGACGCTATCCGCTGTTCCGGTCGACCGTGATTGGTCAGGAGCCGCCTCGCATGTCTCTGCCGAATTTCCCCGCACCTACGTCCGTTTCGCGCCGCACCTTTCTGGTCGCGTCGACGGCCGGTCTGGCCGGTTCGACCTTTGGCAGTCCGCGGTTGGCCGCTTCGCCCGATGCCCCAGCGGCACCGGGCCGGGCCCGATCGACAATTCTGTTCTTCCTGAGTGGCGGCGCTTCGCATATCGACCTCTGGGACCTGAAACCGAACGCGCCGTCCGACTACCGCGGCCCCTTTCAACCGATCGCCACTTCGGCGCCGGGCGTGCAGTTGTGCGAACACTTGCCGCTGCTGGCAAGGCAGGCACAACACCTGGCATTGGTCAACAGCGTGGGCGGCACCGTCAGCACCAACGATCACCATGCCGGTTATTACTACAACTTGACCGGACACCTGCCCGACCCGACGTTTCTTTCGCTCGGCAACAACCGTACGCCGTATGCCGACGATTGGCCGTGTATGGGAGCCGTCGTGGCGGCAAAGCGACCTCCCCACCCGCACCTGCCCAATTTCATCACGCTGCCGCAAAAGGAGGGGGCGCCCGCCTACACGCGTCCGGGCCAGTTCGCGGCCCGCCTGGGTGTCGAATTCGATCCGTTGTATGTCGAGGGGAATAACAAGGAGCCGCTCAAGTTCCAGGTGCCCGCGCTGCGGCTGCAGGAGGGCACGACGGCGGCCCGCCTGAGTCACCGCCATGACCTGCTGCGCGAGTTGGACTCCGCGCGGCGCGAGTTCGATTCCTACGCGCGCAATCGGACCTGGACCGCGCAGCAGCAGCGCGCGCTTTCGCTGTTGCTGTCGTCGAGCACGGCCGAGGCGTTCGACGTGACGCGCGAGCAACCCGGCACGCGGCAGCGTTATGGCGAAACGGTGAACGGCATGAGCTTGCTGGCGGCGCGGCGGCTGGTCGAAGCGGGAGTTCCCTTCATCACGGTGTTCTGGCGCGGCGATCCGGAGAAGCTCGACAAGAAATGCGCCAGTGGTGGAGGCTGGGATACGCACGGCAATAACTTCAACTGCTTGAAGGAAGATCTGCTGCCGGAGTTTGACCGGGCGTTTTCGGCATTGATTGAAGATTTGTCGGACCGGGGCCTGCTGCCGGAGACGCTGCTGCTGGTCACGAGCGAAATGGGGCGCAAGCCGAAAATCGGCGACCCGCGCAGTGGCGGCGTCAGCGGCGCGGGGCGCGATCATTGGACGCATTGCCTGACCGACGTGCTTGCCGGTGGCGGCATCCGCGGTGGACAGACCTATGGCAGCAGCGATCGATTCGCGGAATACCCGGCCCTGCACCCGGTCACTCCCGCCGACGTTACCAAAACCGTGTTTCACGCGATGGGGATTCGGGACCTGGAAGCGTTCGACAGCCAGGGCCGCCCCTACAACCTGCTGGCCGAGGGAAACGCGATCAGCGCGTTGGTTTAGATCGATGAGGACGGCATGCGCGCAATGATCCTTCGCGGGCTTTGGCTGTCGCTGGCCACGATTCTGGCGACGTACGGCCGCGCGCAGGCCGAACCCGGCCGTTCGAACAGGACGTGAAGCCGCTGCTGAAGGTCCGCTGTTATGCCTGCCATGGCGCGCTGAAGCAACAAGCCGGACTGCGGCTCGACACCGCCGCCCTGTTGCTAAGAGGCGGCGATGTTGGCCGACGCGCGATTCATTCGCTGAGCGGGATTTCCCGTCCGCCGACAAAGACTTGCCGGACTTCCAGCGATTTCGAGAGGATCAACAGGTCGGCGCGCTTTCCTTTTTCCAGACTGCCGGTTGCCCGCGCGATGCCGGTGCGTTCCGCGGGAGTCAGGCTGGCCATGCGGACCACGTCCGGAAGCGTTGCGCTGGTCACACGGTGCATCTGCCGCACCATTTGATCCATGCCGACGATCGAGCTGGCGAGACTGTTGTTCGGCGCCCATCCGACCTTGCCGTCGCTGCGGAACCACGGCCCGTCGCTGCTCGGCCCGAAACGGTACTCGCCCGGCGGCATGTCGAGAGCCCGATTGGCGTCGGTGACGAGCAGCAGGCGGCTTGAGCCTTTCATGCGAAAGGCGAATTCGAGCAATTCCGGCGCCAGGTGGCATCCGTCGGCGATCACCTCGGTACTCATGTCGGCATTCGCCAGCACGAATTCGGCCATGCTCGCCTGCATCGGTACGTCGAATCGTTGCCGGATGGAAGGCACAGAGCTCATCGCACACCAGAAGTGATCGACGTGCCGCATGCCAGCCTGAAATGCGTTCTTCATTTCCGACCAACTGGAGTTCGAATGTCCGCAGGTGATCAGGCAACGATGACGACGGGCCGCTTTGTAGAAGTCGATCGCTCCTGGCAGTTCCGCCGCGCAGGTGGCGATCTTGACGATCCCGCTGTCGAAATACGATTGGTATTCGGATTCGCGTGGCGGACGCCGGCCCGCTTTGGAATGGCAGCCGACCTTGTCCTCGGCGAAGTACGGACCGTAAAGATGGACACCAGCGATTCTGGGTCCCGGCGCTTGCGGATCCCGGCGCGCCGCATCACAACTCGCCAGCATGGCGTTGATCTGCTCGGGCGTACCGGTAGTGGTCGTGGGAAAAATCGTTGTTGTGCCATGGCGAGCATGGGCCCGGCAGGCCGTTCGAACCGCCTCGACTGTCCCATCCATGAAGTCGGCACCCGCGCCTCCGTGCACGTGGATGTCGATGAAGCCAGGCGAGACATAACCCCCGCGGGCATCGATGCACTCCGCGCCGCGCGGGATCCGTCGCGTCGCGCGGCCAACGGCTACCAGGCGATTCCCCCGGAACGCGACGACGGCGTCGGGCACCAGCCGATCAGGAAGGATCGCGATTCCGTTTGTGATCACGCGTAACGGAATCTTCGAGGTCACGTGGCGACCTCGCTGACGTTCCGATCCAATCCCTGCAGGACACGGTCTCGAATTTGTTCGGGCGTGCCGCTCGCGGAAATGCGCACCAGCTTGCCCAGTCGCTCGTAAAATTCGACCAGCGATAGCGTTTCCGCCTCAAAGACCTTCATCCGCACGCGAATTGCTTCGGGCTGGTCGTCGGTCCGTTGTACGAGCCGTTCGCCGCAGTAATCGCAGACTCCACTGCGCGTCGGTGGGTTCGCCGCCAGATCAAAAACCGCTCGGCAATCGACGCAGGTCCGCCGGCCGCTCAAGCGCGCTACGATCTCCTCCAGGGGAAGCTCCAGTTCCTCCTGGGGAAGCTCCAGGTAGACCACCGCTTCAATCGCGATGTGCAGTTCCGCCAGAATCTCGTCGAGCGCGATTGCCTGCGTCTGGTTGCGGGGAAATCCATCCAGCACAAAGCCGCCGTGGCAGCGCAGGCAGTTCGCCCGTTCGCGTACCATGGCGATGACCAGTTCCTCGGGAACCAGTTCGCCTCGATTCATCGCCTCGATCGCCGCCCGCATCGCCGGCGACGATGCGCATTGATCCCGGGCCGCGCGGAACAGTTCTCCGGTAGAGAGATGGCAGGCGCGCAGCGATTCGCACAGCAACCGAGCCTGCGTGCCTTTGCCGGCGCCGGGCGCGCCCAGCAGCACCAGTCGACTCGGCCGTTCCCGGGGTGGCGGCACTGGAAAGCAGTCCACTTCCCCGGCCGCGTACCAGCCATCGCGTGATGGATGTCCACTCATGATTGTGTCCCTTCCTTCACTCCGTGCGAATTTCGTGCCAGTAATATAGGCTGAACACGACCGATTGTTCTAGGACGGGTGACCATTCGTTGGCCTTGATCCGTGCGCTCTCGAGCCGGATACCGCCGCGTCGGCCATGGCTAACGCGTGGGCAAGGTCATGTCGCCTCACGAAGTCGCGAACCCACCGAGTTCGCCCGCGGCGTGCGACTTCGGGCGCTCCGCAATCGTGGAGGATCGCAATCGCACGTTGCACAAGTCGTCGTCGCCGAGCACTTGCGCGGTTGGGAAGCGGTCGTTGCGATGCGAGGTTGGCGAAGTTATGATGTCCGGGATGAAGCCTGTTGCTCTTGATTCTCCTTGTTCTCCTCGCGTTTAGGGAAAAACACGGCGAAATTCCTTGCCCGAGGCATGCATGAAATTGTCGGACAAGTTTGCGGTGTTTCTGGTGTTGTGTCTGGTGGCGGCGGCGTTGTACGGCGCCTGGGTCTGGTACCCGCGCGAACAACGAGTTTCCGAGCTGACATTAGCCGATCATCGGCCGGTGGAAGTCCTGGTGGACGGATACGTTTCGTCGGCCGAGTGCCAGTCCTGTCATCCGCGCAATTTCGCCAGTTGGCACGCGTCGTATCACCGCACCATGACCCGCGTTGCTTCACCACAAACGGTGCACGGCGACTTCGCGGCGCCGCCCATGACATTCGACGGACGGTATTACGAACTCCAACGGCGCGGTGACCAGTACTGGACCGTGATGGACGACCCGGATGGCGAGCTCGACCCGGCCGAGCCAATGGCTTCTCGCATCGAGCGACCGATTGCACTGGTGACCGGCTCGCACCATCTGCAGCTGTACTGGTATCCGACGGGACAATCGCGTGTGCTCGGTCTGCTGCCAGTCCACTACTTCAAGGACGACAAGAAGTGGTTGCCAACGAGTGCCACGATGTTGCGGCCGCCCGACGAATTCTCATCCGATACGGGCCGCTGGAATTCGCGATGCATCCAGTGCCATACCACGCATGGCCGTACGCGCCCCGAGGAGGACGGAGCCGATTCGCAGGTGGCGGAATTCGGGATTTCCTGCGAGGCCTGTCATGGCCCGGCAGCTGCGCATGTCACCTACCGCCGCACGACACCAAACGGCGACGCCTCGCGCTCCGAAGATCCGATCGTCAATCCGGCGCTGTTGGCACCGAAAACCGCCTCCCAGATCTGCGGACTCTGCCACAGTTACACCTTGGCGCGAACTCGCGAATCAGAGCAACATGAGATCGAGCACGGTTTTCATTATCGGCCCGGCCAACAACTGACGGATTCCTTGATTCTTGTGAAGCGCGACCTGCCAACGCGCAAGCACCTGCAGTCGATCGGGATCGATCCGGAGGTGCACTTTGATGAACGATTCTGGAGCGACGGAATGGTGCGTGTCGCCGGTCGCGAGTACAACGGTATGGTCGGATCACCGTGCCATTTGCGCGGCGAAATGTCCTGCATGTCGTGCCATGCAATGCACAAGCCCGATGATGATCCTCGCTCGCTCGATGCCTGGGCCGATCACCAGTTGAAGCACGACCGGGACTCCGACCACGCTTGTCTGCAGTGCCACACCGCCGACCAGTACGCAGTACCCGCACATACCCATCATGCTGCTGGTTCCCAAGGCAGTCGCTGTTACAACTGCCATATGCCGAACACCAACTATGGCCTGCTGCGCGCGCTGCGCAGTCATCAGATCGAGAGTCCCAACGTAGCCGTATCGGTTCAGACGGGCCGCCCGAACGGCTGCAACCTGTGCCATCTCGACAAACCGCTGGGCTGGACGGCGCAACTCTTGAAGGACTGGTATGGCCAGCAGCCTCCGAAACTCTCCGACGACGATCAGAAATACTCCGCCGCAGCAGTCTGGGTGCTCACGGGAGACGCAGGTCAACGCGCGATCGTCGGCTGGAACATGGGTTGGCAACCGGCGATCGAGGCCTCGGGAACCGATTGGATGCCACCGTTGCTGTTGCAGTTGATGCAGGATAGTTACGATGTCGTGCGGCACATCGGCTATCGATCGCTGACGCTGCAGCCTGGTTTCGCCGATCTGAATTTTGATTTTGTCGGCCCGCTCGCCGAGCGCAACAAGGTGATCAAAGAGACGCTGAGTTCCTGGCAGGCGGCGGCGCGTTCCCCGCGTGAGACACCGGAAATGGTGTTGCTCGACGCCAGTGGGGGCCGCAGCCAGAAACTCTACGACCGGCTGCTTGTGCGGCGTAACCGCCGCCCGGTGGTACTGCAGGAATAAGTTTCTTTCAAGTTCTTGAATGCCCCCGGCTTGCCCGGAATCGTTATGCTCTCGGCGAATGCCCGCGGAAAATCCACCCAAAATCGCGACGATCTGGTTACAATCCGGATCATGCACTCTAAACAACCAGCCGGTTTGGTTCGCGAGCAGGATTTCGATGTATTCGAAAGGATGTTTCGCGCCGTGGAACTCGTTCAAGAACGACTAAATCGAGCGTTAGCCGTGGCTTTATTCGAGCATCTGCCAACGAGGTCAAGAACCTTGCGGAATGGAGGTTCGATGACGAACGGTTTGCCGCGATCTTCATTGATGCCCAACCGTATGCGGGCGAAATGATGGTTGTGGCCCTTGGAATCACGATCCAGGGGCACAAACGGATTCTTGGCTTGCGCCAGGGCGCAACGGAGAAGGTCCCGCGAATATTGAGGTACGCTATGTCGAGGTGCCAATGGTCGTGCGCCGCCAGCGGCTGGACGAACCCCGTGTCCTTGAGTGATTACGGCAGTCGCACCAGGAAGGGCCGGCGAAACATCCCGCCGAAGTGATGCGGATTGTGGTGCCGTACGACGATCACGTTGCGGCCCGGCTTGAGCTTGCCCGTCAGATCGGCGTCGGCCTCGAAACGGTAGTCGGAAAGCCACCACAGCCCCTTGAACGGTCGATGAACGACCTGTTCACCGTTCACA
This sequence comes from Planctomycetota bacterium, assembly GCA_016872775.1. GTDB lineage: Bacteria > Planctomycetota > Planctomycetia > Pirellulales > Pirellulaceae > VGZA01. The sequence continues at coordinate 47,154 of VGZA01000027.1, read as the reverse complement.
TAGAGCCAGAACTCGTTGAATACACCGGGAAACTTCAATAGCAGTTTTCCCGCCGTCTGTTCCGGGGCAAGTTCGATCTCGGTACGGTACCAGCCGTATCCGGTGTAACTCTGGTAATCCGCGGTCACGATCCCCTGGGCCTGCAGGTAGAGATCGGTACGCACTTCTTCCCAATGTCCGACCTGATTCTTGACGTGGGCCTTCGCATCCCCTTCGACGACCGCTTCGCGCCACCAGCCGAGGTCCGGCGTCTGCTGCAGCCAGCCGTCCTTGAGCCCGTGGTCGTCTGGATCACGACGGTATTGCCAGTGAAGTGGAAGTCGGGCGAGCAGACTGCCTTTGGTCCCGTTGGTGTATGCGGCCAGTTCTTCGTACTGCTGGACCTCACCAGGAAACCATGCGTAGCCGCTCTCGCCGATCGCCTTGTAGGTCGTGAAGTTGCTGTTCATCGCCGTCAGCTGCTCCCGAGCGGCCAGGGCCAATCTGCCGTGATGAACTGCGTTCGGAAAGTTGACCTCGGCTGCCGCGGCTGGCCGGGTACTTTCGGACTTCCAGAGCCGGACCGTACGCCAGATTCAATTCACCGACCTTCAGCGAGCGATGCCGCGGAATGCACTCGCCAAACTCCGAAGGCAGGTACCAGCGGCAGCCCCAAAGTTGCAGCAGTTGCGACACGGCAAAATAGTGAGAATCGTCGTTGCTGCCGGCGATGTAGAGTCGATTGCCATCGCGTTTCAGGACGACGGCATCGGCGCGCAGCACCGGGTTCTTTTTCGCCGCCTGCGCCAACTCCCCGGCCAGTTCCGGCCGCGCCTGCATCGCGATCTGACCAACGACCAGTGCCGGCTGATCCGCGGGCGGAAGCTGATCGCGCCGTTCCACGCGGGCATCCGTCATGCGCTGGATGTAGCCGCCCAGGAAATGCGGATTCCCCATCCATTTCAAACAACGTGGTCGATGGGGCAAATTCCCAAGATTCCAGAAGATTCCAGACACCCATCTTCTTTTGCAAAATTCCACAAAATTCCAGACACTCAGAATTTTTTTGGGAATTCTGCGACGGATCCCGTCGGTTTTTCCCACGCGATACGTTTTATAGATTGGGGACGAGTATTGCGTACGGGAGCCGCGAAGCTGCCCCGATTTGAGCCAGGATCGGGGTCCGGTGAATGCGGCGGCACGGCGCTAGGTTCGACATAGTTCCCGGATCGGTTCGCCCGGGCCGAGCATGATCGGAATGGGGCGTCCGGAATGATCCGGAAAAGACAGGTGTTCGTAGTCGACGCCCAGGTGGCGATAGAGGGTGGCCAGAAAATCACCGCAGCCAACGATTCGATCGACAGGATCCTCGCCACGTGCATCGGTGCGCCCGACAGCATGGCCTGTCGTCGTTCCGCCGCCAGCGAAAAGTACCGAGGTCGAACGGGGCCAATGGTCCCGGCCCGGTTGTGTGACGCCGGCCGGCGCGCTGCCAATCCGTTCCCCTGTGCTGGCCTGGTAGTTGATCCGCGGCGTGCGGCCAAATTCACCCGTCACGACCACCATCACGCGCTGGTCGAGACCGCGACGGTAGATATCTTCGATCAATGCCGCGACCGCCCGATCCATGAACTGCAGTCGATACCGCATCGCTTCGAAGCAATTTGCATTCACGGCATGGTCATCCCAATTGCCGACCCCACCGCACAAATCACCCGAGAGCTGCGCGGTGACAAGGTCGATACCCGACTCGACCAAACGCCGCGCCAGCAGCAACTGTTGCCCCCAGCGATTCCGACCGTAGAGTTCGCGGGTTGCGTCGTCCTCCTGACGCAGGTCGAAAGCCTGGGTCGCCTGCGGGCCGGTGATCACGCTGAACGCCTGTTGTTCGAACGTATCCAGCGCGTCCATGCGTTGCAGGTAGTCGACGCGCGCCTTGAGCTGGTCGAGTTGCTTGCGGAGCCCGATCCGACGGTCGAGTGCCTCGCGGTGACCTGCGTTGCCGGCGCCGATATTCGGGACGGTGAAATTCTCTGCGTTGGGATCCCCATGCACGGCGAACGGTTCGTAGGCGTTGCCCAGATACGCCGCCCCGGCGTAATTGACCGGAGCCACACCGACATAGTTCGGAATCGGTCTCTGATGGTCGTAGCGCAGCCGGTGCGTGATCGCGAACAGATCGGGATAGAGCGGCGACTGCCTCAGAACCCGCTCTGGAAATCCGGTCAGCAGCTGGTGGGTGCCTTGCTGGTGGCAAAATCCGGTATGGACGAGCGATCGCAGGATCGTGAACCGGTCAGCAACTTCAGCATGTCGGGGCAGAAGCTCACATAGCTGCACTCCAGCCGCTCGCGTGGAAATCGAGCCAAACGGACCGCTGAATTCCGAACCGGCCAACGGTTTAGGATCGTAGGTTTCCAGATGACTATGCCCACCTGGCAACCAGACCAAAATCAAAGCGGTGTTGGCGCGCGGGACGGAAGTCGGCGCTGCCATGGCACGGCATTGCATCAACGCCGGCAACGAAAGAGCGTTGACGCCGCCCAACCCCAGCCTCAGCAGCTCGCGCCGCGAGATCGCGGCGGGTGCCGTCGTCGGCCGTCCGGGTTCTCGACAGGTCGTCATCGGGAGGGACATTCGCTGGCAGGGAGTCGGAGGCGTAACGGTCCGGACTTGGGCGTGGTTACGCCCCGAAATCTTCTTTGAGTCCGAACCGACTGTATCGGATATTGCGCGGGTTCATCGTATGTCCCCAGCTGATGTCGGAGACCTGCAGCTCAAATGCGGCGGCAATCGCGGCACGGTCTTGCGGGCTGGGAGTCCAACGTCCTTCGGCGATCGCCAGGAAACGATTCAATGGCAAGCGGGCTCGTTCCGCGATCACCGCCGGATCGATGCCGGTCAGTTCCAGCAAATGCTCAACGGTCTTCATAAGGCTGTTCAACCCTGGCACTCAGTTCTCGTTCGATGGTAGCGACCGGATCCACAGGCTGTCCAGGGTGTTACTGGGCGGATGAGCGGCTGCCGTTTGGCGATCCACCGAGCGGATGGTCGGTGGGGAGGGGCCGTGCGGCGCAAAGGAATCCGCGTCCAAACAGGTACTGTTTCAGTTCCCGATAGGCGTTGAAGCTGTCGGGATAAACCCAGACCGTCACCGTGGTTCGGTCGGGGTTGAGGTGTTGCAGGCTCGCGTTGAATTCGGAGCCGGGTTGCAGGGCCTCCCGCATCGGTTCGCCGATTTCCTCACTGACCGGAATCATCACGAAGTGGTCAAACAACACGCGTTGTTCGCGCACGGTCGCTCCGCGTACGTTGGCGGTTTCGGTCGAGAGTCTCAGCGTATACTTCATCCAGAAGCCGCTAACCGGCCCCAGAGTTTCGGTGATGGTGGCGCTGTCCCGGAGTCGGGGGGCCTTACGCGGCGCGTCGGCCTTGAGCTTCTCGACCAGCTCGTCCCACGGCACCTGGACGATGCGTCCTTGATTGAGCCGGAAGTGGATTTCCTTTCCGAAGACGGTCTTGGCCATCGGGGTTGGCAGGTGATCGATGATGCCTGCGGGCGTCTGCGACCGCCGGGCTGACTCGCGAGCGGCGGACAAGTCGCGAAGCTCCGCGGCGGCGGAGTCGAGCTGCCGCGCGAGGTCGAAGTGCGATTTTTCTTCGTCGTTCAGCTGCTCCCGTTGTTGTTCGATGACTTTGCGAGCGACGCTGAGACTGGCAAGCAGCTTTTCCCGCTCCGTCTGGCGGTAAGCGATTTCGATCTTGTCGCGTTGCAGACGCATGTCGGTTTGCGCGATATCGGCCACCAGCGCGGCGGCGGTGGATTGGAGTTCGCTGAGGTCCGCGACTTGGGGTTGGCCCGCCGCCGTCGACCCGGTGTCATCGGTATCGGCAGCAGAATTCGCCGTTGTGACGCCCGCTTCGACGATCGCCTTCTTGGTCGCGACGCCAACGACGATAATCAAGATGATCATGATGCCGACGAGGTTGGCGACGACGTCCAGGAACGAATCGTGGCCCGGGGCTTCGGCTTGCTGAATATGTCGACGACTCATGGCTCAATTCTTTCGTTCGACGTCCAAGCCGCTGCCGCTCATCAGCGTCCGGAACTCCTCGAAGCGCGCATCGGCGCCCGGAGCGACCTCTACGCGGAGCACAGGTTTCCAATATCCGTTCGCGACCGCCAGGCCCCACGTTTCGGTATAGTTCCAGACGGCGGTCACCAACGGTTCGATCTGAGCCCGCATCGGCGCATCGTGCAGGCTGATCGTGGTCGACTTCTGGCGTTCGCCACGTTCCGGAACCAGGACGATACGATCCTGGAAGAGGCGCACACGGATGGGGCGCGTGATGCCTGTCGAGTTGATGCTTTTGGGTGGCAGAGCCCAGTCGGTGCCTTTGGATTGCGCGACGCTGTAGACCGAGTTGCCGAACGACGAGCCGGTTCCTCCGGCGGAGGTGGAAGCAGCGGCCGCGGAATGGCCGGTTCCTTCGGCGTCGGCCGAGCCTTGCGCGGAACTCCCCGTCGCGCGTCGCGCGGCGGAATTCGCTTGAAGTCCGGCCTTCGTCTTCGCGCGGCGATCGTTGGGGTTCGAGCTGCCTTCGGCGGCGTCCCCCTGACCGCGGTCGGGGTCGGCGTCGGGTTTGCCGCCACTGCCGCCGCTACTTCCGTTGCCGCCGCCGGCTGCGGTGCGTGGCCGGGCCGCATCGATTCCAGCAGCGGCGGACGCGCGGTCCTGGACAGGATTTCCCGGCGACCCGTTGCCGATCCCGCGTTGGCCGTTACCGCGTGCAGCGACGGAGGCTGAGGCTGCGCTCCCCGGCGAGGCTCCGCCGACTCGCGCTCCGCCGTTTGCGCCGCCTTGGGTCACAAAACCGCCGCCCGGCGACGCCACCATCCCCGCCGACTCGCCCTTGAATCGGCTGGGCATCGCCGCCGCCAGCAACGACTGGCGATCTCGGGCGTCGCGCAGGGTCTTGATCAGGATCTTCTCAAGTTCGGTGTCGGCCGGAGGGAATTGGAGTGGCGTTTCGTCGTCGATCAACTCGTAACCAAATTCGTTTTCCCAGGACTTCATCGCATTCCGTGCCTGCTCGTACGCGTAAATTCCCGACGGACGCACAATCAGCAGCGGGTACGGTTCCCCTTCCTCACTAGTCCCATCGCGCGACAGTAAATACTCGCGGACCGCCCGCAGGCAGGCGTCCAACGGATTGCCGGGCCCCATCGGGCCGGCGAAGTCGGGTTCCTGCAACAGAATATTTTCGGGATGCAGCATGATCCCTTCGAGTGCGCACTCGATGTAAATCGGCCGACGGCGCGTGCCGTTGGGGCCGACATACGGAATGACGGCGAACGACTTCCGCTTGCCTTTGGCGTCGCGGCGGGCTTGTTCGAGTTCCTCTCGCGTCAGCCGGATCTTGCCTTCGATCTCCTGGATGCGTTGTTTCAATTCGTCGTCGGTCTCCCGAGTCTCCGATTGGTTCGCGATCAGTTCGCGCCGCTGGGCGTTGAGTCGTTCCCCTTCGCGCTCGAGGTCGCGCAGGTGTTGTTCGAGGTGTCCGAGCGCTAATCGTGCCTCGGCGGATTGTCGGGCCTGCACGGCGCGCAATTCCTCCAGCTTGCTCACGGCCTGCTGCAGCTGCTCCCTTTGCGCGCGTGCTTCGAGCTCCTCGGGATCTTCGTTGGTTCCGGAATCCCATACGGCCGGCGACGACACCATCGCGGCGTGCACGCGCGCCTGATGCAGAATCATCACCAGCAGCACGATCAGCGATCCCATCGTGCAGATCAGCACGGCCAGGAATGGAAACAAGGCCATGCCCGTCTGGCTCCGGCGAAAAGTCGGGCGCCTCATGCAGCCTTACCCTGTTGCTTATCCCGTTGCAGCGAAATAGCCGGCACGGAATCGGTCTTGCCCAGTCGCGTATTCAGCAAGTGGATCGCCGCCGCGAGGCTCATCACCGTGTCCTCGAAATTCTTCGATCCTGCCAGCGCCGCGAGATTCGAATTCAACGCCTGTTCCAGTTGAATCACGTCGCGACTCGCCTGCAGTATCTCCGTCACCGTCTCGCCCTGCCGCGCCAACTCCGTCTGTTGATTGACGAGCAGTTGCGCGTGGACATTAAGGCCGTCGACCACCGTCTGCCACTCCTGGCGAATCTGTCCCGCAATGCCGCGCTGCGATTCGACCAGGCAATGCGCATGACTGTCGAGCGACTGTTCGAGCGAACTGGTAAAAGTGGTTCGCAGGCGATCGCCCGTCGATTCGAGCGAACCTCGCCATTGCTCCTGAGCGGCGCTGATCGACTGGCTCCAAAGCTGCGTCTGACGCTCGACCAGCGATTCGGTCGCCCGCAATACCGCCTGAACCATCCGTTCGATCACCGCGACCTGCGGGTCGGCAACCGCGGGTGCGTCGGGGAAGCGTCCGATCAACGCTTCGTTGACGAGTGTGTCCACGTCGGAGAGAAGTTGTATTTCCACGCGTTCAATCAAGAACTGGATGAACATCAAGATCATCGACAACGTCAGCGCCAAGGCCGTCGTATCGAATGCCACGTAAAGACCGCCTAGTAATCCCTGGATTGCCGTCTCGGGAGACGACGCCAGCGCTCCAGCGTTCTCGCTCAAGTCGCCCAACGCCTCGGTGATGCCCATGACGGTGCCGAGGAATCCCAGCATCGGCGTGGCCCAGACGACAATCCGCACCAGCGAATAACTGTCCTGTTGCCGGCCGGTTTCGATATCGGACAGATACTTGAGTTCATCGTTCAGTCCCGATGCCGAACTGTTGCGCTCGACATGCTCGAGCGCCTCCCGATAGCGGCGACCGATCAACGATTCGCGGAGTCTCGCCGGCAAGGAGTCGATGCGATCGAGCAGCTCGGTCGCCAGCGCAATCGAGTCGCCACCGCTTGCGGTCGCTGGAACCTGGGGAATGGCCGCGGAGTACAGCGTGCGGTGTTCCCCCAGTACGCTCAGTCCCTTGAGCAGCAGCGCCGCCAGCCCAATGAAGAACAAGCCCGTCTCGCAGAACGTGACCGGGTGGGAGGCGAAATACCGATGCATGATCGGCAAATTCAAGGGACCGCGATAAATCAACACGAAAAACAGGCTGGTGGCCGCCAGACCCAACAACACCGGCCAGCCCACCGCCTGAAGTCTTGACAGGATTGAAGGCCGTTCGTGCGCATGCGGTCGTTCAGTTTCGTGCGCCACTTGGAGCATCCTTTCTCAAGCGGAAATCTTCGTCTGCCGCTAAAATCGTCCTGACCGTCAAACTTCATTCAGTTTTTGTGGCTTCATTTTCTCCCGTCGCACGATCGGTTCGATCGGCAAAGTTTGCCAAAGTCGTCTGGCAGACTCTGCCGATACTGATTCTCGTCGCGAATGCTGGCAGTCAATATCAAATTGACAGCACAATCAGTATTCCCAGGGGGGACGTCGGTCCAGTGCGTTCTAGCGATCGCACTGGACTTTTTTGTTGCCCCATTTGCCGTTAGCCCCTCGGCGAGTAGCTCGCAAAGCAGTTCGGCGTTTCCCACAAATGGGCTTCGATAATAGGGAAGCCGGCCGTTCGCGTGAAGTCGAAAATCAGCTTCGCGATCGTCTCCGCGGTGGGGTTTTGATCGATGAGAAAAAGCGGCTCCCCTAGCGCCCGCAGCATCGGCACGACCGGGTCGTCCCGATGCAGGATCATGCGGTGATCCAGGTTCTCGTCAATCCAGTGGCTTACCACACGCTTGATCTCGGAAAAATCGAGCACCATTCCGCGCGCGTCAAGCTCCTCGGACTCGATCACAATGACAGCACGCCCATTATGACCATGAAGAAACCGGCATTTCCCATCATAATTCAGCAGGCGGTGGCCGTAACAGAAGTCGATCTGACGGGTAACTCGAAACATTAATTGGACTCCACAATGGAGGCATACTCCGTCGGATCGACCATGCCAGCATCGCGAAACGCCGACTGCCGTTCCCAACACTTGTTGCACCTGCCGCAGTGCAGATCCGATTGCGGGTCGATGCACGAAAAGGTCCATTGAAGCGGCAGTCGACAGCCTAATCGCATTACTTCCTGTTTATGCATTTTGGCGAACGGCCGGTTCAGGCGGATCGTCGAATTCGACGTGCAGTTAAGGGCCACTAGCAGGTGATCGAAAAAACGCTGGCTGGCGTCCGGAAACGGGTTGGAACCGAGCGGTGCCAACGCCAGTTCGGGAATCCCCCGGATCTGGCACCAGACCGCCGCTTTGAGTAGCAACAGCAAGTTTCGACCCGGGAGGTAGACCGCTTCGTCGGGGGTAGTTGCGTCAGGAACGTATCCGCTGAGGCTCCAGTGCTCGCCATAGACATCCGCCATAGGGCACTCGAATGTAACCAGGGCATCCAAGCGGGGTTGGGCAATCGCGTCCAGGAACCTCCGCAGGTAGGTCTGCTCCTGGACTTCCCAGCGCAGTCCGCACCGGACGTAGATCGGTTGCACATGGACTTCGCGGGCCAGCAGGTCACCGAGCAGAATCGCACTATCGAGGCCTCCGCTGATCAACAGTCCTGTGGATGCGGGCACGTACGACTCCCAAAGGCGGAATAGGGGCAGGTCAGCATCGAATGGTGTTGCATTGTAATGGCGGAAAGTCATCTTGTCGTGGCTGGGGCAGGACGCCCAAGCCACCAAAACAGGGGGTCAGGCACAGGGCCCGGTCGAATTCCGACCTTGCTTTCAGCGCCGCGGGCCAAGTAAACTCCCCGGCCATTTTGATTTACGCAGAGTCTTGAATTGGAATTCCTGGCTTTTAGAATAGAAACAGCCAGTCGTTCCGTAGCATGTCGGGAAAGGAAGCCTATGCGCGTTACGGTGAGTCTGCTGGTGGTTGGCGTGGTGCTGATGTTCGCTTCCGCGGGCAGCGCGGTACCACGCGGTGATGTGAACGTCGAACGGGGACTAAGTGGAGGAATCCGGTCCGCGGCGACGGCCGAAATGATGACGTTGGTCTCCGACCTGGCGGACGGGTCGCAGCAGCTGGTCGTGATCGACAGCCGCGGCAGATCGATGTGTGTTTACCAGATATCGCGGGGACAGATCGCACTGAAGAGTGCGCGCAACATGGCCGCGGATTTTGCTTTGGATGAATTTAACAACGGTGGCGGCCCGACTCCGCAGGAGATCCGGCTGCTCTCGGAAAAAAACCGGTAGGAAGGTCTGATCATGGCTGGCAAACTGATTGAAATCGCCGAAGCGGCAAAGCTGTTGGGTGTTACCACGGACGAGCTTACCGAGATGCGGCAACGGGGCGAGATCCATGGCTATCGGGATGGCGCCAGCTGGAAATTCAAGCCGGAGGAAATCGACCGCGTGAAGTCCGAAAGGGCCGACGGCGACGGTTCCGACAGTTCGGAATACGATCAGGCGTTCAACGACCTGATGCCGAAGGGTGGCGGTGACGAAGAATCGGCCAGCGAGATGGATTCGGTTTCGATTCTGGTCTCCGAGGAATCGCTGGGGAAATCGCCCGAGACGTCTTCGAGTACGATCATCGGCAAGAAGAATCCGGAAAGCGACTCTCCCTCCGAGAGTGACATCGTGATGCGGGGCGAAGGTGGAAGCGGCGGTTCTCCGAACGATATGTCGGACGTTCTTTCCGGCCAGGAAATGGAATTGAAGAAGCCGGGCAGCGGGACTGGCGACATGGAAGTCGAATCGTCGGGAGACGGCCTGGATCTGGATTCGCAGGAGCTTGACCTGCAGGACTCGGAGTCGGCGTTGAGCCTGGACGACAGCGATGAGTTGGTGTTGGGCGGCAGTGGCAGCAAGGGCAGTGGAAAGGGCAGCGATGTGTCGCTCGATCCAGCCGGCAGCGGCATCAATCTCACAAATCCTTCCGATAGTGGCCTGTCGCTTTCGGAAGAGCCTCTGCAGTTGGCCGGTTCCAGCGTCGAATCGCTCGAACTACCCGAAGACGACGATGTGATCTCGCAATTTGACAGTCTTTCCGACTCCGACCAGGGAACGCAGCTGAAAGCCGACGATGAGTTTCTGCTTTCGGCGATGGAGGATCTTGGTTCGGATGAATCGTCCGACAGCGGGTCGCAGGTGATTGCGCTGGAGGATTCCGAGGCGTTTGACGAGAACGCGGCGACGGCGTTGGCACCTCAGATGCCGCAAGCGCAACCCGGTCCGATGTTGGCTCAGGAGCAGCCGGACCTGATGGGTGGCGCTCTGGCGGGAATGGCACCGGGCATGGCGGGAGTGACGGCGACGTTGAACGTACCGTCGCCTTACGCGGCCATGCCCAGCGTGGAAGCGCCGTATCGCTTTTGGGAAGTGGGGCTGTTGATGTTGCCGATGCTGTCGTTGCTGTTGGCTGGCGCGCTGATGTTCGACGTGTTGCGCAACATGTGGGCTTTCGATCAGCCACACGGAATGAGCACGGCGATCATGGACAGTGTGATATCGATTTTCTTCCGCAACTGATCGGGCGGCGGCTTGCGCCGCATCGCTTTCGCCGTGATTCGAAAGGAGTCGAATCGTGAGGAATCGGGATTTTCCGCGGACGGGATACACATGCCTTCTCGGGATGGTCGTATTGGGCTGTGTGCAGGGGTGCGGTCTGTGGCAGCCGTCGGCGTTATCCAAATGCCAGGCGGAGAAAAAACAGGTTCTGAATCGGCTGCTGGCACAGCAGCGGGAGCTTGATGAATTGCAGGGGCAGCGGCAGCTGTTGACGCAGCGGGTCGCGGAAGCCGAGCGGCAATTAGCGCAGGTTCACGATCAAGCGCCCGACCGGCTGGCGGAGGGTCGTCGTGGCGGCGGCAATTCGACCGGCAGCTCTACCGGAAATACGGCAGGCGATTCAAAAGGGATTCGCGAGACGGGAACGGGCGCTCGATTCCAGCGGGATGCTGCAGTACCGAACGAATGGACGTCCCGCCAGCGCCGCGAGTGAATTGCGCCGCGAACTCCAAGCCGACTGAACACAGCACCGCAATGGTACTCGACGTTTTCGGCCGTCAAATTGCAAGTCGCGGGCTCCCCGGCCGGCGGCGCTTCCATTCGGGACCTGTACGTTTCTAAGGGTTGCGCGCTATAATTCTCCAGGAGACGGTTGCCAAACAGGAAGTGCGCCGTCGCCCCTGCGGGAAAAACCCCGCCTTGCGATTGATCCTACCTCGTTGCCCGCACGGGTTTCACAGGCATCCGATGTGGTTTGCGCACAAATTTCCAGCGGTTTCGCTCTGTTTACTCATCCTGGCTTTCGTGGTCGCCGGTTGTTCACAGGGCGAGCGTGACAGCATTCAACATTACGAGGTCGCACGCTTCGAACCCGAAATGCCGCCACCCGCACCCGCAGTGGAATCGCGTCTGCTGGGCGGGATGATTGTCCGTGGCGCCGCCGCCTGGTTTTTCAAACTGAATGGGCCGTTGCCGGCGGTCTATCCCCTGGCGGCGCCGTTCCGCCAGTTTCTCAAATCGGTCGATTTTGACAGCGATCAGCGTCCGATCTGGACTTTGCCCGACGGCTGGCGCGAAGTGCCGTCGTCCAGTCCATTGCGGTACAAAACACTGCTCGCCCCGGGCCCCGGGAAGGGCGTCGAATTGACCGTCAGCGAATTGCCGATTCCGGGCGAGTCGGACGAATTCCTGCTCAGCAATCTCAATCGCTGGCGAGGCCAGGTCGGATTGGGCGCCTTGGACGCGGCTCAGTTCCCCAACGGTGTGGAACGGGAGAGTTGCCCCGGGGGGACGATGATCGTCGTGGACCTCCAGGGAAAGATGGCGTCGGCAGCCGGGCCGGGGAGGGCCGGAATGGGTGGCGCCGCCGGCACTGCGGGCAGTGGCCTGCCCGGTGCGGCCCGTTCGGGAGCGGCGCCGCGCAAGGGCCGGCTGCCATTCCGCTTCGCAGCTCCGGAAGGCTGGGAACCGGGCGGCGGGACGTCGATGAGTGTCGCCGCCTACCAGCGGATCGATGGCGACAAGAAAGCGACGATCACCGTCACGCCTGCCGGCGGCGACGTCGTCGACAACTATAACCGCTGGCGCGGGCAGGTGCAGTTGCCGGAAGCCGGCAGGGAAGAGCTGAAAGCCGCGAGCCGGTTGTTCACAATTCAAGGGCGACAGGTGGTGGTGATCGACATCGTCAACGAGCAGGGAACGCCGCCACAGGCGATTCTTGCGGCGATCGTACCGACGGAAGGCCAAACCTGGTTCATCAAGTTGATGGGCGACGCGTCCCTGGCGATCGCGGAAAAATCCAATTTCGATCAAATGGTGAATTCCATCCAGTTCGAGGACTGAATCCATGGCAATCGGAAGCCTGCCCGCCGACAAACTGATGACGGAAGGTACCGAACAGCGCGCCGAGCAGCGCGACACCTTAAGTGGTACCTGGCTGGAAGCGCTGGTCCCGGTCGCGTCGTTGAAGTTGACAGTCGTCCTGTTGGCGCTCTCGCTGCTGCTCGTGCTTTTCGGAACGCTGGCTCAGGATCGCGCCGGGATCTGGCGCGTCGTCGGCCAGTACTTTCATTCCGCTTTTGTCCGAGTGCCCTACCAGGTATTTTTTCCGACGGCCTGGTTCCCCGATCGGCAGAATGTCGCGGGATCGTTCTGGTTTCCCGGCGGTGCTACGATCGGAACGTTGATGATGTTGAATCTGCTGACGGCGCATCTGCTGCGATTCAAGACGCAGGTTCGCGACTGGCGTTTCGGGGCGGGTTGGGGCTTGATCGCGCTAGGGGTGCTCACCGCGACCTGGGTGATTGTGCGCGGCCATAATGGCGCGGGGCTGCAGGCGGAACCGCCGATGTCCTGGGATACGCTGTGGCGCGTCGCGGTCGGCATCGCCTGCCTTACGACGGCGGGGCTGGCAGTCGCCGGCCAGTCGTTGCGGTCTCGAAATCAATATGTCGGATCGATCGTTGCCTGGGGCCTTTCTGGACTGCTTGCGGCCGGACTGTTGCTGATGTGGTTCAAGGGCTGGCGCGTCGATTCGGCCGGAATGCGAATCCTCTGGCAACTGTTGCAGGGTGAACTGGCCGCCGTGGTCTTGCTGGGCGGTTGCCTGCTGCTGTTCAAGAAGCGGGCCGGGATTGTGCTGCTGCATGCCGGTATCGGCCTGCTGATGTTCGGTCAGTACTATGTGGCTCGGTACGACACGGAAGAGCAGCTTTCGGTGTCCGAAGGCGAATCGTCGAACTACGCCCAGGATATTCGTTGCGTGGAATTGGCAGTCGCCGAGCGCCAGGGCGATACCGATCGGGTTGTGGCAATCCCCTTGAACCGCGCCGGCCATCCGACGCGCTACCTGCAGGACCGCGTGATCCGTGACGAGCAACTCCCGTTTGACATCAAGATCGTCGACTACTTCGAACATTCGTCGCTGCACACGGCGGACGGATCGTTGAAGAATCCAGCGTCGACCGGCAATGGAACACGCGTAGTCGCCGTGGCGGAAGCGCCGTCGGCCGGTGCGAGCAGCGACAGCAAAGTCGACGACGCGTCGGTCTACGTGCAGCTGGTGCACCGCAAATCGGGCGAGAATCTCGGAACTTATCTGTTGTCGCAGGCGTTTTTCCGCGGCGAGTCGGGGATCATCGATCTTCAGGAACGCGTCACGGTCGATGAACGCAACTACGAAATGACGCTGCGGTTTGAACGCAATTACAAGCCGTATACGATTCGGCTCGTCGACGTCAAGAAAGAAGATTACGTTGGCACATCGACGCCGCGCAATTACGCTTCGGTGATCGATCTGCGCGACGAGTCCCGTGACGTCGATCGTTCCAAGATCACGATCTCCATGAACAATCCTCTGCGGTATGCCAACGAGACGTTTTACCAGAGTGGCTACAACGTGTTCCGGGGCCGCGAATACACCACGCTGCAGATCGTGCGCAACTCAGGCTGGATGATACCGTATGTGGCCTGCATGATCGTCGCCACGGGAATGCTGGCCCATTTCGGCCAGGTACTGACTCGCTTCCTCGGCCGCGTCACAGCGACGTCGGCGACGGGTGCGAACGCTCGAATTGCGGTTGCGGAAGTGGTAGCGGCGACCGCCACGCCGTCCGCAGCGGGTCGCGGCGCGGCGGGAAGGCCCGGTGGCACGCGGAGCGATCGCAAGTCCCCGGAAAAAATGCCTGCCAACGGGGTCTGTAGCGGCCCGAGTCGCCATGGGGCGCCGCCCGGAACTCCGTCCCGCAGCCTCTGGATGACGCTCGGATTGCCCCTCTGTGTACTGGCAATCGTGGCCACCTATGTCGCGCGGATTTCCCGCGAAACCAAGTACGGTCCAAAAGAGATGAACCTGACCGCGTTCGGTCGCCTGCCGGTCGCCGACCATGGTCGCGTCAAGCCGCTGGATACGCTCGCCCGCAATTCACTGCGGGTCATTTCCAACGCCGAGACGGTGAAGGACGCGGACGGCAACAGGCAACCCGCGATTCGCTGGCTGCTGGATGTGATCTCGGAAAAAAAGGAGGCCGACGATTACCAGATCGTGCGGATCGACAATCCCGAGGTCCTCAGTCTTCTGGAATTGAAACCGCGTCCCGGATTCCTGCGATACTCGGTGAACGAAATTCGACCGAACATCGAGAAGCTCGAAGCGGAATTGGAGCGGGCGCGCCGACTGAAACCACAGCAGCGTGGCATTTTCGAAAAGAAGCTGGCCGAACTGGAAAGCCGGTTGCAGACCTACATGATGCTGGTCGCCTCATTCCAGGCGTTGCCGTTCCCGAAATACCCGACCCGCGAGGAACTCGAGCGCGACCCCGATAAGTACGACGAAGAGATGCGGGAGCTGTTGTTCCTGTTCCGGCGCGTTGACGAAGTCGACGCCAGCATGAGCCGTTTTAACCCGCCTCCGCCGCGCGCCATTCCGGATCACAAGGGCGAACAGCCCTGGGTCACATTCGCCTCGGCGGCGAATCACGCCATGCGCGACCGGATCGCTCGCGAGTACGGGAAAGCGGACGCCGCCGAATCCCATCCGGAAGTCGAAGCGTTCGACGCGATTCTGGCAGCGTACCGCAAAGGCGATGCATTCAATTTCAATCGCGAAGTGGAACTCTACGCCGCCAACCTGGCACGCGATCCGCCCGCCGAATCGCCGCGGCGGGGCACCGCCTACGAGGCGTTCGTCAACGCGATGGCGCCCTTCTACCACGCCAACGCCCTGTACATCGTTTCGTTTGTGATTACGCTCGCCGGTTGGCTGGCAGCCGTGTTCGGAAAGCTGCGCCTGTTCCGCGATATCGCGTTCTGGATGATGATCGGCACGTTCCTGTTGCACACGCTGGCGATCTGGCAGCGGATGGAGATCTCCGGGCGTCCGCCGGTCACCAATCTCTACTCGTCGGCCGTTTTCATCGGCTGGGCGATCGTCGGCCTGGCCTTGGTCATGGAGTCGATTACGAAGGTGGGGGTCGGAAACGGCGTGGGCGCGATCGCCGGGTCCGCAACGTTGTTTATCGGTCATTTCCTCAGCAACGACGGCGATACCGTGGCCGTGATGCAGGCGGTGCTCGACACCCAGTTCTGGCTGGCAACGCATGTCGTCGTGATCAGCCTGGGATACTCGGCCACTTTGGCGGCCGGACTGCTGGGAATCCTGTATGTCGCGATCTGGTTGCTCGACGTGATCCTGGCGGCATGCGGTTCCACCTGGACGATCCTGGGCCACACCGTGCGCCAGGCGTTTGCCGATCCGTCGTCCAAGGTGACCGGCCGCGAAACAACGATTGGCAAGGCTCTGGTTTCGATGATTTATGGAATCATCTGCTTCGCCACGCTGGCGTCGTTTGTCGGCACGGTGTTGGGCGGATTGTGGGCCGACGATTCCTGGGGCCGGTTCTGGGGTTGGGATCCCAAGGAAAACGGCGCGCTGATTATCGTGATCTGGAATGCGATTGTGCTACACGCGCGATGGGACGGCATGGTGCGGGAACGGGGCGTCGCCGTTCTGGCGCTGGGAGGCAATATCGTGACAGCCTGGTCCTGGTTCGGTGTGAATGAACTGGGGATTGGACTGCACGCCTACGGTTTCACCGAGGGCCGCCTGCGTTACCTGGCGATGTTCGTGATCTCGCAATTGGCATTGATCGGCCTGGGCGGTTTGCTTCGCATCGCGACGTTGCTGCTGGCCTCCATGCGTAGCCCGGCCAAGCCTGCATAGCCTGGCTGAGCACCGTGGTGGAGGTGCCGTCATTCGCCGATGGTTTCGCGTTTTTGACTTGCTGCAGTTCAAGTCCCGCTTCTGACAGCAGGCGTTCGGCCTCAAGCACTTCGGAAGGCCGTGCGTCGCCCACGTCCGAACTTCTCTTGGCGAACTCGACTTGCTTTTGACGCAAGGCGACGACGCGGTCCAGCAACTCTTCGACCTTTCGCGTTTCGTTGCGTGCGGCACGGGCATGCCGCTGGGCCTGGACAAAAGCGACCTCCGCGGCGAGGCCCGCCGCCGCCTGCAGTCCAATACGCAGGATCTCGGCAGTCTTGAGCGGACCACTTTGATCCAGGCGTTCCTGCAAGTTTTTGCCGGAGACATACTGCATCACCAGATACGGCAAACCGGCCTCTTCCGCGACCGCATGGATCGTGACCACGTGCTCGTGGCAAACCGCGGCCACGGAATGCCCCTCGCGGACGAATCGCTGACGCGCCAGCGGGAAACTCGCGAGCTGCGGCGACATCACCTTCAGCGCGACGACGCGGTGGAGTTTGGTATCAAAGGCCCGCAATACGATTCCCATCGCACCGCGTCCGATTTCCGCGTGGACTTCGCAATCCCCCAGCCGGCCAAGATGTCCGGGTTCGGTGGGCGGCGAAAGAAATCCGGGAGGCAGATCGGGGCTGACTTGCGCAGCGGGGGGGCTCGCCCGAACCGAGCGATTCGAGAAATTTACACTGAACTCTCAAGGCGCGCGCATTCCGCCGACGGAATTGTGTCCGCCGTAGGGGATGTTTGCGGCGGATCACCGCATCCTCCGCGGTAAAAGGAGAACATTGCTACTAGCAGCGTTTCTTCCGAAACGCTGGCCTGCGATGTACAATGGGCCACGTGAACCCCGAAGAGCGACAAAAACGAATTGACGAAGCACGCGACTACGAGGATTCGTGGCTCAAGTGGTGTCAACTTACGCCTCAACAGCGATGAGAAGAATCGAAGAAGAACTGGCAATTCTATAACAATTGGGACTTGGTGGACTGCTCGGCGCCGCAAGTCGTCGGCGGGTACTTGATCGATAAATCGAGGAAGCCGCTGTTCGACCTCACGAAATCGAAGTCCTTGTGGGAGCGCCGAATCGCTATCGTCTCAACGCAGCATTTCATTCGACACGACGACTTCGCCGACACGTTGGCGATCAGCGAGCGGCTCCTGACGGACAAGGAAGATTTGATCCACAAGGCGACTGGGTGGATGCTTCGGGAGGTCGGAAAGAAAACATGTGCGGTCCTGGAAGCGTTCCTCGATCAACACAAAGAGGCCATGCCTCGAACGATGCTGCGGTATGCCATCGAGAAATTTCCGACAGATCAGCGGCGTGCCTACCTCCAAAACGCGAGAGTCCAGA
Source organism: Planctomycetota bacterium (assembly GCA_016872775.1). GTDB lineage: Bacteria > Planctomycetota > Planctomycetia > Pirellulales > Pirellulaceae > VGZA01. The sequence continues at coordinate 29,601 of VGZA01000027.1, read as the reverse complement.
ATGAAGTCGCACACCGAGTATCTGACGATGAACATCCCCGGCAGGATGGCGTTTGTAAACATCACGCCTCAAGTCGAAGACGCCTTAAATAAGAGTGGCGTCAGCGAGGGGATCGTCCTCATCAACTCAATGCACATCACCTCCTCGGTCTTCGTGAATGACGACGAGTCGGGACTGCACCACGACTTCGGAAAGTGGCTGGAGGGGCTGGCTCCGTTCAACCCTGACCCGAACCATTACCATCACAATCGCACGGGAGAGGACAACGCCGATGCCCACATGAAGCGGCAGATGATGGGACGGGAGGTCGTCGTCGCCATTACCAACGGCCATCTCGACCTCGGGCCGTGGGAGCAGATTTTTTACGGAGAGTTCGACGGCAACAGGCCGAAGAGGGTCTTGGTGAAGATCATCGGCGAGTGACGTCAGGGCGCTTTTGCTTTGGCTTGCGGTTCGAACGGGACCGACTTGATATCGATCGATTCGAACGGAAGTTTATCCGGCAGGATGCGGACAGCCGAGGTGACCTTGAGCGGCAGCGGGGTGCCTGAATCAAACGTCAATTCCGTGAAGAAGGCGGTCCATCCCTGATCGGGAAGCGGAGTTCGCGCGACGTAGGAGCCGTCGGCTTCGGCGCTCAACTCCTCGCTGCGGAATGCCGGGCCGATGGTGTCGATCCGGAAATCGCGCGTCTTGGGATTATTGGCGCGCCAGACGAGCACTTTGCGCGGCGGGGTCTCGGAGCGAACTCGAATTGAACCGTCGCTGCTGAACTCCCAATCGTATCGGGGCCGGGCGCGCTGCTGCAGGATCATTGCGTGGAACGCGATCAGGCTTTCCGCGGCGTCGCTGTTCTTCAGCGAATGGTCGGCGTTGGGGACGTAACGCAGCAGCTTTTCACCCTGCAGTTTGTCGAAGTAAAACTGGGACGAATCGGGGCAAAAGAACTGATCGCCGGTGGCGTTGATCACGAGCTTGGGCAGTCGCAGCCGATCGAGATAGGAATACGGGTCTTCGATCGCATGCAGTTGCGCCATTCGCGGATGATCGGGCCGCTGCAGGATCTTGTGCTGGTAGTAATTTCCGATGGCGGTCGCCCAGAAGCCGTACACTTTGGCGTGGTGCTGAATGGAAGGAGCGTTGTTCAGCACGTCGATGACGATCGGTACGATCGCTTCCACGCGTTGGTCCGCCGCGGCGGTCATCCAGGTTGTCCACCCCCGTTTCGAACCTCCGGCCACGACGAATTTCTCGATCGGGATCGACTGCGACTTTCCCCAGGCCTGGATGCAATCCATGCACCGCACGACGCTCTTGACCATCGGCAGGCGCGGCAGCCATGTGGCGTCACCGGTCTGCAGGAACTGGTCCCAGGCATACCCGATCAGATCGTCTTCTTTCCGGGGCTGACCGTCCTGATGGAAAATCAGCGGCTGGTTGGGGATCATTCGCAGTTCGACGGCGATGCTGCCGGTCGCTTCGGCCAGTTTCGCGGCGATCGGGTCGGGTTTTTCCGGCATGGGACGATCGTTGCTGCCGCCACCGATGAAAAGGAACGCGCGATCGCTGGTCACTTTTTCCGGGACGATCACCACGACCCAATGTTCCCAGACCGGCCGATCGACATCTTTCTCCGAACGCCAGGTCTGCGAAGTCAGCCGGATGAATGTGTGAGACGATCGATGGCCGGAGTTCGGATCGGCGGGGGTCGACTTGATCACTTTCCAGTCGAAAACGGCGTCGGGCTTTTGCACATATTCATCCAGTTCGCGTCGGCGATTCACTCCTGTATCATCCGCCAGGCAACGCGAAGACGGCGACAATATAAGTGCCGACGCCAGCAGACAGACGCGAACCAACACCGTCAGACCGTAGCGCATAACCAGATCCTTTTGAAACAGTTTCAGGGATACCGAGCGAGACGCACTCACGGCACGGGAGAAGATTCTTCCTGATCACGAGGGACAAAGCGGAAGCCCTGGCTCTGCCGGAAGAACTCCAGCGGATTCTCGTAGACCACCTTACGAATCAGGCTTTCGGGGTGATTGCGCCGCCGCATTTCCAGAATGAAATCGGGGACGGCGGTCGGTTTGGACGGTCCCCAGTCTCCCGCGGAATTGACCAGCAGCCGTTCGGGACCGTGGATTTCAACGATGTCCGCGGCCCGTTGCGGGGTGCACTTGGAGATTGGGTAGAGCGTCATTCCGGCCCAGAAGCCCTCTTCCAGCACATAGCGAACCGTGTGTTCCTCGACATGATCCACCAGCACGCGAGAGCGATCGATGCGCGAATCGTCGCAGAGCATATCCAGGATCATCCGGGTACCCTGGAACTTATCCTCGAGGTGCGGCGTGTGGATCAGAATCTGCTGGTCGAATTTGACGGCAAGATCGAGATGCTCCATGAAAATCGTGGCTTCGTTGCGGGTGTTTTTGTTGAGCCCGATCTCGCCGATTCCGAGCACCCCAGGTCGGTTGAGGAACTCGGGGATCATGGCGATGACTTCCCGCGACAGGGCGACATTTTCCGCTTCCTTGGCGTTAATGCAGAGCCAAGTGTAGTGCTGAATACCGAACTGGGCCGCCCGCTTCGGTTCGAACTCAGTCAATTGGCGGAAATAATCGCGAAAACTCTCGACGCTCCCTCGATCGAAGCCGGCCCAGAACGCCGGTTCGCTCATTGCGACGCAGCCCATTTTGGCGAGCGTCTCATAATCGTCGGTGGTCCGCGAGACCATATGGATGTGCGGGTCGATGTAATACACGGTAGTATCGCTCCAGGTTTGTAATATGCAGAGATCGGACATCCACTGCGGGATCAGTGTGCGGCGTGCATGTTGAACTGCCGCTGCCAGTCGTCATCGTAGGGGCGGGAGAACAGGAGCTGCACCTGCTCGGCGCGATCTTCCCGAGACTCGACGAGCAGGCCGATCGCTTCGCGGAGTTTGGCGAACCGCGGGTCATCCACGACCGAACCGCCTCCGCGTCCGAGTCGATCGAGGCTGGCGGCGAGTTCCAGGATCTTGCAGCGCATTTCCAGGAATTCGCGGTTCAGCACTTGCGCGGCCGGGGTAGGGCAGGGGGGAGGCGTCGGGCAGTTTGAGGCCATCGATGCAGGCTCCTGACGAAATATTGCCCCGCGCGGAGAGTTGCCACGCGCGGAAAACTGGCTTGGGCGGACGTTGCTCAGTTTGGCCCTTTCCAAGCGGAAAATCAAGGCGAGGGGCCGATAAAGCGTGTTTGCGATAGGGGCCTGAACCAACTGTGACGGCAGGTCGGGAAATTGCGCGGTTGCGGCTGCGGAAGGGCGGTTGCGGGCAGACGGGATTTTGTCGACCCGCGCGCCGGCATGTCGTAGGATTCAGCTGGGAGGCAAGAAAGAAGTTAAACGCGGGCTGGAAGCGACCTTTCAAGTGATGACGCTGGCGTCGGAAGTGCGCACACGGCGGCTGCGCGCCGTCGAGATGGCGCTCGCCATGTCGTGCCAGGATCGAGTGGAACCGTCGCTGCGCCGGTTGCTGGGCGACCCGGATCACTTCGTCCGCATGTATGGCATTCAAGCAATCGCCCGCTGCTCGTCGAGCAGTGCGAGCGAGGCGCTGGCGCGGATGCTGGAGGACGACCACCCGTCGGTCCGCGAGGCGGCTCGTACCGCGATCGAAGAGCAAATGCACGACGGACGATATACGGGGCACGTCGCGGAAACAGTGGATGTCACCACCGCCGCTCAGGCGTTCCAGGCCGCGGCGCTGGGTGGGGAGATGCGCGCATGAAACGGTTTCGCGATGCTTGGATTTACGCCGCCGCACCCTGGCTGATGGCCGCCGCCGAAAGTCCGCCCGCCACCGCCATCCCCCAGCGATCGATGGTCCTGGGACCCGCCTAGGGCCTGGCCGGAACGGTGTTGCTGGTCGTGCTCGCGCGCTTCGTCCTGCCGTGGCTGATCGAGCATTGGCGCAACAGTCGACGACGTTTGTTTGGCTCCCTGTGCCGCGCCCACCGCATTCCGATCTCGCAGCGACGAATGCTCAAGCGGATCGCGTCGGATATGGGCCTCGCCCATCCAGTCATGGTCTTCCTAGAACCCGATAAGTTCCGAGCCGCAATCTCCGAACCGGCTTGGAATCGACAACGACGCGAGTTGCGAGCACTCGAAGAAGAACTGTTCAGCACGCCACGAAGTCGATCGCCCGGTGCGATCGGTGCTTAGCGCGGCGGATTACGTTCGCGGAAACCACCGTCGGTGGAAGCCCGTTCCTTGATCGACTCCGACGTGGAGTTCGAGCCAAACGTGATCACCTTGTCTTGCGGCTTCCAGCCCATGTAGAGCAGCAGTTCGTGCACGTTGATGATCTTGGTGCCGTACTCCTGGGCCTGCGAACGGAGATTGTTGCGCTGAGTGCGAATGCTCTCCAACTGGTCCCCCGCCACACTCTTGACCGGAAGGTCTCCGATGTCGACCAGGTACCGAGTGGAAATCGTCACGCTTTGCGAATCGATAATACCCTGATTCCGTTCGATCAGATTCTGCACCAGTTCACGGTCGTTGGTGCCGTCACCGTCAACGTCCAGCCAGGGCGCCAGAGCGAAATGCAGGAACGGCCCCGTGCTCCAGACCGGAGAATAGACCCAATCACCGGGAAGAATGGGATTCTTGTTGCTGGTGTGGATAATCCGCCCTTCGGCATTGTGCTCGTCGATCACTCGGACAATCTCGATACCGGCTTTCTTCTGCGCTTTGGTGGCACTATTTTCCGCCTGATCGTAAACGCTGAACGTCACCTGCTTGCGCAAGCCGTCAGCGGTACCGATGTTCACGAATACCGTACCGGTCTTCTGATTGACCTGGGTGATCTTGCCGTTCGGGACTTCGAAGTTCTCGTGCTTCTGGTACTTGGCGAGTTCCTGTCGGACGATATCCATTTCGCGCTTGGCGCGCACGACCGCGTCATTCGCGATCTTCTTTTCCTTCTCCGTGTCGGTCTTGACCTGATTGATTTGCGTGCCGAGGTCGGTAACCTGTTTTTTCAGCGTGTCCTTTTCCGTCGACCATTTGGAGCGTTCCTGATCGTGGGCCGCGATCTGAGCGGCCAGGTCGGAGGCCGCTTTCTGAGCGTTCTTTTCAAATTCCTTGGAACGATTTACCTCCCGAGTCGTAACGTCTTTGACTTCGGCCTCGAGCTGCCGCAGCTTGTTGAGCGTATTCGCCAACTGATCGTTTTTCGACTTGAGCGCCGCCAGCATATGTTCCGGAATGTTGCGGTAGGTGGGGCCCGTCAGCCCTTCCGCGAACCGAGCCACATCCGCCTTATATCCTTGAAACACCTGACGAGCATTGGCGCCCTGGTCGCCCAACGCCGCGATCTCCCCTTCCACGTCGCTGGGCTGCAGCGACGGGTCCCAGCCCGTGACAAACTTCAGCACGCGCATTTCCGAATTCAAGCTCCGCAACTGATTCTGTTGATTGTTCGTCTTTTCTTTCTCCGCCGCCAACATCCGTTTCTGCTCCTCGGCGGAACCAAAATAGACGTACGTCATGACCGACAGGAGCACGGTGAGCAATACCATGATGATCAAGGCGGCATGGAGTGCGGTATTGTCACGAGCGGCCATCAGGGGAACTCCTCAAATAAGTAGACCGGGTGCGGAACTCGAGCGCGGATTCATCGAGAAATCTGGCCAAGTACCGACAAGGTCGAGTTTAAATGGGCTGCCGGTGGATGTCAAGAAAAGCCACGGAACCGACCGGGAAAACGGCACGATCGGTGTATACCGCCCACGGTCGAAGGTGCCGACAAGGAGCACCCGCTTCGAGGCTGCTTGACAGGCCCGGGAACCGCCCCCTACGATCGGCCCATGGCCCCCGGCGACCGACAAAAACAGTTTGAATGGAACTCGGCCGCTTCGTCGTCCCGTCGCCATCCATCCGCCGCGGACGGCGAAACACCCATCACCCCGGCAATCGATATGCCGGCCCCCGACACGCCGGCCCCCGACACGCCGGCCCCCGACACGCCGGCCCCCGACGTGACGGCACCCGCTACGTTTACATTGGGCGTTTCACGAGGGCCCGAACTTCCCCAATCCAGCTTGCCTGTGCGAGCGGCACCTGCGAGTGCCATTCCCGCGTCGTCCGGGCCGGATCAGGAATCGGCCGGTCCGGATGCTCTGCCTGTGGCGGGAAAGTCGGTCTATGTCATCGATGCGTTCTCGTTGATTTACCAGGTGTTTCACGCGATGCCGGCGATGACCAGCCCCTCCGGTCTGCCGGTGGGCGCGGTGCACGGTTTCACCCGGGATATGCTCGACTTGATCGAGCATCGCAAGCCGGATTATCTCATTTGCGCCTTCGATCATCCGGCCGATACGTTCCGCCACGCGCTTTACACGGCGTACAAGGCCCACCGCCCGGAGATGCCGGCCGATTTACAGCCGCAGATCGAGCCGATCATGCGCATGATCGACGCGATGGGAATCTTGAAACTTGACCAACCCGGCTTTGAGGCAGACGACGTCATGGCGACGGTGGCAGCCGAGGTCGAACGCCTCGGCGGCGAGTGCCTGCTCGTCACGTCCGATAAAGACTGCCGCCAGTTGATCTCCGACAAGGTCCGGATGTTCAACATCCGCAAGGGCGAGATCTTTGATGCCGAGTCACTGCGGAATACCTGGGGGATTCGCCCGGACCAGGTGGTCGACTTTCAAACGCTGGTGGGCGATCCCGTCGATGGTATTCCCGGTGTTCCGCTGGTCGGCCCCAAATCCGCGCGGGAACTGCTGGAGAAATATGACACTTTGGACAATCTTTTCGGGCACCTGGACGAGGTCAACGGGGCGAAACGCCGCGAAAATCTGATCGCCAGCCGCGGGCAGGTGCAAGTCAGCCGGGAGTTATGCCGTTTGCGCCGTGACGTTCCGCTGGAGATGAACTGGTCGCTGTCCGACGTATCACGAACGGGCCGGATGGATCGACCACGGATCGCCGCGTTATGTGCCGAGTTCGGGTTCCGTCGGCTCGCGGAACGCTTGGGTACCGTGGCGGGAGCGGCCGGAGCAGCGGGGTCTTCGGGAACAGCGGGAGCGGCGGAGCCTGCGCCACGGGATGTGACACATTCGGAATCGTGTCAGATTCTGGCGGGGGGGATGCCGAGCGGATCGAATTTGGGCGTCGCCCCGCCAAGGCCGATGGAATGGATCGAGACGCAGGAGCAGTGGGATCAGGTTCGAGCCCGGCTTGGCGCGGCGGAATCGATTGCGTTCTGGATGGACATTGCGGGTACGCGTCCGCGAGAGCTCGTGCTACGGGGAGTCGCATTCGGTCTGGGCGACGCTGGGTGCCATTACCTGGAGCTGCCACCGGCAGCATCCGCAGGGGTGCTCGAGACGGCACCTTTTCAGCGCTTGCGCGAGCTCTTGGAGGCAGCGGGAGACCGAGCGGTCGGGCATGACGTCAAACGCTATTGGAACGTGCTGCGGGACCTGGGGTTGGATTCGGTCCCCCGATTTCACGATCTGCTGGTGGCGGATTACCTGTTGCATTCGGGGGAACGCAGCCATGAACTGTCGGAGATCATGCGGCGTTACTTGCCGGGAGAGGCGATACCGGTCGCTGGCTTAATGTCGAGCGACGCGGTCTGCCGCGATGCCGTTTCGGCGATCGAGCAACTGAGAGCACCGGTATTCGCCGCACTGCGTAGCGAGGGTCTCTGGGATTTGTACCAGGCTCTCGAACTGCCGCTGGTGGAGGTGCTATCCGCGTTGGAAATGCGAGGAATCGCGATCGATGTGGGGCGTCTGCAACGGCTGAGCGAACAACTGGCGTCGCGGTTGGAATCTTTGGAGCGGGAAATCTACGAAATCGCCGGCGGTAATTTCAATATTGATTCGCCCAGCCAGCTGGCCAAGGTTCTGTTTGACGATCTGGGATTGCGCTCGATCAAGAAAACGAAAACGGGTCGCAGCACCGATGCGGAGGTGCTGGAGGAGTTAGCGGCGGAACATGCGTTGCCCGCACGCATCCTGCAATTCCGACAGTTGGGAAAGCTGAAGAGCACGTATGCCGATGCCCTGCCTCGCTCGGTCCATCCGGTAACCGGCCGTGTGCATACGACGCTGCGGCAGGATGGGGCCTCGACGGGCCGGTTGAGCTCCCACGATCCCAATCTGCAGAACGTTCCGATCCGCTCGGAATCCGGTTCGGAGATTCGCGCCGCGTTTGTGGCCGGCGAATCGGGCTGGCGCCTGCTGGCCGCCGACTATTCGCAGGTGGAGCTGCGCGTATTGGCCCACTTCTGCGAGGACCCCACGCTCATCGACTCGTTTGCCCGCGACGAGGATATCCATCGCCGGGTTGCTGCCGAGGTATTTGGGGTCGCGTTGCCGGACGTGACGGCGGAAATGCGGCGCGCGGCCAAAGGGGTCAACTTCGGCATCATCTACGGTCAATCGGCTTTCGGGCTGGCGAAGGCGATCGGCATCAGCAACGCCGAAGCGGAGAAGTTCATTGAGGCCTATTTCGCACGGTATCCGGGGGTGCTGGAGTTTATGTTCCAAGTACTGGAACAAACGGCCCGCAACGGGTATGTTAAGACAATCCTTGGACGCCGGCGGGTGATTCAAGGTGTTCGAAGCCCTTCCCGGCGCACCATTTCGCGCCAAAAGAACCTTCCCGAACGCCTGGCGATCAACACGATCATTCAAGGATCAGCCGCGGATCTGATCAAGATTGCGATGATCAGGATTCACCGCCGGCTGGCGGATCCACGGACGTGGGGAGTGGTGCGATCACGCATGCTGCTCCAGATCCATGACGAGTTACTGTTTGAGGTGCCCGACGAAGAGTGCATGTCCGTGGCGAGGATGGTCCGCGAGGAAATGTCGGGTGCTGTCGCGCTGCGGGTTCCGTTGAAGGTTGATGTGAAGAGTGGTGCGAATTGGGCGGAATGCGAGCCAATCGAGGATTGATTTTCCACCATGGTAGTCGTGGGGCTGGTGGGCGGCATTGCCAGTGGCAAGAGTCTGGTAGGTCGCCAGCTGCAATCGCTGGGGGCCGTCCTGATCGTGGCCGACCAGATCGGCCATGAAGTGCTGAATTCCCCGGTAGTGCGTGCCGCGTTGGTGCAGCGGTGGGGGAGCGGAATCCTCGACGCCAGCGATCGGATCGACCGCCGCGAAGTCGCCCGGCGCGTGTTTGGACCGGGGGTCGACGCGAACGAATTGAGATTCCTTGAACAATGGACGCACCCCGCAATTGGTGCGAGGATTAAGGAGGAACTTAGCGAATTAGCGGCATCCGCCGTCGTCGTGCTCGATGCGCCCCTGCTGCTCAAGGCCGGTTGGGACACTTTCTGCGATGGACTGGTCTTTGTGGAAGTGGAACAATCGTTGCGGGAGGCTCGAGCGATGCAACGCGGCTGGACGGTTTCCGAACTGCATGCGCGGGAAACGGCCCAGGGATCGCTCGAGGAAAAACGACAGCGTTCACGATGGACAATCGACAATTCCGGCACCCAGGAGCAGACGATGGCCCAGGTCAAAGGTCTCTGGCAGGAACTGACGCGATTTCCCTCAGGAACGGCCCGCCCCTAGAATAACGCATGCAGACACCCACCTGCCCGCGCCTTCAGTGCGAGGGCTGTTAGTCCTATCTGGAGCGAATGTCATGTCAACCAATCGAGGCCCGAAGGGGCACGCCGATCGCGCGGTTCGGCCGGATCGCGAACAACGCGATGATGCGACCGCATTTCGCGATCTGGAGGCCGATGACGACCTGCGCGCGCGTCTGCAGCAGCTGGAGGCCGAAGGCGAGCCGCTCTCCCTGGCCGAGGAAATCGCCGACGAAGTCGATCGAGGCGAACTGGCGCGGGACGAAGCCCGCGCCCCCTATGAAAAACTCAAGCAGGGCGAAATCCATCTCGCCGAACTGCAGAAGATGTCGATGGCCCAATTGATCGAAGCCGCGCGCATGGAGAATTTCAAAGAAGTCGCCGGCATGAAGAAGCAGGATCTGATCTTCAATATCCTCAAAGAACGCGTCAAGATGAACGGCTTGATGTACGGCGAGGGCACGCTGGAAATTCTGCCGGACGGATTCGGATTCCTGCGAAGTCCCGACTACCACTACCTGTCCTGCCCCGACGACATCTATGTTTCCCCGAGCCAGATCCGGCGTTTCGGATTGCGCACCGGCGCCACGGTTTCCGGCCAGATTCGCCCACCCAAGGAAAACGAACGCTACTTCGCCCTGCTGCGCGTGGAAGCGATCAACTATCGGGACCCAAACGACATGTCGCAGCGGGTCCTGTTCGATGACTTGACGCCGATCCACCCTGACAAGCGGATCAGTATGGAGAACGATCCGCACGACATGTCGACTCGCGTCGTCGACATGATGACGCCGATCGGTTTCGGGCAGCGCGGGCTGATCGTCAGTCCGCCGCGTGCCGGCAAGACGATTCTCATGCAGCAGATGGCCAAAGCGGTGCTCAAGAACTTTCCCGACGCCTATGTGATCATGTTGTTGATCGACGAGCGTCCCGAAGAGGTGACCGACATGGAGCGTCAGGTGAAGGGGAAGAACTGCGAGGTCATCAGCTCGACCTTTGACGAACCTTCATCGCGGCACGTCGCCGTTTCGCAGATGGTCCTGGAAAAGGCCAAACGGATGGTCGAGTTCGGCATCGATGTGGTGATCTTCCTCGATTCGATCACGCGCCTGGCGCGGGCCTGGAACGCCGAATGTCCCCAGTCGGGCAAGATCCTCTCCGGCGGGCTGGATGCCAACGCGATGCAGAAGCCCAAGGCCTTTTTCGGTTCGGCCCGGAAAGTCGAAGAGGGCGGTTCGCTGACGATCATCGCCACCGCGCTGGTCGAAACCGGCAGCAAGATGGACGACGTGATCTTCGAGGAATTCAAAGGTACCGGTAACATGGAGATTGTGCTCGACCGGCGGCTGGTCGATCGGCGAATCTGGCCGGCGATCGACATCACCCGCAGTGGCACACGCCGCGAAGAGATCCTGCTCGATCCGGAAGAGTACCGGCGGATTTGCGTGCTGCGTCGCGTGCTGGTCGGCATGAACGCCCCGGAGGCGATGGAGTTTCTGGTCACCCGATTGCAGAAAACCAAATCCAACGCCGAATTCCTGATGAGCATGAACATGAAGGGCTGACCGCCCGCGGAAGAAGAGGAGCGACCATGGCCAGGGAATTTGCGGGGCGCACCGATCGTGCTTGCGGACGATTTGCCATCGTCGTGGCCCGTTACAACGAGTCGATTACCGAGAAGCTGCTGGCGGGCGCGCTGAGCACGCTGCAGTCGGCCGGGGTGCCGACCGAGCAGATCGACGTGGTGCGCGTGCCCGGCGCCTGGGAACTGCCGGTGACCGCTCAGCGGATGGTCTCCACTCGCGATTACGCCGCCGTGCTCTGCCTGGGTGCCGTGATCCGCGGCGAGACAAGCCACGACGAGCATATCAATCGGCAGGTGAGCCTGAGTCTCGGCCAGATCGCACTCGATGCCGGCCTGCCGGTACTGTTCGGCGTATTGACCTGCAATTCGCTGGAGCAGGCGATCCATCGCGCCGGAGGCAACGCCGGAAACAAGGGAGTGGAAACGGCCCTGGCGGCGTTGGAGATGGCCGATCTCTGGCAGCAGTTGCCGTAGCGGATTTTGCGGAAAGTTCCAAGAGCCGGACGCCAGGGCGATCGGTTCCGGAGTACAGGATTCGATCGATGTCAAGACGAAGTCGAGCGCGGGAGGTCGTGCTGCAAGTCCTCTACGAGGACGACATGAATCCCTCGCGCAACCTGGCGACCTCCGACGAATTCCTCTGCCGGCGCCTGAACCAGGACCCGAATCTGATCGAATTCGCTCGCTCGCTGTTGTCGGGAACGCGACGCAACCGCCGGGAACTCGACCAGATGCTTACCGAAAAGGCGGAGAACTGGAGCCTGGAACGGATGGCCGTCACCGATCGCAACGTTCTGCGGCTTGGCGCGTTCGAAATCCTGTTCACCGACACGCCGCGACGCGTCGCGATCAACGAGGCGGTCGAACTGGCACGGCGCTTCGGTACGCGGCAGTCGGCCCAATTCGTCAACGGAATTCTCGACAAGTTCTCGCAGGAGCGGCGCGATTCGGACGCGGAGTAATCATGGGACTGTTTGAACTGATCAAGGCCGGACTGAAGAAGACCTCGCAGGTCCTGCGCACGGATATCCGCGACCTGTTCAAGCAGGAAGGTCGCCTGGTCGACGAGGAATTCCTGCGTGACCTGTTCGCGATCCTGGTGAAGACCGACATGGGTGTCGGTCCGGCCGGCGAGATCCGGGACGAAATTCACTCCGAGTCGCGGGCTCGCCGCCTGCAGATGCACGACGTGATCGAAGTGGTACGGCAAAAACTGCTGCAGTTGATGACCCAGGGTGGAGGCGGATTGAGCGCGGCGTCCAGCGGTCCCACCGTCATCATGGTGGTCGGCGTGAACGGATCGGGGAAGACGACCTCGATCGCGAAACTCGCGCAGCGCTTTCGCAATGATGGAAAGCGGGTCGTGCTGGGGGCCGGCGATACGTTTCGCGCCGCCGCCGTTGAACAATTGACGATCTGGTCGCAGCGCAGCGGCGCCGAAATCGTCCAAGGCGAGTCAGGGGCCGACCCGGCCAGCGTGGCTCATCGAGCCGTCTCCCGGGCGGTGGAGTCGTCGGCCGATATCTGCATCATCGATACCGCAGGCCGATTGCAGACGCAGACCAACCTGATGCAGCAGTTGACCAAAATCCGCCGTGTACTCGGCAAAGTGCTGCCCGACGCGCCCCACGAGGTGCTGCTTGTATTGGACGCCACCGCCGGACAGAACGGGATCAGCCAGGCCCGAGGATTTCACGAGGCGGCCGGCTGCACCGGGATCGTGCTCACCAAACTCGACGGCACCGCCAAGGGAGGCGTGATCATCCCGATCCAGCAGCAGTTCAAGATCCCCGTGAAGTATATCGGCGTCGGCGAGGGAATGGACGACATGCTGCCGTTCAACGCGGAACAGTTCGTCCAGGCGATGTTCGCCGACGTCGAGGACGGCGGGCGTTGATTCAATCGCGGTCGTCCCCGTCCATGCTCGGCAGGATCGGCTGATCGATGGTGCCTTCGTCGCCGCTGGCGACCGACATTGGATTAATGACCGGCGTGCGGGCGTGAACCGAAATAGCGACCGGCGGAATCTGGGCTAGAAACCAGAGCGCGGCGGCACGACCGACCGAGGAGAGGAAAAACAGCCAGAGATACGATTCCGGCGTGCGGCGCTGCCAGACTAGAAACAGGGCGCCGACGAACGCACCGGACACCTGAGCCAGCGCATTTCCCAGGTTGTAGACGGTCAGGACGCTGGTGCGTTCCTCGCGGGGGATCGTCTCGAAGAACATCAAGAACATCGCCAACTCGTAGGCGGCCCAGGCCACGCCGCCGGTGAACTGCAAGCCGGCGAGGAATCCGAGGTTACGCGAGATGCACCAGAGTCCCGAGATCGGGATGATGCCCAGACCGCCGATCCAGAGCAGTCGGCGCGGACCGGCGTAATGCGCGACGCGCCCCCAGACCGGAAGCGCGAGCACTTTGCCGAGAAACGTCACGCCGCTCAACACCGCGTAAATCTGATAGTCCATCTCCAACTGCTTGAGCATGAACGGTGCGAAGTACGGCCCGGAAAAATAGACCACGGCCTGAACGACAAAAAGATAGCCCAGCAGCCGGGCACTCGATTCCCCCTTCCGACCGCTCGACAGTTCTCGGATCGTGACGTAGCGCTCGCGGACCCGGGCATGGCGCGGTTCGGTCTGCAGGGTGAGAAAATAGGCCGATGCGAAGCGGCATGTCGCCGCGACCACGAATACCGCGGAAAATGCCGCCATCGCCCAGGGAGTGTGCCGGGCATACTGCAACGAAAATCCGCCAGCCAGGAATCCGAGCAGCACACACGACTGGCTGACGCGCACCCGCCGGGCGAAAAACCGGGTGCGGACCCGACGCGGCACCATCCCCTCGATCCAGGTGTTCCAGGCCGCGGAGGTTCCCAGTCCCGCGCCCCAGTAAATCGAAGCCGCCAGGAAGACCAGCCAGGAGGCATCGGCGCCCCACCAGGCGGCGATCGGCAACAGCATCAAGCTGGCAGCCTGCGTCGCCGCGCTCGCCACGACATACCGTTTGTGGGAACCGATGCGCCGCACCAGCCACGGCGTCAGCAGTTGCAGCAAGGCGCCGGTCACCATCGGTACGGCAGTGACCAGTCCCGCCGCGATCTCATCCCTTTCGTCCAGCGCCAGGATGAACGCCGGTAGATAGGTCTCCCCCAATCCGACCATCAAGCTGAACAGGCCACCATCAATAATGCTGGCCAGCAAATCTCGTCGGAGATGGTGACGCTCGAAATGCAGTGGGGTAGGCGACACGTTGGAACAGGATGGAGGAGTGAAAGGGCAGGGGGAGGGGCAATCGCATAGGGTGCCGCCGGGGGGATGCGCGGGGCCGATCGTTTCGGGGGCGGCCTCAACAACCGGGCACGGTTAATGTATTCTAGTCCCTGCGGTGGTTTAATACAGGACCGGGGTGCTGGTGGCATTCCAGCCGTCGGAACGGCGATGCCGAAGCGGAGTTGGAATGGGAGATGGCATGACGGTAGTTGTCGACAAGTCGGATCGGCGCGTGCGGCAGATGTTCGGAGAGATTGCGCCGAATTACGACCGCATGAACCACCTGCTGTCGATGCAGACCGATCGCTATTGGCGATGGCGCGCGACGCGGATCGTGCCGCCGCGGCCCGGGGAGCCGATTCTCGATATCTGCACCGGCACGGGGGACCTGGCGATCGCCTATTATCGGGCCGCAGGCGGAACCTGCCCGGTCGTCGGATCGGACTTTTGCCCGGAGATGCTCGAACTGGCGCGGCGCAAACAGGTCTTCAGGCGGATTGGCGATGGCCTGCGCTTTGTGGAAGCCGACGCACAGCAATTGCCGTTCCCCGACAATCATTTTCAGATTGTCAGCGTGGCGTTCGGGCTTCGCAACGTGGCGGATACCGATCGAGGCCTGCGAGAGATGACGCGGGTTTGCCGCCCCGAGGGACGAATCGCCGTCCTCGAGTTTTCGATGCCGCGCTGGCAGCCGTTCCGCTGGGTATACGGGCTCTATTTTCGGCATTGTTTGCCGCGGATCGGACAATGGCTGGCGCGGAATAACGC
The DNA here is from genome assembly GCA_016872775.1 of Planctomycetota bacterium. GTDB lineage: Bacteria > Planctomycetota > Planctomycetia > Pirellulales > Pirellulaceae > VGZA01. The sequence continues at coordinate 14,372 of VGZA01000027.1, read as the reverse complement.
CTCGGCTTACGAATACCTGCCGGCCAGTGTCGGCGAGTTTCCAGCCGGCGAGGAACTTGCCCAGCGCATGCGGGCGGCGGGGATGTCGCAAGTGCGCTATTATCCGCTGACGCTCGGCGTCGCCACGTTGTATGTGGGGACCAAATGAGCCACCCGATTGTCCTGGCAATTACCGGCGCGAGCGGTGCCGCCTACGCGCGTCGGTTGCTGGAACTGCTGCTGGCGAATGGGACTGAGGTGCATCTCACGATCAGTCCATCCGGGCGGACCGTCTTGCGCGAGGAGTTGGCGGTCGACGTCGACCTGGACAATTTTCGACCGGAGCAGTTATTGCCGGACGGGGCAGGGCAGGGGGGGCTCGGCCGATTGATCTACCACCACCATCAGGATTTCATGGCTCCGATTGCCAGCGGGTCGTTTCTCACGTCGGGGATGGTCATTTGCCCGTGTTCCGGAAGCACGCTCAGCGGTGTAGCGCATGGTGGCAGCGCGAACCTGATCCAGCGGGCGGCGGACGTGCATTTGAAGGAGCGGCGCCGATTGATCCTCGTCCCCCGCGAAACGCCCTTGTCACTGCCGCAGATTGAGAATCTGCGATCCGCGCACCTGGCGGGCGCCACCATCCTGCCCGCCGCGCCCGGCTGGTACCACGGCGTTCGGAGGGTCGAGGACCTGGTCGATTTCGTGGTGGCGCGGATTCTTGATCAGCTCGCGATTCGCTGTTCATTGATTCGCCGCTGGGGGGAGGAAAGCGCATCATGAACGGTGTTCCGTGGGGTCTGCAGCGATGCGGCGCGCGAATCGTGCAGCTGCTCCAGATGATCCGCTTCAGCCACACCCTCTTCGCCTTGCCGTTCTCGATGCTCGCGGCGGTGATGGCCTGGACGGCGCCGACCCGTTCGAGCGGACCTGCGCCGTTCCTTTGGCGGCATCTGCTGGGCATCCTGGTATGTATGGTCGGGGCGCGCAGTGCGGCCATGGCATTCAATCGATTGGTCGACCGCCGGATTGACGCCGAGAATCCCCGCACCAGTAACCGCCATCTGCCCGCCGGTCAGCTTTCCGTGGGCAGCGTGGTCGCCTTCACGCTGCTCGCGGCGGCGGTGTTTATCGCCGGCACCCTGCTGTTTCTGCCGAATCGCCTGCCGCTGCTGCTGGCGCTGCCGGTGCTGGCGTTCCTCCTGCTCTACAGTTTTACCAAGCGATTCACCGAGGCCGCTCATTTCTGGCTTGGCGCGTCCCTGATGCTGGCGCCTGTCTGCACCTGGATTGCGCTGCGGGGCCAGTTCCTCGAAAACGACCTGAGTGACCTGACGCCCGCGGTCGGACTGGGACTGGCAGTCTTGTTCTGGGTGAGCGGATTTGACGTGATCTATGCCTGCCAGGACGCGGAATTCGATCGCCAGAAACGGCTCAAGAGCATTCCCGCCTGGCTGGGAGTGCCCGGTGCGCTGCGGCTGGCGGCGGTGCTGCACGCCTTGACAGTCCTGGTTCTGGCCGTACTCCCTTGGGCTGCGCCCCAGTTGCGGCTATCCTGGCCCTACGGCGGTGGAATCGCAGCGGTTGCGGGCCTGTTGATCTACGAACATCGACTGGTCCGTCCTGACGATCTGTCGCGCGTGAATGTCGCTTTCTTTCACGTGAATGCGGTGGTCAGTCTGGGGCTGTTCGTGGTGGGAACCTTGGATCTGTTGACCTGATCGCGTTGGTGGAGTGGGCGGATACCCCGCAGGGAGAATGCACGATGAATCATGGCCGGCTGGAAACCATTCGCAAGAAAGTCGAGGACGGTGAACGGCTATCGTTCGACGACGGGCTGTTCCTGTATCAGCCCTCCACGCCGCTGAACGAAATCGGCGCTTTGGCAAATCTGGTCCGCGAACGTAAGAACGGCAACCTCGCCTTCTACAACATCAATACGCATCTCAATCCCACCAACGTTTGCGTCTACCGCTGCTCCTTCTGCGCGTTCCGTTCCGACTTGCGCGACGCCAAGGCGTACGTGATGAGTGACGAACAGATCCTGCAACGCGGCCAGGAAGCCGTCGATTCAGGATGCACGGAAATGCATATCGTCGGCGGGCTGCACCACCAGAAAAAATACGACTGGTACGTTCACCTGATCCGGATCCTGCATCAAGCCTACCCGCGACTGCATCTCAAAGCGTGGACGGCGGTCGAGATTAACTGGTTTGAGTTCCTGGCGCAAAAATCGATCCGCGCAATCATCCAGGATATGGTCGATGCCGGGCTGGGCAGCATGCCGGGCGGAGGGGCGGAAATCTTTCACCCCGAGGTTCGCGGACAGATCTGCGAGCACAAAGCGGACGCGTCGAAATGGGTCGACGTGCACCGCACGGCCCACCAGATGGGATTGAAAACGAACGCCACGATGTTGTACGGGCATATCGAAAACGAGTTTCACCGTGTCGACCATCTGGTCCGACTGCGGGAGTTACAGGACGAAACCGGCGGCTTCCAGGTTTTCATTCCGTTGGCGTTCCATCCCGACAACACCGGCCTGGCACATATCAAGAAACCGTCGGCGATCGTCGACCTGAGGACGATGGCCGTTTCGCGGTTGATGTTGGACAACTTTCCGCACATCAAGGCCTATTGGATCATGCTGGGCATCGGCACCGCCCAAGCGGCGCTGGCCTACGGAGCCGACGATCTGGACGGCACCGTACGCCACGAGTTGATCTACCATGATGCCGGCGCCACGACCCCGGAGGTGCTCTCGGTCGAGGAAATCCAGCGCCTGATCCGCGAGGCAGGCCGCGAACCGGTCGAACGGGATACGCTCTATCGACGGGTCGTCCGCGGCGATGGCGTTCCGCAGGGCTGGGAAGTGACCGAGCCGATCCTGGCAGCGCAAACCGGCGCTTGAACCGAGAGCGGATCCTGTTATTCCATTTCATCGAGGAGAGAATTCCGTGAGTTTCCAACAACATGCAGATTCCATGATCGAGCGTCGAGCCCTTCTTCAGGCCGCAGCGGCGGGGATTGCCGGAGCGGCCCTGGTCGCCGCTTCCCGAACCGCCGCCGCGGACCAGCAACCGGCATTCAAGATCTCGCTGGCGGAATGGTCCCTGCACAAGACAATTTTCGGCGGCAAGCTCGACAATCGCGACTTCGCCAAAACGGCCAAACAGGACTTCGGCATCGACGCCATCGAGTACGTGAATCAGTTTTTCAAGGACAAGGCCAAGGATGCCGGCTACCTGCAGGAATTGAAGAGCAGGGCAGGGGACCAGGGCGTGAAGACGCTGTTGATCATGATCGATGGCGAGGGGGAGTTGGGCGACCCCGACGAGGCAAAGCGCATCAAGGCCGTCGAGAACCATTACAAGTGGGTCGAGGCAGCCAAGGTGCTCGGTTGCCATTCGATCCGCGTCAACGCCGGATCGCGTGGCACCTACGAGGAGCAGCAGAAGCTCGCGGCCGACGGCCTGCGCCGTTTGTCGGAATTCGGAAAAATGCACGGACTGAACGTGATCGTCGAAAACCATGGCGGTTTGTCGTCCAACGGCGCCTGGCTGGCCGGAGTGATCAAAGCGGTCGGGATGCCGAATTGCGGCACCCTGCCCGATTTCGGCAACTTCCGGGTGTCGAAAGACGAGGAATACGACCGTTACAAGGGTGTGTCGGAATTGATGCCGTTCGCCAAAGCGGTCAGCGCCAAAAGCCACGATTTTGACGCGGAGGGAAACGAAACGCATACCGACTACGTCCGCATGATGAAAATCGTTCTCGACGCGGGCTATCGCGGTTACTGCGGCATCGAGTACGAGGGCGGCAAGTTGAGCGAACCGGAAGGAATTCTGGCCACGAAGAAGTTGCTGGAGCGGGTCCGGGATAAGCTCCGCGGATAGGCTAGTCGAGGTACTCCACGGCCCAACAGTCGACGGGTGGGGGTCTGCGGGGGCTGGAAGCACACGCCACCCTGGTACCCCAAAAACGAGACTCGTATACTTGAGCCTACAAAGCAGGAGAGGCCGATTCGCCACGATGTGCGGGATCGGTAGCCTGGATATTCGCATGGTTCTGAGGAGGCGGGCAGTCGTGTTGGATCAGTTGGTGGTGGTGGGCGCGACAGGCGCAGTGGGCCGAATCGTAATTCAACTGCTGGAGGAACGGGAATTCCCCTGCAGTTCGTTCAAATTCCTGGCCTCGAAACGTTCGGCGGGCAGTCGCGTTCGTTTTCGCGGTGCGGAACACGCGGTCGAAGAATTGCGACCCGAGGCGTTTCGCTCCGGGCAATTGGTGATCGCCAGCACGCCCGACGACGTGGCGCGCGACTTCATTCCTGCTGCCGTCGCCCGCGGCGCCGTCGTCGTCGACGAGAGCGGCTACTGGCGCATGGACCCGAAGGTGCCGCTGGTCATTCCCGAGGTGAATCCGCAGGCGATCGAAGATCACGCGGGGATCATTTCGAGCCCCAACTGCAGTACGACGCAACTGGCGGTGGCAATCAAACCTCTGCACGACGCCGGACGCGTGCGTCGCGTCGTCGTGAGCACCTATCAAGCGACCAGCGGCGCCGGCGTGGCTGGTCAGGAAGACCTCGAGCAAGGAACCCGCGCCGTGGTCGAGAACAGCGCGTACAGCTACAAAGCGTTCAAGCACCCGATCGCCTTCAATCTGATCCCGCAGATCGGTTCGCCAAAGCATGAAGGATATACGTCGGAAGAAATGAAGATGGTTTACGAGACCCGCAAGATTCTCGGCGACGACACGATCCAGGTCTGTCCAACCTGTGTGCGCGTGCCGGTGACGAATTGCCACAGCGAGAGCATTCTGGTGGAGACCGAACGTCGCATTTCCTTGCCCGAGGTGCGCCGGTTGTTCGATGGATTTCCCGGGATCACGGTCATCGACGATCTGGCGACGGGACTCTATCCAATGCCGAACATCTGCAGCGGCAAAGACGACGTCTTCGTGGGACGGATCCGGGAAGACCTTTCCTGCCGCAACGGGATCGCGTTCTGGTGCGTGAGCGATAATCTGCGGAAGGGGGCGGCGACGAATGCGGTGCAGATCGGCGAGCTGCTGATCAAGTCGGCACGGCCCGTTGCAACCTCGTAAAGCGCGCGGCGCACGGACAATGTCGGCACTCATGGCGGCGGGGCGGATTCTTGCGCACGTTCAAATTGACGCTGGCCTACGATGGGCTCGATTTTTTCGGCTGGCAATGGCAGCCAGGTTGTCGAACGGTGCAGGCGGTGATGCAGGATGCGATCCAGGCCGTGACCGGGCAACGGGTGACGGCGGTCGCCAGTGGCAGAACCGATGCCGGGGTCCACGCGCGCGGGCAGGTGGTGAGTTTTGATTGCGCGACGCGGCTGCCGGTCAACGAATTTCAGAAGGCTCTGAACGCTAACTTGCCCGACGACGTATTCGTGCTGGAACTGGTCGACGCGCCCTCCGGTTTCCATGCGACGCGGGATGCGGTTAGAAAACGCTACATTTATGTGATTCAGGATGGACCGCGGCACGACGTGTTCTGCCGCGGGTTCGCCTGGTATCTGCGGCGGCCGCTCGACGCGGAGCGGATGCAGCGTGCGGCGCTGTCGCTGATAGGGACCCACGATTTTCTGAGTTTCCAGACCAGTGGTTCGGAACGCAAATGCACGCGTCGGACGATCTGCGAACTGTCGGTCGAGCGGAGCTGGATGGAAACGTCGTCGCGGGTCATGATCGGCATCACGGCCGACGGGTTTCTTTACAACATGGTGCGGAACATTGTCGGAACTCTGGTCGAAGTGGGCAGGGGGCGTCGACCGGAACACTGGCCGGCCGAGGTGCTGGCGGCGCGCGATCGACGGGCGGCCGGACAGACGGCGCCGCCCCAGGGATTGTTCCTCGATCGGGTCGAATTCCCTTGACACGTAACGCCGGGCACGCAGCGGCGGCGGCGACGGCGACCCGGTAGTTGAAAAGAACCGGTAGTTGAAAAGAAAGCGACGAACGGAACTCAGGACCAACCAATGCGGATCGCGCATGTTATCACTCGAATGATCGTCGGCGGAGCGCAGGAGAACACGCTGCTGAACTGCCAGGATCTGATTCGCGTGCATGGCGATGATGTCCTGCTGATTACCGGGCCGGCATTGGGACCGGAAGGGGACCTGCTCGCGCAACAGGCCCTCGCGCAACATTCCGGCGAACCGGTTCCGGTACGGCTGATTCCCGCGCTGCGGCGGGCGATTCATCCCTGGAGGGACGTGGTGAGCTACCGACAGATTGGTCGGGCATTGCGGGAATTCCGCCCCGACGTCGTACACACCCACAGTGCGAAAGCCGGCGTGCTGGGCAGGATGGCAGCCTGGTCGCTCGGCGTGCCGGCGGTGATTCACACGGTCCACGGCGCGCCGTTTCATCCCTATCAGCACGCGGCGCCGCGCGTCGCGTTTGCAGCCTGCGAGCGTTTCGCGGCGCGCCGATGCCACGCGATGATCAGCGTGGCCGACGCGATGACCGAGCTGCTGGTGTCCGCCCGCGTCGCGCCGCGGGAAAAGTTCACGACGATCTACAGCGGCATGGAGCTCGATCCGTTTCGCAACGCCAACCAGGCCCGCGAGGCGACGCGAAGGCAGTTCGGATTCAGCCCCGATCAGATCGTGATCGGGAAAATCGCCCGCCTGTTTCACCTCAAGGGACACGAATACGTGTTGCGTGCGGCGGCGCGGCTGGTGGCCAGCCAGCCGCAAATCCGGTTTCTGTTCGTCGGGGATGGTATTCTGCGGGCCGAATACGAATCGTGGATTCGTCAACGTGGGTTGGACGAGTACATTCGTTTCGCGGGACTGGTGCCTCCGAGCCGAATCCCGGACATGATCGGGGCGTTCGATATCCTTGTGCACACCAGCCTGCGCGAGGGGCTGGCGCGAGCGCTGCCGCAGGCTTTACTGGCCGGCAAGCCGATCGTCAGCTTCGACGTCGACGGCGCGCGGGAAGTCTGTGTCAACGACCAGACTGGCTATCTGGTACCGGCGAAGGACGTCGATGCCTTGACCGCCGCGCTGGCCCGACTTGCCGCCGACCCCGAACAACGCCAGGCGATGGGGGACCGCGGTCGCGCCGCGTGTGAAACGAAATTTGATCACCGCCGGATGACGCAGCGGATTCGGGAACTCTACCTGCGGATCCTGGCAACCGGCGGGAAGAACTGATTCGACTTCGAAACGGATTCAATCCCGCCCCAAGGAACGCTCTTTCGTCCCGAAGCGGATTGAACTAAACTACCCCATTTGCATCTTCGATTCCTCGATCATCATTGGAGGCACCCGGCGAACCGTGGCTTCAGGGCGCGACTATCTCGGCAACTACCGATACGTCCGGTTGATTCGCGCCGGTGCGACTTGCCAGGTCTGGGAAGTTGCCAAAGATAACGATGCGCGCCGGGTTGCGCTCAAGGTGCTGCAGCCCGAACACCTGAACGATAAGGAACAGGTCCAGCATCTTCGGCACGAGTACAATGTGGGCCGATCGATGCACCATACCAACGTGGTCGAGATCTATGACTGCGCGGTCGATCGGAACATCCCGTACCTGGTCCTGGAACTGATTAACGGCAAGAACTTGAAACTGATGCTGCGTAACGGCGTTGAATCGCTCGTGCCCCACATGCTGAAAATCATCGAACAGTCGGCCGAAGGGCTCCAGCATTTTCACGAACAGGGCTGGGTTCACCGCGACGTCAAGCCGGACAATTTCCTGGTGACGGAAGATTGGAACGTGAAGCTGATCGACTTCGCGATCGCCACCCGCCCGATGAGCGGCCTGAGCAAGCTGTTTAACCGTGGAGGCGGCAAGGCGGTCGGAACGCGCAGCTACATGTCGCCGGAGCAGATCCGCAACGAGGGCCTCGACGTCCGCGCCGACCTCTACAGCTTTGGTTGCACACTGTTCGAACTGGTCACGGGAAAACTTCCGTTCACCGGCATTACTTCGGACGACCTGTTGGGCAAGCATATGCGAACTCCACCGCCCGCATTGACGACGCTCAACAGTTCCGTTACCACGGAATTCAACGCACTGGTCATGAGCCTGATGGCGAAGAACAAGGAAGACCGCCCAAAATCGATGGAAGAGTTTCTCAAATTGTTCCGCAAGATCCGGATCTACAAAGCCAAGAAGCTGAACTAGGAAACCGACCAACATGGCAACCCAGAACGGACTGCCTTTCGAGGCGCCCATTTATCAACTTGAGGACCGCCTGCGCGAGTTGCTTGCGAACGCCGGATCGAGTCCGGAACATGACGACGAAATACGCCGCGTGCGGCGGGAGCTGGCGGAGACGACGCGACGGATCTACGCGAACCTCACTCCGTGGGAAACCGTGCTGGTCGCCCGCGAGAAAAACCGCCCGTACACCGCGGACTATCTGTCGCTGGTGTTCGACGAGTTTGTCGAGTTGCACGGCGACAAGTTTTTCGGCGACGACCGGGCGATGCTCTGCGGATTCGCCAATCTGGAACAGCAGAAAGTCGTCGTGATCGGGCATCAGAAAGGACGCACTTACAAGGAACGCAGTGCTTGCAACTTTGGCTGCGCGCATCCGGAGGGCTATCGCAAGGCACTGGCCAAGATGCGATTGGCGGCTAAGTTCGGTTTGCCCGTCATCTGTATCATCGATACACCCGGGGCCTATCCGGGGATCGGCGCCGAGGAACGCGGCCAGGCAACGGTGATCGCCCAGAACATGTACGAAATGTCGCGGTTACCGACCCCGATCATCTGCGTAGTGATTGGCGAAGGCGGCAGCGGCGGCGCGTTGGGAATCGGCGTCGGCGACCGCGTGGCGATGTTGGAGCATTCTTATTACTCCGTGATCAGCCCCGAGGGTTGCGCCGGGATACTCTGGAAGAGTCATCAATTCGCCGAGAAGGCGGCCAAGGCGCTGCGGTTCCGTTCCCGGGACCTGTTGCAGTTCGGGATCGTCGATTCGGTCATTGACGAGCCGCTCGGAGGCGCGCATCGGGACCACCATCGCATGGCGGCCCGCCTGAAGCAGTATCTGATCAAGACGCTGCGCGAACTGCGGGCGGTCCCGACCCCGGATTTGCTCCTGGGCCGCTACGAGAAATTTCGTCGCATGGGAGCGTTCCTCGATCAAGCCAGCATCGATCAGTCTGGCCAGGCATCGACGGAGGCCGCCGGCGTGCGGTAGCGGGCCGGATTTGCCCCTCTTCCCAACGTCCGATAATGTTTCTTATGTTCGGTAAGAGACCCTGGATTTACCGGCGTTTTTTGAAAAACAACGGTCCGCAATCGTTCGGCTCAGCGATCGGTCCATCGCGGCAGCGAATTCAGAATCCTTCGCCGTGATGGTGGCTCTCCCGATTCGCCACGACGGGCCTCGCGAGCGGCCTCGCGATCCGGCTCCGGCTCCGATCCAAACAGCCGCTCGGCTGCCGATCCGACCGCTTCCGCCAGGTCGCCCAGCCCGTCCGCCGCGTCGGGTTCCGCGTCGTCGTCCCAACCGTCGCTCCGTCGGCTTTTCGACCGGCCAACCGCTGGCCCGGAACCGTCCGGCTCCCCCCTGTCGTCCGACCAGGAATCCCGTTCCGACTCCGGTGAGCTCTCGTCGTCCGGGAGGTCTCCCTCGGTTTCCAGACGGCGTTCCAGATTATTCAAGTACGGGTCCAGCACATCCTTGATCTCGGCCGGCATGATCGGGTCCGCGTTGTTCAGAAAGCGGGCGATATAGTGGCCGGACCGCGCCCTAACGATGGCGCGACGCTGGGTATCTCCCAACAAGGTCACCGCGAACAGTGTGATCAAACTGCAGAGAATCGCGCCTTTGGCAAATCCAAACAACGCGCCCATCTGGCGATCGAATTCCTTGAGCTTCAGACGTTCGATGAAGTCACTCAGCACCCGGAACAACAGCCAGATTCCCAGCGAACTGCCGGCGTAGAGCACCAGCATCGCCACGAACACATTCCAGGGAGCGTCGGCGTTGATCCGCTCCGCCACCGGCCCGCGAAACCGGTAAGCGGCACCGTAACTGACGAAGATCGAGGCGATCGAGGCGATCTGCCAAGCCAGTCCTTTGTGAGCGCCGTACAGCGTGGCGATCACGATCACGACCAGCATGACCACATCATAGCCTTCCATGGGACACCTCCGCGCTGCGGATTTCGGTCGGGCAGGGGGGCATCGCGCGCTCCGACGCGATGCGGGACGGCGGAGTATAGGGAAAAACGGACCCGGGGCGAAGATCAGTTGGTCTTGGCTCATTTCCGCCCAGCGGGTACATTTCGCGCGAATCGGGGCGCTGTACACGGGCAGGGGTTCACGAGTACGGGTTCACGGGTCGCGAGTTGTTTGCCATGGCCGGATTCAAGACACATATTGGAACCAGCACGTTGCTTGGTGTGGGCTATGGAGCGGCGGGCTTCCTCGGCTACCAGTTTCCATGGGAAACTTGCGCGCTCGCAGGCGGCCTTTGCAGTTTGTCCGGAATGCTCCCGGATCTGGATAGTGACTCCGGCGTCCCCGTCCGCGAAATGACCACGTTGCTCGCGGCCGTGACACCGATGTTGATGATCGACCGCTTTCAGCACCTCCATTGGACTCAGGAGATGATCGTACTCGCGGCGGCCGCAATCTATTTCGCCGTCCGATTCGGCGTGGCCGAAATCTTCAAGAGATTCACCGTGCACCGCGGCATGTGGCACAGCATCCCGGCAATGTTCACCGCCGGCCTGCTGGCATTCCTGCTCTGCTCAGGCGAAGACCTGACGTTGCGGGTCTTCAAGGCGGGAGGCGTGGTACTCGGATTTTTCTCCCATCTGTTGCTCGACGAGATCTGGGCATTTCAATTTCGCGGGCTCCGGCCGCGGCTGAAGAGTTCGTTCGGAACGGCGATGAAGCTCTGGGGGCCCGACCCTTGGGCGAATTTCTCCACCTATGCCAAGTTGGCTCTGGTCGCCGGTCTGGCGGTGGGTGATCCGGTCTTGATGACCCACTGGGGCTATCATCCGCCGGAGTCGTTGCGGAGCGCGAGTCAGATGCTGAACCGCGTTCTGGAACGCGACGAGACCCAGTTGCGCTGACAAGCGGCCGCAGGGTGGGTCGAGGTATTCCCGGGGCCCGCCACCGACCGAAGTGTGAGCCACTCTACGGCGACGGCCGATCCCCGCGGCTGTCGAGCAGCAGCGTGACCGGTCCGTCGTTCACCAGTTCCACCTGCATGGCGGCGCGGAATCGACCGGTCGCCACCTTCGCGCCCAGTGCCTCGGCATTGCGGACGAACTGCTCGTAAAGCTGCTCCGCGACGGCGGGGGGTGCCGCCTCGGAATAACTTGGTCGACGGCCTTTGCGGCAATCGCCGTACAGGGTGAACTGGCTGACCACCAACATGGCGCCGTGCTCGATCCCCGACAACGATCGGTTCATTTTGCCGTTCTCGTCGTCGAAAATCCTTAGTTGAAAGATCTTTTCCGCAAGGAAGGCCGCGTCGCGGGCGTCGTCGCCGCCGCCCACCCCCAACAGCACGACCATTCCCGGCCCGATCTGTCCCACCAGTTCCCCTTCGACGGTCACCTTGGCGCGCTGAACTCTCTGGACGACGGCTCGCATGCGGTGCGACTCCTCGAAGGCATCTTTTCTCTCAATTGGCGCGGGTAACGGCGGCGGTCTCAGTGCGGCTGTCGATCGTTGATCGAAAGTACCGAAGTGCCAGGCCCGATGTCGGGCGAGGTAGAATCGAGATGACGCGCTGCTCGAGCCTTTCCGACCTCTTCCATGATCTGACCGATCAGTTGCACATTTTCGCGCAGGCCGCCGGACTGACTGATGTAAGCGAAACCGATCAAGACGATTCCCGCGATGGCCACGACAAGATGCACCGCGACCCATTGTTCGGAACTGGCGAGCAGGCTGAGCGGATCGGCGGCCGCGCCGCAACCGAGGATCGCCAGCATCGTCAGCATTCCGGCCAGCGACCACGGAAACGTGCGCCGCTTGATGCGGCGACTGCGCTGGACGAACTCGCTCGGAAGCTGGTAGGTATCGACAACCTCCTGGCACCAGCGGGAGGTACCGATGAAGTAGGTCACGACGATACTGTTGACGAGTACGGTGACGACGGCGGCGGCAATCCCCAGCAGCTTGTGATTTTCGGCATGCTGACGGATGGGACGTGTTTCGGTGCTCACCCGTTCGTAATTGCGACGCGCTTCCGTTACGGTGTCCGCGTCGGAACCGGCACCCGACTTGCGCGCTTCCTCCAGTTGCTGGTGCGCGGCGCGCAGACGGCTCGCTTCGGCATTGAAGTCGCCAAACAGTAGTCCATAAGTCATGTTGGCCAGCAGCAGCAACACGGAGAGTACTGCCAGACCAGAGAATATTCGCGTCAAGGGAAGAACCTACGGTATCGAAGCAGCTTCAGGCGACCGTTTCACGCTGTTCATTATTCCGATGCCGTTCCCGCTGGCAAGGCCCTCCCCTGCCCTCCCCTCCCCCTCCCGTTCCCCGTTCACCGTTCCGCTATGATGGTGATGCGCCCGCGTGCGACCTTACAACCAACATGGCACATTCTTGATCATGGCGATTCGACTTTACCAGGCAAGCGATTTGGATGAACTCAAACGTATCACCATCGACGGATTCGATGGTATCGCTGAAAAACATCGCCAATCATGATCCCTCGGTGAAATCGCTTGCCGACCTTACTTCTGGTTGGACGGCCGAGCGCACCGCCGTCGGTCAGGAATGGCAACGGTTCCAACGATGATGGCGAACAAAGCAGTCAACCCGAGCCGGTGAAGCGCTCGGAGGACAATGCCCGCTGATTTCATTCAACGTGATTTTGGAAATTGAATTATTGAATTCTGGGAGAGAGGCATCCTGATGAGCGATTCCAACACGCCGGCTGACATTCATCCGTGCCTGACCTACGCAGACGCGAATGCGGCGATGGACTGGCTCTGCCGGGCCTTCGGATTCACGAAGCGTCTGGTCGTGCCCGGTCCGGACGGGACCGTTCGGCATTCCGAGCATAGCCTTGGCACTGGCGGGAAACATGGCAACCGTGAAGGTCATTTCGTGTGCAGACATTTCACATTCGAAACCACCTGGATTGGCAGCGGCTGGCAAGAGCTTGCTGCCGATTTGTAGGCGAACCAATCGCGGGCAACGGATTTGGACAAATAGAGGCTCAGGCGGAACCAGCGTATGAATTGGCTCGTCTATCACATCGTCAGCGGCCAGGCGTTCTTTTCCGGGACTACCCTGCTGATCATCGCCTCGCTTTCTTCAACGGCTTCTCGACCACTCTTCAATCGCATCAGCCTTCTCGCGTTCTTGGTTGGCGCAATCGCTGTGGTTGTGTCATCGACAGCTATCCCGTACTGGTTCTACGCCGTTATCCCGTACTGGTTCTACGCCGTCGCAACTGCGGTCACACTCGCGTGGATCGCGTCGCGATACAAAAAAACATGGCGTCGTTGGGCTCCGTACGCGACCGCCGCTGCGTGGCTATGCGCCGCTTTCCTTGAAATTCCGTACCACATCACGCCTTCACTTTCTCAGGTTGACAATCGCAGCATTGCAATTATCGGTGACTCGGTTACGGCGGGTGTCGGCGGCGACGAAACATCGGAAACATGGCCGTCTATCCTCGCCCGCAAGCATCAATTGCAGGTACAGGACATCTCACACATGGGCGAAACTGCAGCGTCGACCCTCATCCGTGCGAAGTCGCACCAAATCACGGCTCCCGTGGTGGTCGTCGAGATTGGCGGCAACGATATTCTCGGCTCAACAACCTCTGCACAATTCGAAAGCAACCTTGACGCGCTGCTGGCGCATCTGGCCACCGCTGATCGTCAAATCGTCATGTTTGAATTGCCGCTTCCCCCCTTCTACCACGAGTACGGCCGCGTTCAACGGACTGTTGCAACCAGGTACAACGTGATTCTGATCCCAAAGCGTGTTTTTCTTTCGGTCATTGCTGGCACTGATTCAACACTGGATACAATCCATCTGTCGCAGTCCGGTCACCAATTCATGGCTGACTGTGTGTGGCGGCTGATCCGATCCGCGTTTGAGACCAAGAGCGCCGCGTAACAACCAACCAACGGTGGTCACAAAAGGCCGGCGTGTGGCAGGTTCAGCCCCCTGCCGAGATCCTGGCGCAGATGATCGCAGTGCGCGTTCACCTCGACGATTGCGGTGCAAACAATGGTCGGCTTCGAGTGCTTCCTGGATCCCATAGGTTTGGCTGGTTGGATGACGAGCTCGACGACTGGAAGAGGCGCGTTCCAGAAGTGGTATGCACGGTGCGATCGGGTGGCGTCGTAACCATGTGTCCCCTGGATACTTCATGCGTCAGCGGCATCCGATGCTGTTTGCCATCG
>VGZA01000026.1 GCA_016872775.1 Planctomycetota bacterium | reverse complement strand
TCAGCGGGATTCGCTGAACGCAGCGGACATGATGAGCGTCGAAATTAACAAATCGTTTCGATTGGCGCCGTTCCACAACGGCGGGTTCCTGGAGCCGTTTCTTGGGGCTCGATACATCCGCTACGTCGACTTCACCGAACTAGGATCGTACGCTCGATTCGACGATGAAGGGGTTCTGATCGACATCGAGAACCTTGACGACGCGCGGGTCGAAGATATTTCGCTTACCACCACGGAAACGATTAATAACATGTTCGGCGGCCAGTTGGGTTTGCGTTACTTCCGTCAACGCAACTTGTGGCGGACGAGCGCCGAACTGCGGGTCTTTGCCCTGCAGAACTTCGCCGACTTCAGCCGGCAGGTTGACAGCATGCTCACGCTCTTCGACCAAGCCGGTGCCCAGGGCGGCGGTGGTGGCGGCGGCGGTGGTGGCCAGCAGACGGAGGCTCCTTCGGTAAACCAGTACAGCCGAACCACCACCTACGACCATGGTGCGGAATTTGTCTTTGGTATAGAAGCTCGAGCGGAAGCGGCTTACCAGATTACTCGCGACATCGCCCTGAACTTCGGTTTCAGCTTCATGGACATCGGCAAGGGTGTGCTGCGAGGACAGGACTTCACGCAGAAGGGCGAAGATGTGGTGATGGCCGGCATCAACTTTGGTGTGACCGTCAATCGCTAGACGTCCAACAACCGCAAACAAAGAAAGGACTCACCTTGATACCAAGGTGAGTCCTTTCTTTTTTGCTGGAGCAATACTTGTGGGTGTCGGGTTGAAAACTGACTCGGAAAGCGGGTGACGGTATTACGAGCCGGCGTCGCACAGCTTTCGCAATTCGTCCAACTCCAGCGACAATCGGTGGCGTAACGGGCTTTCAGCGCGGAGTTCTTCCAACAGCGCTTCGGCCTTATCGAAAGTTTCGGTGGATCGATCTCCGCCTCGAAATAGCTGGCTGAAACTGCGTTGCACTTCGGCTTCGGTTAGCAAGGCGGCCTCCAGGTAAGGTGATGGGGATGGTTTTCGATCGGTGCTGGCTACAGACCTTATTCTATTAGACGACTTGATTCACGCAATATCAGACGAAGGAATCGCACGCCACCGGGCTCGCCGACACTGTCCGGGCGTTGGCTTCAGCGCATCGGCGTCAGGTACCGCTCGTCGATCCGGGCCAGTTCCTCCGCAACGGCGTCGACCGTTTCGCGGATCTGGGCCTCGGTATGACGCGACGTGATAAAGAACCGCAGGCGGGCCTTCTCCTCTTCGACGGCTGGATACAGAATCGGTTGGACGTTGATGCCGCGCTGGTAGAGGGCCCTCGAGAGCATCAGCGCGTGTAGTGAATTGCCCGTGATCACAGGAATCACCGGGGTGTTTTCGCTGAATCCTGTGTTGAGACCGCGCGCCTGGGCGAGTTCCAGGAACAGGCGTGAATTGGCCTGCAATCTGTCCACGCGATCGGGTTGGGCCTCGATCGCTCGCAAGGCCGCCAGGGCCGCCGCCGCGTTGCTGGGCGGAATACCGACGCTGTAGACAAAGCCCGGAGCGGTATATTTCAGCAGTTCGATCAGTTCGCGTCGGCCCGCAATGTAGCCGCCGCAGCTTCCCAGCGATTTACTCATCGTCCCCATCCACAGGTCGACGCGCCGGGGCGCCAGCCCGAAATGTTCGGCAATTCCATGGCCCCGCGTCCCCATCGTCCCCAGGGAATGGGCCTCGTCGACGAGGATCAACGCCTTGTGGCGTTCCTTGACCTCGACGAATGCCGGAAGTTCGGGGTAGTCGCCGTCCATGCTGTAAACCCCTTCAATGGCGACCAGCACTCGGCGGTATTCCGTACGAACCTCTTTCAGGATCGTGTCGAGTTCCCGCCATTCGTTATGCGGAAACGGACGCCTCCGCGCACCGGAAAGGATCGCGCCTTGGATGATGCTGTTGTGCGCCAGAGCATCGTGCAGAATCAAGTCGCCAGGTCCAAACAGATGTCCGATCGTGGTTTCGTTGGTGGCGTGGCCGCCGACGTAGACAATCGACGCTTCGACACCCAGAAACTCCGCGATCGCCGACTCCAGTTCGACATGGACCGTTTTTTCCCCGGACACGAGCCGGCTGGCGGATACGCTGGTGCCGAAACGATCGATCGCGCGCTTGGCCGCCTCGGAAATCTCCGGATCGCCAGACATTCCCAGGTAGTTGTAGGTTGCAAAACTGATAAGTTCCCGGCCCGCGATCTGGGTCGTATCGCTGGCCACCCGCTCGTGCACGGAAAAATAGGGGTTCGGAAGTCCACTCGACATCATTTGAAACATGGTTTGTTTCAATCGCACATATTCCGGCAATCTTGCGAAATCGTAATACTCCGGAGGGACCTCTCCGATCGGCCGGCCGTTGGAACCGGGCCCGGCCAGCTTGCGGTCTTTTTTGGGCACCAAGCCGATATGCTTCTGGATCGCCGCAGCGACTTCCCGGCAGGTCTCGATTTCGGCCAGCACCGACTCCGGAAATCGCCCGCCAAATGTCTCTTCCAGGCTGTTGGCGATCTGCACGCGCTCGAGCGAGTCGAGCCCCAGGTCGAGCACGATGTTGGAATCGAGATGCAGTGTTTTCGCTCGTTCCTTGGCGACCGCCCGCACATGGTCGAGCACCGTCGCGGCCACGACCGGATCGATCGCGACTGTTGTCGCGAGGTCGAAACCCGCCGTCAACGCCGGGTCGCTCGCCGAAGCCACAGCCGCCGCCGAAGTTTCGGACACGGTCGCACGGTCCTCTTCGGTCGCCCAAACGTACCATTCGGAGACGATCGAAAGCTGGCCGGAGATGAAATCGTCGCGGCAGGCGTGACGCTGTATCTTGCCGCTCGACGTTTTCGGAATCGAACCGAAGCGGACAAGCACCACTCCGTCGGGAGGCAGTTCATGTTCGGCCGCCACATTGGTGCGGATCAACCGGATGACGTCGTCCCAGGCCTTGTGCCGCGATCGCTCCACTTCCGCGACCACGATCAGTCGCTCCCGCCCGTGCATGTCGACCGCAAACGCTCCGACCGCTCCCGACTGCAACCTTTCGCTCGATCGTTCCACCGTCAATTCGATGTCCTGCGGGTAACGGTTGACGCCGCGAATGATGATCAGGTCCTTCAGTCGCCCGGTGACGAACAACTCCCCGTCCTTAATGAATCCCAGGTCACCGGAGCGCAGAAAGGGCCCCGTGCCGTTCGAAAGCACGGCCCCGAACGTCGCCTCGCTGATGTCCGGTTTGTTCCAGTAGCCTTGGGCGACGCTGGGACTCTTGATCCAGATCTCTCCGACCTGATAGTCGGGAAGCGGGTCGAGCGACTGCGGATCGACGATCCGAACGTCTTCGCCCGTAAGCACGTGTCCGCAGCCAACGATGATGCGAGCCGATTCATGACTCGATCGGATCGGCACGACGCGATGCTCGTCCAGCGCCCGCCCATCCACAGTCAAGAGCACGGGCAGGTCCCGCTTATGGCTGCCCGTGACGATCAATGTTGTTTCCGCCATGCCGTAACACGGGAAAAACGCCTCTGGGCGGAATCCCACCTCCGCAAACTTTCGCGTGAATCGTTCGAGGGTTCCCGGGCGGATCGGTTCCGCACCGTTGAAGGCCAGGTCCCACGAGCTCAAATCGAGCCCCGCCATTTCCTCGTCGGATACCCGCTGCACGCACAGGTCGTAAGCAAAATTGGGGCCGCCGCTCATCGTGACTCGATACTTGCTGATCCCCCGCAACCAACGCACCGGTTTCTGCAGAAAGGTCATCGGCGACATCAACACGTTGGGCCGGCCGACGAACATCGGTTCCAGGACGCCACCCACCAGCCCCATGTCGTGGTAGGTTGGCAGCCAGGCCAATCCGACCGTGTTACGATCCGGTTCAAAGCAACTCATGATCACCAGCACATTGCTCATCACGTTATCGTGGGTGAGCATCACTCCCTTGGGCGTTCCGGTGGAACCGGAGGTGTACTGCAGCAGCGCCAATTGTTGGCCGCGAATGTTTGAGGGTCGCCAATCGTCAGCGCGAGCCAGGGACACTTCGTCGACGGCAACCCATTGCAGATCGCTCAGGGCTGGCGTTTCCTCCAACAAGCCGTCGTTCATCCGTTCGGTGACGGCCCGGACCGTCAATACGACCTTGGCTTGGCAGTCGTCGGCGATCGCCTGGATGCGCGTCATGTTCCGATTGCGTCGAGGCGGATAGGCCGGTACGGCGATCACACCCGCATACAGGCATCCGAAAAAGGCGGCGACGAACTCCAGACCGGGAGGGAAGAGCATCAATGCCCGTTCGCCTTGCAGCTTCTGATCGATCAGCCGTGCGGCGATTGCCCGAGCCATTTGATCCAGTTCGCGGTAAGTCCAGCGGAGTTCTTCGCCTTCGAGATCGGTGAAATAGAAGGCCGGCGCGTCGGATTGAACTTCGGACCAGTACCGTAGCGCGTCGACCAGATTGGTTCGCGGCGGGCGAAAGGGCGCAAGATAGCGGTCTAGATCCACTTACGAAAACCTCCGCAGGACCAGCTGGGCCCAGGCTGGCGAATTTGCCCCGGCCTGGACTTGGCAGTTTACCCCAGATTGCAGGCGGGGGAAATTCCCGAACGGTCGACGTTACCTGTACGAATGTATCGAGCCTCCGGCCGCACAACCGTCCGGTATCTTAGCATCGTCACCCGAGCCCCGGCGAGGCAACGAAGCGACGGCGTTTGCCGACGATTCGGATTATGGGTTGCCTGACGATCGGGCAAACTGGCGGTCCAGGTAGTCCGTAAGGAACCGTCCGGCATGGGATACCGGGCAAGCAGCGACCGCCTCCGGCGGGCCGCAGGCAATCAGGCAGCCCCCGGTTATGCCCGCCCTCCGTCCCCAGGTCGAACACATAATCGGCGGTCTTGACCACGTCCAGATTGTGTTCAATCACCACCACGGAATGACCGTGGTCCACCACCCGATTCAGACTGATCAGCAGCCGGTCAATGTCGGCAAAATGCAAGCCCGTTGTCGGTTCGTCCAGCAAATACAGGTTGTGCTTGCCACGCGTCATTTTGCCCAGTTCCCCGGCCAGCTTCACCCGTTGCGCTTCGCCCCCGGAGAGAATCGTCGATGGATGTCCCAGCTTCAGACATCCCAGCCCCAGTTCGTTCAAGACGCGGACTTTTCGCGCGGGCCGTGGAACACGAAATAGTTTCCGTCAACCCATTTGCCAAGCTGGTTTCCGCGCCGGCAGGGAATGCTGCGCGGCAATACTTCGTGACACGGGATGAAACAAGCAAGATCATCGCTGCGGCCCCGGACGCGGAATGGCGGCGAATCGCAGTCAGCCCACCCAACGCAAGATGACTCCGTGGCTTGCGCCCATCGCGACGAGTCTACGCGAATTGCCGCAATTAAATGGCGGAAGTGCATGGGAATCGAACCCACCTGCCGCACGGTTATCGTACGGCACAGCAGTTTTGAAGACTGTGGCCACCACCAGGTGTGCAGGCACTTCCGCGTGGACAACGCTCCCAGCGGTAAGTCTACTCATGGGCGACGCCGCCGCAAGGCGCGGATGGATTGGTTCGGATCGGTTCAGGTCCGACCGGTTCGCCATCATCCGGGCAGTTTCCAGTCGGGAAACTGGCTCCGCATGCGGTCGCACAGTCGCAGCATCGCGGCGACATCGAGTTCTTCCGCCCGGGTCTCGGGAGCAAAGCCCATTTCCACCAAGATCGCATCGACCTCCGGCTTGCTCAACCGACCCTTGAAGGCGCTCAGCAGTTCGCTGCGCAGGAACTTACGACGATGGAAGAACATCGCCCGCAAGAACGCGTGCCAGTAGCTCAGATCGCAAATCCGGCTTCGCAATTCAGGGTTGAATGTGATCTGAATGATCGCCGACTCGACCTTGGGGCGAGGCCAGAACACGGTCGGCGCCATGATCCGTTTGATTTCGACGTCGCACTGCGATTGAATCCAGAAACTCAGTGCGCTGTAGTCCTTGGTTCGGGGTCGAGCGGCAATCCGCTCGGCAAGCTCCTTCTGAATCGTAACCGTCATCGACTCCGGCGGGACCGGCAGATCGAGCAGGTTGGAAATCAGCGGAGTGGCAATGTTATACGGCAGGTTGGCGACCAGCTTCAGGGGGCCCGGCGAGTAACGAGTGCGGAGTTCTTCGAGCGCCGCCAGCAATTCCGGATGCAGGCGGTTTTTGTTTTTCAGAGCGTCGACCTGCAGCATCGTGACGTTGGGCAGATCGATCAATGTTTCGCTGGCCAGGGCAAACAGGTGTGGGTCGATCTCGACGGTCAGTACCCCCGCCACCCGCGCGGCAAGATTGGCGGTTAAACTGCCGGTTCCGGTACCGACTTCCAACACGATGTCGGTCGGCCTCAAATTCGCCGACTGGACCAGCAGGTCGATCAGGTTGATGTCGATCAGAAAATTCTGGCCGTAGCGGGTCTGCGGCTGGATTCCTACCTCGCCGAAACGACGCATCAAGTAGGAAACGGTCTGGCGAGGCGAACTGGTGGTCACGCGCGGAATCCTGCGAGCTGTTTTTCGACGTACTTGGCGAGGAGGTCAGTTTCGATATTCACTGTATCACCCCGTTTTAACCTGCCGAGCGTCGTTACCGCCAGGGTATGAGGGATCAAACAGACGCTGAATCGCTCGGATTCCACTTCGACCAGGGTCAGGCTCACGCCATCCACCGTGATCGAGCCTTTGGGGACCATCTGGCGCGTCCACAACGCGGGAAGGCGAAACCAGAACGTCGACCATTCGCGATCGTCGTGACGCTCCTCGAGCACGGCGGTGGCATCGACGTGCCCGGTGACAAAATGGCCGCCCAGTCGATCCCCGGCACGCAACGAGCGTTCCCAGTTCAACAACTGGTCGGTCTGGATGCGCCCCAGTTTCGTTCTTTGCAGCGTTTCCGGGCCCAATTCAAAGTGCAGCAGCGCGGTATCAAGTTGCACGACAGTAAGGCAACAGCCGCTGAGCGCAATGCTGTCGCCGATGTGGGCCTCGCTGGCCATCGCCTGGGATTCAACGATCAATCGCATTCCAGGTTCCACGTTGCGCGGTTCCACGACGCGACAGGTACCTTCTATTAGACCGGTGAACATTCGAGTCGGTTCGGCTCCTAGATTCCGTTGGTGCTAGTCAATCGAGCGTCATTCGGGCAGAATACGTTGCGTCAGTATAGAGCAAACGGCGATCGAATCGCAGCCATGACCGCCATGATCGGCGGTAAACCGTAATCGACCAGACGATCGGCAAGCCCGAAGCGATCGGCACACCGATAAGCAAGAGGAGAAAACGCAATGAGCACAATCGCGCATGTCCATGGCCGTCAGATTCTTGACAGCCGCGGAAACCCTACCGTGGAAGTAGAAGTCACGTTGGCGGACGGGGCGTTTGGCCGAGCCGCTGTACCCAGCGGAGCCAGCACCGGGGCTCACGAGGCTTGGGAATTACGCGACGGGGACGCCAAATCCTATTTGGGCCGGGGTGTAACCAAGGCGGTGCAGAATATTAACGAAAAGCTGGCCGAAGAACTGCTTGGCTGGGACGCTCTCGACCAGGGCGCCATCGACCAGCGGATGATCGAACTTGACGGCAGTCCCAACAAGAAGAACCTGGGCGCCAACGCGATCCTGGGGGTTTCGCTGGCGGTGGCCAAAGCCGCCTCGCAATACACGCAGCAACCTCTGTATCGTTATTTGGGAGGTGCCGGAGCGAGGCTGCTGCCCGCGCCGATGATGAATATCGTAAACGGGGGCGCGCACGCCGATAATTCCGTCGACGTTCAGGAATTCATGGTCATGCCCCTGGGATTCAATTCGTTCCGCGAAGCCCTGCAGTGCGGATGCGAAGTGTTCCATACGCTGAAAAAAGTGCTCAAGTCGAAAAAACTCAATACGTCCGTCGGCGATGAAGGCGGATTCGCCCCGGATTTGCCCAGCAACGGCGCGGCACTCGACCTGATCATGGAGGCAATTCATGCGGCCGGCTATGAAGCCGGGAAACAGGTTTTCATCGCGCTGGACGTCGCCGCCACGGAATTCTACGACAGCAAGTCGGGCAGCTACTCGATCGACGGGACGAAATTGAATTCCGAGGCGATGGTCGATTTCCTCGCAAAGTGGGTCGATAAGTACCCGATCTGCTCGATTGAGGACGGCTGCGCCGAAGATGACTGGAGCGGCTGGAAACTGTTGACCCAGCGGCTCGGCGGCCGCGTGCAGTTGGTGGGCGACGACCTGTTTGTCACCAACACCGAGCGGCTGCAAAAGGGGATCGACCAGGGAATCGCCAACAGTATCTTGATCAAGGTCAACCAGATCGGGACGTTGAGCGAGACAATCGCCGCGATCCAGTTGGCTCACCGCAACGGCTACACAAGTATTTCCAGCCATCGCAGCGGCGAGACGGAGGATGCCACCATCGCCGACCTGGCCGTGGCGCTGGGCACCGGTCAGATCAAGACCGGTTCGGCTTCGCGGACCGACCGGATGGCAAAGTACAATCAACTGCTGAGGATCGAGGAAGAGTTGAATACAACGGCCGTCTATGCTGGTCCGTTGTTCCGCAAATCGAGGGATTGATCGTAGCCGTTCGTCGGAATTGCCATGGCCGCCTCCCGCAACTCGCCCGTGACCGATTCACCTTGGTTCTGGGCCTGCGTTTTCGGGACAGCGGCACTGGCGGCACTGGCGCTGGCGCAACCCAAATTCGGAAAACGCCAGACGCAAATCGAACAGCAGTTCCAAGGACGGCAATTCGCACAGACCGGTTCGCCGGGCGGCGAGTCCAGCGTCGCCTACTCAACTCCCGGTCAAACGATCGTCGGGCTGAGCCCCATCGTTTGGGGTGTGGCACTGGTGGTTGCGATCGCCTGGGGATTGTTCTGGCGGCAGTTGCGTTATCGGCTCCGCCTTGAGAAAGGACAGGTCCCGCAATGAGTTCCTGGCTGGAATCGCCCGTGCCAGCGCTGATGGTGGGAGGACTCACCACGGCCCTGTTTGTCGGTGGCTGGCTGAAGACCGGTCATCGTTGGATGCTGCTGTTGGCACTGGCCGCCCTGGGCATCACCGCCGGCCTGGTGGTGCTCGAGCGCCAGGTTGTCACCGAACGGGAACGCGTCGAAAACACGGTGCTGGCCATGGCCCAGCGTGTGCAGGAAAACGATGTCCCGGGATTACTCGAATACATCCATTCCGACGCGACGAACGTCCGCGCTCGCGCCAGCCGGGAAATGGGCAACTATAAATTCGTGCGCGTCGTCGTGAAGAACAATCTGCGCGTGGAAATGAGTTCCCCCACCACGGATCAGGCCGTCGCCCATTTCAATGTCGTGGTGGTGCTGGGCGATGCGGGGGGGATGGTGACGGACCAGCATATCGCGAGAACGGTGCAGCTGACATTTGCCAAACAGGGCAACGATTGGCGATTATGGAACTATTCCCATAACAGTGTGCTTGGTAGCCCCGATCAGTTCAGCGAAGCGTTTGGACCGTGAAGCACCCCAGGCACTTTTGCCGGGCTGCCCTTGCCGGATCGATCAGGGAAGGCCCGTGTCGCCGTCCGCTCCTCCATACCCGCGATTCGATCGATACGGTTCACGGTAAGGAAAGTAGTACGGCGCTCGATCATGCCGCTCGTACTTCGGGTAGTGGCCATCCATCCATGGTTGGTGGGGACTGCGCCCAAAGCCCGCAGGATCCGCACCGGGTCCGCCGCAGACGTCGAATCGGCTGGCAATGCGAGCAGCAGCGCGACGATCGCAGGGAGCAGCGTCCAGTCAGGCAGCGCCGTTGGACTGCGGCCGATCGAGTTGATGGCAACGTTTGGCGTGCCACGTGGGAACTGCAAGCAGCGTTCCGGTTTTCGCGGGACCGCCAAATCGGATTTACTTTGTCCCGTTTGCCGCGGCGACCGGCCGTCGAACCATCAGTTCGTACGTTTCCGGGTCATAAACGTAACTGTTTCCTTCGGGGAGTTTTGGCAACACGATGTTGTTTGCCCGCACCACCCGTTCCATAAACTCGTCATGGGAACGCGGGTAATTGCCTTCGGCAGCGTTGTAGAGGTTCAGCGCGTGCGGAATGGCGATTTCGAAGACGATTTTCTCTTTTGCGGCGAACAGGGTTTTGGCGGGAGTGACAATCAGGCCGGAATGGCCATCCAGGCTGCGTCCCTGGGCGCCAACGCCAACACCCGCTTTGACATCTTCCGTGGCACCAGCCGGCGGAACGCTCGGTGAAGCGGCCGCAGGGGGACTATCTGTCGCGGTGGGCGGTACCACCGCGTTCGGCTTGCAACCGATAACACACGGGACGGCAAGCAAGACGGTCAACGCGGCGGAACCCACTGCGGCCGGTGCGAAAACGGATCGTTGAATCCACGAACGGGGACGGTACATGAGCTGGCTCCTGCGGAACTGTCCAAACAAGACCATAACAGTCTATCGACGATCGGCGCCCCGTTGCAACCGCAGCCGAATCGCAATGTGTCCGTCGCCGTCGCGCAGCGCGGCGCTCTGCGTTGCGTTGATATTCGCAGAACCGCCGCTACTTTAATTCCCGGCAGTTTCACGCGTCGTCAAGTTGCCTAGACCGGTACGGCAACTCGGGCAGGTGCGATCGCAAGTAATTGCGACGCGAACATGACAATGTGGACAAACAAGGAGTTCCATAGTCTCAAGGTGAATTGAATCTGGCGTCGAATGCAACCGCAGGTTGGACGCGGCTGGCGGACCCTTTGTGGACCGTTCAATCGAAAGAAGGCTCGGGCCCGAGCAATTTCAGGTTCCATTTGCGCATCGAATCCAGTGCGGGATGACGAGTCATGTCGTACTGGAGCGGTGTCAAGGTGATACAACCCTGGGCGATCGCGGTCAGATCGGTTTCCGCCGCTCCCGGACGTGGTGGCGGATCGTTGGTCGCCCAGTAATAGGGCCGGCCTTTGGGATCGACGCGTTTGATAAAATGTTCGCCATAACGTTCGATTCCCATCGGGACGACGCGCAGTTCGGGTTCCTGTTGCAGGGCGGTCGTGGGAATATTCAGGTTGAACAGGGTCGATTGCTCATCCCTGCGGGCCAGCAGTTGTTCGATCACCTGGCGTGCGATGCGAGCGGCCTTTGCGAACTGCGGATGTTCGTTGTATTCCAGCGAAACGGCGACGCTGGGGATGCCGAAAAACGCGCCCTCGATCGCGGCGGCGACCGTTCCGGAATAGAGAACGTTGATCCCGACGTTCAGGCCGCCATTGATGCCACTCACGACCAGGTCGGGGCGCTGTTCGCAGAATTCAAAGATGCCGATTTTCACGCAGTCGGCCGGACTTCCCTCAACGGCCCAGCCCCGGCGGCGGGCCCCGTCAAAAACTTCCTTGCAGATCAAGGGACTGAGAAAGGTAATCGAGTGGCCGACGCCGCTCTGTTCGACAGCCGGGGCGACCACGTCGACGGTGCCAAGGTGGCGTAATTCTTGTTCCAATGCCGCCAGACCCGGAGCGTAAATGCCGTCGTCGTTCGTCAGCAGTATTCGCATCGCTACCGTTCCCCGCGTCGCCCGGCGATTATTCCGCGGTCGATGTCGATGGCAGATCGGAGTCGAACCCCTTCCACTTCATCGCTCGCCGAAACGGTTCGACGCGCAAAACAACCTCGCCGTTCTGAAATATTCTCACGGTCCCATTCGATTCACTGACCACCACCGCAACGGCGCTGGTGACTTTGCTGATCGCGGCGGCGGCCCAGTGCCGGGATCCAAGTCCACGCGACAGCGTCAGGCTGGCGTGCGTGGCGTCGATCAATTGACAGGCCTTCTCGACGGTGCCATCGGACGAGATGATGAACGCACCATCCAGCGGCGCAATTTCCTTGATCGCTTCGCGGACTCTGGAATCGTGCAGCGATCGGTCCTTGCGGCCATATCCCTTGACGGGATCGAAGCCGGCCGGATGAACATGTTGTAAGACGCGGCGCGTGTCGCCCACGACAAACATCGTTCCCACCGGCTTGCCTTCGCGACCCTCGCGGCCGATCTCGACAGCGACGTCGACCACGGTCTTCAATGTTTCCAGCGGGACGCTGGTCCCCAGTTTCTGCAGGTCGCGTGCGGTCAATCGGCCCAGGTGCTCGTCTAACCAGATGAAGCTCAGCGAGTCAACGACGTCGTCCTCGAATCCGCTGTAGACGGCCACGACGCCAGCGCCTGGTTGCAGCATTTCCCGGGCGACACCAAGCAGCAGGGCCTGCGTCATTTTTTCCGCGACCGGAACATCGGACTGTTCCAGGGCGAGTGCTTCCAGGCCGGCTTCCGCGGCGCCTGCCAGATGTTCCGCCGATTCGGCACTGACGATCACCTTGTAGCGGTCGCAGTGTTCGCGGAGCCGTTCCCAATCGGTGGGGCCGGGAAGCATGATCAGCAGCGCGTCGGCCTGGGCTTCCGCGCACAGCCGCACGGCCAAGTCGATCAATTTGCCGAATAAATCGTCGAACCGCATCATGCATCCGCGCCCGAAAGGATTCCTGGTTGGTTCGCCGTTCCGCCTGGCGAAGCCTTCGCATGGTAAATTGTTTTCAATTTCCCGGCAATGCGGCCTGATGCAGCCAGTCCAACGGGACGCCGATATCGACCACCCGCAGTTCCCCGAAAAATTCCCGTGCCCGAGGATTGGCGAAACCGGTCTTGGGCGCCACCATCGTGCAGGTGATCGCAGCGCGAACCGTGCTGCTGGCCGGCTCACCGGTGTCGGCATCGAGTCCGCTGGGAATGTCGATCGCGACCCGCCGTGCGGCGCTGCGGTTGATGGCGTCGATCCAGTGATCCAGAGGCGAGCGCGGCGCGCCGCGCGTACCGGTGCCCAACAGCGCGTCGACAATCCAGGCGGCCCCCTCCAGCAACTCGCGGCAGGCGTCCACGTCCGACTCCTGATCGATCCTGGCGACCGGATGCCCCGCCCGCTGCAGAATCGTCCAATTCCGGAGCGCGTCGGGAGCCAATTTGTCAGCGGGGCCCCAGACCATGGTCCGGCAGGTGATGCCGTGCCGCAACAAGTGGCGGGCAATCACCATCCCGTCGCCACCATTGTTGCCACGGCCGCAACAGACCGTGACCGGACCGCGCAGACCGGCATCCAACATCGCGTCCACGCAGCCCCGCCCCGCATTCTCCATCAGAATCGTCCCGGGGATCGCCAGCCGATCGATCGCGTACCGGTCGATCGCTTGGGCTTGCTCCCGATTCAAGCAGAAGGTATCCATAATTAACCAGCACCGATCGGATCGAAAACAACGCGGGCAATATCCCCAACGTCCTTACGCAGCGAGATCATCATGCCTATTTACGAATATTCTTGTCGCGAGTGCGGGCAGAAATGCGAGATTTTGGTGCGCGGTAACGAGGAACCTCTGTGTCCGAATTGCCAGCGTCCCAGCCTGACAAAGGAATGGAGCGTTCCCGCCAGCCCGGCGACGACCTCCTCTTCTCTGCCGACAATGGAAGGCGGCTGTGGTCGCCCCCAGTGTGGCACGGGCCGCTGCATGGGGATGGGATGAAAAGGCAACGATTGCAAGATCAACGCATGAAAAGTCAAACGGTGGAGTGCGGGTGCACTCCACCGTTTGCGAGCCAATCGCTCCCGAAGAACAGAATCGATCAGGGTAGTACCGCCACGCCAGCGATCACCGTTCCCGCCTCCGCCAAGGCGCCTCGAACACTGATCGGTATGGGTGGCAGCAGCCAGGGCGCACAGCTTCCAGGCCGGTAATAGCCGAGGGCGTACTGGCACTCGTTGAGCGGATTGATGCCCATCTTGTAGGGCAAAACCGCGATATTCGTGAAGAAATGAGCACTGGAGAGTATCGGCTGCGAAAGCGGTCCCGTGGTATGTCCGTAACGTTCCAACTGCGTCTCTTCGAAGTAGAGCGGCTTGTGGCAGAGTGCGGACGCTTTCCAGGTCATCGTCGACGGATTCCAGTTGCGGGCCAGGAGCGGTTCGCCGCCGAGCGTACATTCGGTCGGCAGCCGCCACCAGGCTGACAGAAAGCACATATCCTCGTCGCTCAAGTCCCGATACGGGATCAGGGTGTCGGTCCCATCTTCCCTGGTGACCACGATCTTGCCGCGAAGGTAGTTCTTAAGCTTACCGTGGGCCACGATGTTGCCCGCCCGATCTTTGAACGTGTGTTCCTTGAAGTCCCGATTGTTGTAGAGCTTCTCGAGTTCCGCCTGGGCCTCTTCGACATTCTTGGGATCGGTTTTGTAAGCCGGCGTAATATCAACCGAGATATCCGCGATGCTCTCGCTGCGGAGTCTCTTGCGAGCGTCGGTGCACTTGCCGATCGCGGCAACACAGTCGCGCTCGTTGGTCGCCCGCAGGTCGTTCAAGCGAGACGCTCGATCGTCCCGATAGGCGATTGGTCGGGGAGCGGCAGCCGGCTTTTGCGCTTCCGCACGCCTGGCGACCAGCGTCTGGGGCGCATTGAGAACGCTCTCGTCACGGGCGTCCGTCTCGCTGCTGGAACGATCGCCGAACGGTTCGTCGAACGGATCGACCGCGCGCCGGTTACCGTCCGATTCCGCATCGCGCACCGCTTTGGCCGCGGCAGTGTGGCTGACGGTGCGAATGAACGAATGCCGCTCCGGCATCGGGGAAATCTCCCGAGCCGTGGCGAATTCCGTCGGTGCCTTAACGCGCCATTTCAGCCCCGACTCCCAACCGCAGCCTTTCGATTCGTACCCGACCTGTTTGCCTTCCGCGGCCTCCTCGATCGGAGAATCCGAGAGATCGACGGCGATCCTTTCGACCGCGCGCCGTGGCTGCCACTGCAGCGCCGAACGGGTTACACGGGCCTCGGTTGGACGACCGTCAGCGGCAAAACAGGGGAAGCAAGACGCCAGCAAGCCACTCCACACGACCGTTTTGCCGGTGGTCTTCAACAGTCCGCGCAGCAGGCCCGGATTGAGCCCGTTACTGGTCCTCACCTGTCGTGGAATAATCCGGGCTGTAATTCGGAGATTCTTGAGTGATCGCAATATCATGGGGGTGGCTCTCTCTTACGCTGGCCGCAGTAACACGAATGAACCGTGCATCCGTGCGCAATTCGGCAATCGTCCGCGTTCCACAGTAACCCATACCAGCTCGGAGCCCCCCCACAAGCTGATATATGAAGTCGCTGAGCGGGCCTTTGAACGGCACCCGCCCTTCGACTCCTTCCGGTACCAGTTTCCCCGTGCCCGACTCGCCCTGGCGATACCGTTCACTGGACCCTTTTACCATCGCACCTAACGATCCCATCCCGCGGTAGGCCTTGAACGTTCGACCCTTGTACAGAATCGTCGTCCCAGGACTCTCCGCCAACCCGGCGAACAAGCCCCCGATCATTACACAGTGAGCTCCCGCCGCAATCGCTTTCGTAATGTCACCCGAATAACGAATTCCGCCATCGGCAATAATCGGCGTCCCAGTGCCGCTCGCCGCCCGTGCCGCTTCGTAAATGGCGGTCACTTGTGGTACGCCGACTCCGGAGATCACGCGCGTCGTACAGATCGATCCAGGCCCAATTCCGACCTTGACCGCGTCCGCACCCGCCCGAATCAGATCCTGACTCCCTTCATACGTTGCCACGTTGCCCGCCACGACGTCGATCGACCAGCGTCGCTTGAGTTCCCTGACCGTTGCGATCACATTCGCCGAATGCCCATGGGCCGAATCGACGACCAGCAGATCGACGTCTTTGGCGATCAGGCTCTCCGCACGCTCGAAATCGTTGACTCCAATGGCCGCCCCCACCCGCAATCGGCCCAGGCTGTCCTTGCAAGCATTGGGGAACCGCTTCATCATGTCGATGTCCCGGATCGTAATTAATCCGGTCAGGTTGTAATTTTCGTCAACCAGGAGCAGTTTCTCCACCTTTTTAGCCGTCAAAATCTTCTCCGCTTCCTCCAACGACACAGTTCCCGTAGCCGTTACCAATCCCTCTTTCGTCATAACTTCTGAAATGGCAAGGTGGCTGCGCTCGAGGAACTTCATGTCGCGTCGCGTCAGGATGCCGACCAGCCGCCCGGATGCTAGCGTGATCGGGATCCCCGAAACGTTCTGCTGCGCCATCAGTTCCAAGGCGCGTGAAACGGGCTGGTCGGGGGGGAGGGTGACCGGATCGCGGATGATGCCGTTGGCGCTCCGCTTCACCTTGTTGACTTCTTCGGTCTGATGCTCCACCGACATATTTTTGTGGATCACGCCGATTCCGCCCTCTTTGGCCAGTGCGATCGCCATGGCGCTCTGGGTCACGGTGTCCATCGGTGAGCTCAGCAGGGGCACATTGAGCGAAATCGAGCGGGTAACCTGCGTGGCGACGCTTACCTCCGCCGGAACGACGTCGCTGTAACGGGGCTCCAGGAGCACATCGTCGAAAGTAATCCCCGTGCGATCGAACCGGCTTTCCATGATCATGCCCTCGCTTTCGCTGCTGCGAACGCCCCTTCCACGCCATGGGAATCGGGAGTCGTAATGGCCCTGGCCCAACGGAAAAATGTAATCCGGCATTATGCCGATCCACGGCACAATTGACAACGGATTGTACGCGCGGATTGGGGGGGCAGCGCACGCTATTCGGTCCGGTTTCCCCGGTCATTACTGCGTGTTCGGCTGCGATTGAGGATGCGCCGATGCGAAGCGGTTGTCTCTTCGGCGTTACCCGCCCCCGGGCCGAAATCGACGAGTTCCAAAGTGCTTTTGCGGAGGAGGCGGCCCTTGTCGTCCTCTTCCCGCAACGAATGAGCGATCACGCCCCCCGGCACTTCCAGACACTCAATCTCGATCGTAATCGCCGTGTTCTTTCCCTGCTTATGCACCGTTTTGACGTAGCTAGTGTCGCGAATCTCCGACAAGACCTTCTGCGGCATCTGCAGCGCCAGGACCTCGACCGCCGTGGTATAGTTCACCTGCTTTCCTTCCGCGTCGGTGGCGCGGCAATCCCGTTTCAGCACCGCAAACGGCACCCGTTCCGATACCTGCATCGTCATCTGACGACGAAGATTCGGAGCCAGGATCGTGACTTCCTGCGTCTCGCTAGGGATCGTCTGACCCCCGATCAGGACACTCACAGGACCCAGGTTGCGGACAGTCACCGTCTGGCCTTCGGTTTCACCGTAATACCCTTGACGGATCGTCTGCGGCTGGGCCGAGAACCGCTTTCCCTTGACATCCACCTGGACTTCGATCCGCAGCGTGTAATCGGCATCGTTGACGTCGGTCAGCGTTGTAAACGATTCCGTGGTCGACGTGCTGGCCACGCCGCCCCGCTCGTCCATCGTCTCCGTCTGGATCCGGACCCGCTTCCACGCGCCGGGCGAAAAACGGCCCCATTGGTGCCTAGCCCGAGCCGACTCGTCCGCCCAAAGTTGCAGACAGGCGAAACTACAGCACATGATGAACGTGCCGAAGCAGGCCGAACGAGCCCAACCAGGATGTGAGGAACGAGGAATTGGCATGCGCTGATGGCCGGTCATTGTCGAACGGTCGGCAACGGCTGTATATTCCCAGCCAGAGGGGTTCCATGGCGCGACAGGTCGGTCGCCGCGCCGCCGCAGGCGTCATTTTCGGACCGCCAAGACGCGAAAACCGATATGATCGTACCGCCGTTCGGGCTCAAATCGCAGCCGAAAAGCGGATCGGCAAGGCCAACCATCGTCCGCCCAGCATCCGCCGCGCCGGGACCGTGGCCGTGCTCGCTGCGGGTCGCACTCGCTTTCGCCGCATAAAGGTCCGGGTCGACGCCGCCCGGGAGTCGAGCATGATACCAGTCGCGGCACCATTCGAACGCATTCCCATGCCTGTCGTGCAGGCCCAGGCGTTGGTCGGGTAGCTGCCAACCGGTGCGGTACGCCCCGCACAGGCCCCCGCTCGCCCCCGTTATACGGCTTTCCTTGGAAGTTCGCCGGGCGGACTGCCCATCAGGAAACTGCCCCACGGACACCAGCAGAAACGAACTCCCTGGATCGACCGTTCATTGCCAGCTTCAGCGCCACGGAATTGCAGCGGATCCGCCGACTCCGGATCCTTGGCGACGGCACCGTCTTGCGGCAAGATCGCGGTCCGTGAACAACCCAAAGCAGAGGCCAGTAAACCGCACAAAGCAAATGGGAATTCCCATGTAATCCGCGAAGCACCCATTGTCATTTCGCCGAAATGCACGTTAGCGACGATGGGGGACGTAGCTCGAAACTTGTTTCGAGACAGGGTCGAGCCGAAATAAGTTCCGCGCGACAGGGCGACTCGAAACAAGTTTCGAGCTACAAGTTTCGCGTTACGGTTTCGACGGCGTCGGACAATTCGATGTCCTGCCGGGGCAGTACCGAGCGGAGGTCGAGCAGCAGTTTTCCCTGCTGGATGCGTCCCACAACCGCCGGCATCCCGGCGCGTAAGGAGTTGGCGAACAGGTCGACTGACGCCGACTGAGGTTCGATCGCCACGCACCAGGTACCGATCTGTTGGGTGGGGATGGAGCCGCCGCCAAGAAACGTGGTACCCTCCTGGACCGCCGCCGATCGGACGCCAGGCACGACGGCCAGTTTTTGAGCGATGCGTTCCGCCCGCAGATGCAGGTTCTCCATCGACGTTCCCAACAAGGCCAGCAGCGGCACCGCCTCGCGTGCTTTGGCGGGATCCTGATACAGCCTCAACGTGGCGGCGAGGCCGGCCAGCGTCACCTTATCGACACGCAGCGCGCGGGTCAACGGATGCTTACTCAATCGGTCCACCCAGCGTCGTTTGCCGACGACGACACCGCACTGAGGACCGCCAAGCAGCTTGTCGCCGCTGAACAGCACCAGGTCGGCCCCGGTCGCGACGCTCTGCGAAGCGATCGGTTCGCCTTTCAGGCCGAATTCGGCGAAGTCGATCAAAGCACCGGACCCAATGTCGTCGATCACCGGCAGGTTCTTGTCCCGGCCCAGCACGACGAGTTCCTCCAGGGTTGGCTGTTCGGTAAAACCACAGACAACGTAGTTACTGGTGTGCACCCGCATCATCGCGGCGGTCTGTTCGCCGATCGCGTTGGCGAAATCGGCGATGCGGGTCTTGTTTGTCGTCCCCACTTCCCGCAGTCGGGCGCCGCTGGCGGTCATGATGTCGGGCAGGCGATAGCTGCCGCCGATCTCGATCAGCTGCCCGCGGGAGACGATGATTTCCCGTCCTAATCCCAACGCGGTCAGGGCCAGCAGAGTCGCGCCGGCGTTGTTATTCACGACGACGGCAGCTTCGGCGCCGGTGACCTGGCAAAGCAGCTTCTCGACCGCCACGATGCGCTGGGAACGCTCACCGGATTTCAAGTCGAGTTCCACGCTGGCGTAGCCGCGGCTGACTTCCACCATCGCCGCCACCGCTTCTTCCGCCAAGGGCGCTCGGCCCAGCCCGGTATGCAGCAGGACTCCCGTGGCATTGATTACGGGCCGCAGCGGCGGTTCCTCGCCGGCCAGGATCCAGGACGCAATCGTCTCGGCCAATTCGGTCGGCGTTGGCACGCGGAAGTCGGTCACCGACTGCAGGTCGCCCCGCAGGTTGTCCAGGAAGGAGCGGACACCGCTCACCACCACGTTGCGATTAACCCGCTCGACCAGCCCGCGCAGCGGCGGGCTCTCCAGCAATTCGTTGACGGACGGGATGTTGCGAAGCACGTTGGGTGCCATCGAAGGGTGACCTTTCTACGACAGGTTCGCTGACGCGTCGCTGGTTAACTCCCAAGATATCGTACATCGCCCAGACGGCGCGTGAATCCGACCTTGTCGAAATGTTCGCAAAGGGGCAAGGCGTACTTGCGCGAGGTCCCGAGCAACTCCCGGATCTGGCTGACCGTCAGGCCCTGGTCGGCCAACTGCGGCCGTAGCTTCTCGCGAATCTCCCGGTCGACGTCGGCATGGAGGTAGAAATCGTTATTGATCTTGACCAGCTGCCCGTCATCGGCCGCCAGCGACACGAGTTGCGGAACGGCATTTTGATTTTTCACCGTTTGCGCCTGGAGTTCTTTAACCGTGGGCGGCTCAACGCCGGCCGCACGATACTGGTCGACAATCTGCGTCAACAGCTTCTGCTCATTGGCCGACAACTTGGGCCCCTGTCCCGCCAGCGTGATTCCGTTCGGGACGATCCTCAGCCGACCGGCCCGGCGCATTCGCTCCAGTGCCGCATCAAACAAGGCCGGGTCAGGCAAGTAGGCGAATCCGCTGCCGACACGCGAACGGTCCAGGGTCATGCGTAACGGGTTCTGGCGATGCAACGTTTCCAGCGCGGCGGCGATCCGGTCGCAAAGTCGGTCGAGCACGAGTCGGTGGCCCCGCCAATTTCGGGTCGGCGACAGGGGGATTTCAATGACGTCTCCTCGACCTTTCAAGGCGTCGTAAACCGGCGCGGTGGCTGTGATGCCGGCCGACCGCTGCCAGTCGTCGGGACGCCAGTCACGAAATCCGGCCAGGAACAACGCCGCTCCAGCACGTACCAAAGGCTCGTCGCTGCTGAGCGAGCGAACTTGTTCGAGCGTGTCCGCATCAGGTCGGCGCAACCGTTCGGCATCGGGATCGAGCACCCTTCCGCCGCCGATCGTGATTACCGGCGATTCGCTGCGTAAGACGAACGGCTGTCCCCAGGTCGTGGCCGCTCCCTGCAGCAGAAACAGCTGCAGGGAGCCCAATTCGCCCGGTTCCAACCGGTCGCGGTCGAGCAGCATTACCGACGCGAGGATTTCGGCTGTTCCCACGTGCAGTCGTACGCGTTGTCGGCTCTTCAGCGGATGCGCGGCGGTCGGCAGCAACGTAAACTGAACCGTTAACACGCGGCTGGAACGCAAATGGCCCGGTGTCGCCAGCTCATGCCCGCGGTGGACCTGCTCGTGATGGACGCCTACCAGATTGATCGCCGCTCGTTGCCCGCGCACCACCCGTTCAACGCTGTGGTCATGGTTCTCAATACCCCGTACCCGAACCGGAATGCTGCCCGGTTCCAGGTGCAGTTCGTCCCCGGTCGCACAGCTGCCGCTGCTCACGCTTCCGGTGACGACCGTCCCGTGCCCCGCCAGAGTGAATACGCGGTCGATCGCCATGCGGAACGGGTTATTCGAGTCGGTTTGCCCGCGCGCCACGGCGGCACGCTCCGCCGCAACACGCAGCGCCGATTTCAGCTCGTCAAACCCGGAATTGCGGACGATGCTCGTCCGCACAATCGGAGCCGATTCCAGGAACGTACCGGCCACCAGTTCACGGATTTCACTCTCGACCAGATCGAGCCATTCCGCATCCACCATGTCCGACTTGGTCAATACGATCACGCCAGCTGGCAGCTTCAGCAAACGGAGAATTTCGAGGTGTTCCAGCGTCTGCGGCTTGATCGAATCGTCGGCAGCCACCACCAGCATCGCCAGGTCCATTCCGGTGGCGCCGGCCAGCATGTTGCGGACAAAACGCTCGTGACCCGGTACGTCGACGATTCCAAGCCGATACGCGCCCAGGTCGAGATGGGCGAAGCCGATGTCGATCGTGATCCCCCGGCGTTTTTCCTCGGGCAGTCGGTCCGGGTCGGTACCGGTCAGCGCACGGATCAACGAGGTCTTTCCGTGATCGATGTGGCCCGCGGTTCCCAGAATCAGGTCGATCGCCATGATCGACTATTGTAGCGAAAAACAGGCCCGGCGGCGACGACGCGACGAACGGGGCCCGCCTGGTCTCATTGCGAAATCGACCGGTCACTCCGGTTTGGGCAGGCCGACCCAGTCCGATAATGTCCTGGGGCCATCCGATGATTCCTTTTCCGTTTTCCAGGTCGGCAGCCAGCTCGATTTTTCCTGCTTTTTCTTCGACACCAACCGATTGGTGCCGGTCGCGGGACGCTTGGTTGTTGTCTCCTCTGACTTCCAAGGAGTGATCGCCGATTTGGTTTTCGCCATCAGCGATTTCGTTCCGGAACTCATCTTGTCCCATGTCGACGGCTCGGCCGCTCGTGATCTCGAGGCGTCTTTTGTTGAGCCCCACCATTTCCAGGAGCTGTCTTGGTTCTTGTCGCTGAATTTCGCGGAGGTTTTCTTTTTGCCCGCCGAACCGGTCTCTTCCGACTTCTTGAACGGATTCAAATTCGGGAATTTCCAGCCGTCATCGGCCTGCAGGCGGCCATCCGTGGTAAATCCCGCCGCGAAAACGAGTGCGGCGGCCATGGCGAGTTTGCGCGTCAGCGACGGGGCGAAAGACATGGTCCAAGCTCCTTCCTGCCGAGATTTCAGTTTCCGCACGTGCGGCCTGGTCTGGCCGCCGGCCTGAATTGGGAATCGATCGTTCCGGGAAAAGCGGCGGGAGTTTGCCAAAAAATGGCGTAGGCGTAAAGCCCAGATTTTTCGCGGACCCGCCGGGCGACGGCCAGTGCGGCACTTTGCGTCTTGCAGCCGGTGGGGGGATGACTTAGCATGGGGGCGGCCAGAATTAACTGCGGGAACTGGAATGCCAAACGAGATGATCGGATTTGTTGGCGCCGGGCAAATGGCGCGCGCCCTGGCACGCGGCATCGTCGATGC
Source organism: Planctomycetota bacterium (assembly GCA_016872775.1). Classification (GTDB taxonomy): domain Bacteria; phylum Planctomycetota; class Planctomycetia; order Pirellulales; family Pirellulaceae; genus VGZA01. The sequence goes on along the minus strand of VGZA01000026.1, from coordinate 53,250 downwards.
CGGTCTCGTCCCGGCGGAACGTATCGCCGCTTATGATACCTCGCAGGACGCTGTCGGCACTTTTGCTTCGATTGTGCCGGGTTGTCGCCTCATGGCGGGCAACAGTCAACTTGCCCAGCATTGCCAGGTGATCATTCTGGCGGTCAAGCCGCTGCAGATTCCGGTGGTGCTCGCCGAACTGAAACCGGTGCTGACCGCGCGGCACCTGCTGATCAGTGTCGCCGCCGGTGTGACGCTTGCCAGACTGGCTGCGGAAAGCGGCATCCAGCGTGTGATCCGCGTCATGCCGAACACACCGTGCTTGGTCGGACAGGGGGCGTCGGCCTACAGTTTAGGGGCGGCTGCCACCGCCGACGACGCCGTTTGGGTCGATTCGATGTTGCGGGCCGTCGGAGGCACGTATCGGCTTGACGAATCGCTGCTGGACGCGGTCACCGGCCTTTCGGGCAGCGGTCCGGCATTTGTTTACGTGATGATCGAGGCGTTGAGTGACGGCGGGGTGCGGGTGGGACTGCCGCGCGACGTCGCCACGCAGCTCGCCGCCCAGACGGTCGCCGGCGCGGCCGAAATGGTCCTTGCCACCGGCGAACATCCGGGAATACTTAAGGATCGTGTCGCTAGTCCCGGTGGCACGACAATCGCAGGCTTACAGGCGCTAGAAGATCACGGCATTCGCAGCGGACTTATGGCGGCTGTGGTAGCAGCCACGCGGCGATCGCAGGAATTGGGCCAGAAACAGTGAGACCGAATCATGGCGAACGATAACGGCGGTGAGAAGTCGCGATCGATTTTCTGCCTCGTCGACGACAAACACGTGCCCCTTTATCGCGTGATGTGGATTGCCGCCGTGCCCCATTTCTGTGGCGATGAAGAATGCCAGTGCGAAGGCCTGTATGAAGTTCGCCTGGAACAGGATGAATCGGTCTGGGCTAACCGCCAAGAACGCGACGCCGTGCTCGCGGCACTCGAAGCCTGGCAGGGCGGCATCGGACAAGAAGATGAATTCTAGAGGGTTTCGCGCTACGTAACACGAAACTTGTTTCGTGACCTGTCCCGCGCAACAAGTTTCGCATCACAAGTCCCGCGAAACAAGTTTCGCCCTACACGCAGGACCCACCATGCCCCACACCTTTCTGCCTTGCGTCATGTTCCATATTCTGATCCAGTTTTGCGATCGACACGTCGTCGATCTTCACTTCATTCGATTGCGAACGGCAGCGACCATTTCCTCCTCGTCTGGGAACTGCCCCGTCGCCAGCTTGGAATAGACCAGGCCGTTATTGACGGTGAGTTCGAAACAACCGCCGCGGGACGGTTCGAGTTCGAAACTGGTGATTTGCTGCTTGAACTCGGTAAGAATGCGGGCGGTCAAACTGACCGCTTGCCGTTCGTAGCCTCAAGCTGCACAGTATTTGAGATGGACGCGCATCGGGGTGGCTCCAGCGAGGATTAAACTTCGAGTTACATCGACGGGCAATAAACGCGGGACTGTTCTCAGGCCTTGCGTGCCGATTTTTTTCCAGAGGGAGACTTCCTGGACGCCGTTCGGGTTCCAGCAGGGCTTGCCGTTTTCGACTTTTTTGCGGAACCGGCTTTGGCGACCTTATTGGCTTTGGTGGTCCTGGTGTTGGCTGCCTTGGCGGTTACACTTTTCAATCCAGCAGACTTGGCGCCGAAGGCTCGCGCGAAGTTGTCGGAATATTCCCGGGTGGCTCCGGAATTCAGGACGGTCATCGCATATCACTCCTTGGGATTCGGATCGCGGTTGAGTCGCCTGCCACGGGAACATTGACCACCAATGCCGGCAGGCGCCCAGATTATGATCGTTTCTGTAATCGTTTGTATCGAAACCGCTGGGGCTCGTCGACGGCGATGCCCAGCCGGGCGCGGCGTTGTTCCTCGTAGGTCTGGAAATTGCCCTCGCACCAATGCACATAAGCGTCGCCCTCAAAGGCGAGAATATGGGTGGCGATACGATCGAGGAACCAGCGATCGTGCGTAATCACGACCACGCAGCCGACGTAGTTCAAGATCGCCTCTTCAAGTGCCCGCAGGGTATCGACATCGAGATCGTTCGTTGGTTCATCCAGCAGCAGTACGTTCGAACCACGGCGCAGCAGTTTAGCGAGATGCACGCGATTGCGTTCTCCTCCGGAAAGCTGGCCGACTTTTTTCTCCTGGTCGGGTCCGCGGAAATTGAAGCGCGATACGTAGGCCCGGGCATGGATCTTCCTGCCGCCCATTTCCAGCAGGTCGTTTCCGCCCGAAATCTCCTCGTAGACCGTTTTCTCCGGCGACAAGGCGTCGCGGTTCTGGTCGACATAGCCCAATTCCACGGTTTCACCCAGGCGCAGTTGACCGTCGTCGGGGCGTTCCTCACCCACAAACATGCGGAACAAAGTTGTCTTTCCTGCTCCGTTGGGTCCAATCACGCCAACGATTCCGCCGGCCGGCAATCGAAAACTGAGATTCTCGAACAACAACCGATCGCCATACGCTTTGCTAATTCCGTCCGCGTCGATCACCAGTTCGCCCAGGTGTTTTCCCGGTGGAATCTGTAATTCGAATTCGTCCGGCCGTTCCTCGAATCGCTCGGACGCCATCTGTTCGTAGGCCTTGATGCGTGCCTTGCTTTTTGACTGCCGGGCGCGCGGCGACATGCGGACCCACTCCAGTTCGCGTGCCAGGGTTTTTTGCCGCGCTTCCTGCGATTTTTCCTCGCGCTGCAGGCGGGCCTGTTTCTGTTCGAGCCACGAAGAATAGTTCCCTTCCCAAGGAATGCCTTGGCCGCGATCGAGTTCCAGGATCCACTTGGCGACATTATCGAGGAAGTAACGGTCATGGGTGATCGCGACGATCGTTCCATGGTACTCGGCGAGGTGCCGTTCGAGCCATGCGACCGCTTCGGCGTCGAGGTGGTTGGTCGGTTCATCCAGCAAAAGCATGTCGGGGCGTTGCAGGAGCAATTTACAAAGCGCGACGCGTCGACGTTCCCCTCCCGACAGCCGCGTGACATCGGCGTCCCGTTCGGGCAAGTTCATCACGTCCATCGCGACTTCCAATTCATGATCCAGATTCCAGGTATTGTCGGCCTCGATCCGATCTTGCAGACGCGCCAGTTCGTCGCACAGTTTCTGCATTTCGGATTCGTCCAGAGGGTCCCCGAGCCGGGCGCTGATTTCATTGTATCGGTCGAGCATTCGTCGACGGGGCTCGACCGCTTCGGCGATGTTGCCCCAGACGTCCCGTTCCGGATTCAACTGCGGTTCCTGGGGAAGGTAGCCGGACGAGAATCCGTCGCTGAGCCGCGCCGTTCCGTCGAAGTCGCGGTCGGTGCCCGCCATGATCCGCAGCAACGTACTTTTGCCGGCGCCATTCCGTCCCAGCACGCCAATTTTGGCGCCGGGATAAAATGCCAGCCAGATTTCCTTAAGGACCTCGCGGGGACCATGTTTCTTGGTCAGCCGCTCCATCGTGAAGATATATTGTTGAGCCATCATGGTCTTTCCGAGGAATTTCAAGTTGTCTCGCGGCCCGTCAAATCCGCGGTCCGCAACGGCCCGATCGTGCCAGGTCCGCGAAAGAGTGCCGATTCTGACGATTCGACAAACTGCCAAAGACGTGCCGTCCAGGACAGCCGACATCAAGGATTCCAGCATTGCCGGCCGATGACTTGGAAAAGGTGAATCGTGTCCAAAACCAGACCCTGCACATGGTCACCGCCTGCCCATTGCCTGCCAGCCGCCTGATTCCCGCTCCGAGCATTACCTCCACTCTCTCGTGCTCGACCCACCTGCAGGGAATCCGGGGGTCGACTCCCGCCCCGAGCCCCGTTGTTCCCAGCAGCGGGGCTCTTTTTTTGCGCCGGGCAAACATCTCATTCCCATTCGATGGTCGCCGGCGGCTTGCTGCTGATATCGTAGCAGACGCGATTCACTCCCTTGACTTCGTTGATAATCCGCGTGGAGATTTGCGCCAGGACTTCGTAGGGCAGCCGGGTCCAATCGGCGGTCATAAAATCGTCCGTGTTGACGCAGCGGATCGCTACCGCGTCCTCGTAGGTCCTCGCATCCCCCATCACTCCGACGCTCTGCACGGGCAGCAGGACCGCAAACGCCTGCGAAGTTTGCCGGTAGAGTCCCGCGGCTTTGATCTCGGCGACACAGATCGCGTCCGCCTCCCGCAGGACCGCCAGCCGCTCATGGGTGACCTCGCCCAGGCAGCGCACCGCCAGGCCGGGACCGGGAAACGGATGTCGCCAGACCAGGTCGTCCGGCAGTCCCAATTCGGAACCAAGCCGGCGGACTTCGTCCTTGAACAGGTCCCGCAGCGGTTCGATCAGTTCAAATCCCAACTCGTCCGGCAGTCCGCCGACGTTGTGATGCAACTTGATCGTCGCGGCCGGCCCGTCGGGCGCGGCACCGCTTTCAATCACATCGGGGTAAAGCGTGCCTTGGGCCAGGAATTTTGCGTCGCCGATCTTGGCGGCCTCTTCCTTGAAACAGTCGATGAACGCGTGGCCGATTCTTTTTCGCTTTTCCTGGGGATCGCGAATTCCACGCAAGGCGTCGAGAAACCGCTGCTCGGCTTTCACCACGTGCAGGTCGGTTTGAAAGTGGTTACTGAACTCGGAAATCACCGACGCTTCCTCGTCCTTGCGCAGCAACCCGTTGTCGACCAGAATGCACGACAAGCGAGATCCGAGCGCCTGATAGAGCAGCGCGGCGGTCACCGACGAATCGACCCCGCCCGACAACCCGCAGATGACACGTCCGGCGCCTACCCGTTCACGAAGCAGGCCGATCGTCTCTTGCGCAAATTCGCCGAGACGCCACTTGCCGGCACAGCCGCAGATCAAGGTGAGAAAATTGTGCAGGATGGTTCCGCCCAGAGGCGTGTGGGTCACTTCCGGATGGAACTGTATGCAGTAGACAGGCATCCGCCGATGACGTACCGCCGTGATCGGACAGGTACGGGTACGGGCCAACGGAACGAAATCGTCGTGCACTCGTGCCACCTGGTCGCCATGGCTCATCCAGACATCCATCTCACCGGGAATTCCGGCGAAAAGGTCGGTGGTGTCGGTGATCGTGCAATGAGCTCGACCGTACTCGCGCGCTGGAGCGCTCTCGACCTTGCCGCCCAGAATCTCACAAGCGAGCTGCATCCCGTAGCAGATGCCGAGCACCGGAATGCCCAGTCGGAACATTTCCGCGTCGCAGCGCGGAGCGTTCGCGTCGTAAACGCTGGACGGCCCACCCGACAGGATTAACCCGGCGGGATGATGGCGTCTGACTTGCTCAGCGGTGATGTCATGCCGTACGATTTCGCAATAGACATGCTGCTCTCGAACCCGGCGAGCGATCAGCTGAGCGTATTGCGAACCGAAGTCAAGGATCAGAACCCGTTCGTCCGCCGCGCGTGAGGACGTTTTCCCGGAATGGCTCATATCGCGTTTTGTCATCCGTAAACAAAAAGCCCGCTGCGGAAAACAGCGGGAAGTTAAGCCTGAAGATTATAGGGTCGATGGACGGACAGAACCAGTGCCCCTTTTTATGTAGGACGGACATCCTGTCCGTCTAAGCCTTCCCGGACGAACAGGATGTCCGTCCTAAGAATTACCTTAACGTTTGGCCGGTGGGGAGTCGCTTTTGGTTGCGGCTTTCCGCGCCAGGACGGTATCGCGTTCGCCGGGACGGTCGCCAAAGACCCGGTCGGCGTAGATTGCCAGGCCGTGTATCGCGTGGCCGCGAGGCCCGATTTCGACCGTCTGTTTCTGCTTCGCCAACTGCAACAGCAGACCGGAAAGGTAATCTACCGATTTGACGACGCGTGGATCCTGTAATTCGTCGGCCGCAAGCGAACAGACCAGCCATTCCAACATATGCCCGGTAGTCTCCACGCGGCGTTTCGCCTCGGGCGCCTCGCCGCGACCTTCAAACCAATTCGTGCTGAAACTGCCGTCCGCGTTCTGCAGCTTGAAAATGTACTCGTGGTAGCTGTCGACGAACTTTTTCGCTCGCAAGAACTGACCTTCGAACTCGCCGCCCAGCTTGATCGTCTTGTTTACCGCGTAGCTGAATCCCGTCATTCGATGCGTTCCACCGCAGGCAGAGCCGACCACATTTTGAGCCAACTCCTCCTTGATCAGCCGGGAAATACTCCAGGGTTCTCCCAGGTCATTTTTCCACTGGGCGTCAAGCGGCAGGTAGTGCGACAATCCGATCAACTTGAACGTCAATTCGGTGCGCGTTCGGCAGCCGAGCTTTTCCGATTCAATCAAGTCGGCAACCGTGAATTCGTGCCCTTCGATTCGAATCGGATAATCGGTTCTGACTTTCGATTGGGCCAGCATCGCGAGGAATTGTCCGGAATGGCCCTGGTAGCCCGGCCCGATCCTGACCTCGATTCGCTGCTTGTTCAACGTCATCAACTGCATGCCGCGGCCAGGCTGATTGAAGCAAAGATGCCCGACTGCATTCACGTTCCGCCCATTGGAGAGGATTTCGGTATCCACTCCATAGGCAATCAATGCGTGCATAATGCCCCAGGGGCTGTGATCAGCGACCTGTATCGGTTCGTGATAGTAGGTCGAAAGGCACTTGCGCACTTTGGACCGAAGTGCCAGCATCGATGGACTGAACTGTTCCTCGGCGGACGAGCTTGTGGGGGGGGAAGCGGTTGTGCCGGAATCGGGCGAAGCTGGCTGCGTACCCGGCGCAGTCGTGCCGGGCAAATCGGGAGGCGTTTGCGCGTCGGTATTGATCGTCGCCTCGTCCGGCACCGCCTCCGGCACTGCGACCGTCGCGGGATCGCTTAGGGGGCGTCCAATGCGAGACGATGCACCGCGGCCCTGTTCTGCGTCGGCCGTAGCTGACCACCCGGCATGGACCAAAGCCGCCATTACGGCGCAGATCGACAGACTCCGACGAAGCATGCGGAACTCCCTTATCCAGTACTTGGCGACAGCTTGCAGGAAATGGCGAACGACCTTCCCAGGGAAAGTGCATCAAGCACTATCGGAATTTCCCGTCGAGGCGTGAACCTGTACTCAGCAAGTTCCCATTGGCAAATCCTGTAGGAGTTTGCGGCCTGGGTGGGCTATAGGGGCCTTGGGATCCATGCTGTTAGAACCAGGAGCGGAGTTTCTGGACCACGTTTTCATTCTGTGCTGGTGCCAGATTGCCGTCCTGCAGCGACTGCCGCCAGGCGTCGACGTTGTTACCCAGATCGCGGCCCGTATTCTGTTTCAGCGACGCGATCGCCCGGTATTGCAATGCCGGGTTATTTTCACCGAGTACTAAGCCCAACGCCTGCAACGCTTTGGGGTCGCGATAAGCTTTCAGTTCGTCGGCGGCAGCGAGCCGCACGTCCAGATCGGAGTCGGAGCCAAGAATACGCGCCAAAGTGTCCAACGCTTCGGGCGATTGCTTTCTGCCCCAGCCGCGACAGCCTGCCATACGTACCTCCTGATCCGCATGCTCGACCGCCAGGCGCAGGCCTTCCAGCGAAGCCGCCGTGGGAAATTCCGCCAGAGCCGCGATCGCGTGAGCGGCAATCTGCGTGTTGCGGTCTTCTCGATAAATGACCAACAGCTTTTGCGAATGATCTTCCTGCTCGGCGGCTGTCATTTGGGGCGCTGCCGAACGAATAGCGACCAGATCCCGGATCTTGGCATGGTACGTCGGAGCGATCTTTTCGTCGTGTTCCCATTGGTTCCGATAGTACGGGTTCCATGAGGCCAGCGGCATCCCTGCGCAGCCGGCACTGATGACGGACGCCAGACAGAGATAAAGAACAGGGATCGACGAGCGAAATGTAGTCATGGATAAGGCGCTTCCGGAAATAACGGAACGCGGGACAATAGCAGAACCGCCCCGCCGCCGCCAGACGAAACCAATCACCTTGGACGTGCGGGCCGGGACCGACGGACGGGTGGACGGTCCTGGGCCGGTTCCCGGGAACAGATTTTGCGAGCAGCTAGCGGCATGGACGGTAAACATCTAGATTAATGCCATGGAGTTTTTTGAGGGGAGCGCAAATGCAAGGGCAGGATTTCCGACGATGATTGACCCGAGTCGACATGGACAGAACAAGGGTTGGTTGGAAACAATCGCGAACTGGATTCCGGGATTCAGCGGGTACCTGGAGCGCGAGGAACGTCGCGAAAGCGATTTTCTGGCGCGCAAGTGGATGGCCGATCGACTGCAGCAGGCAAAAAAGGGGCTCGACAATACTCTGCGACAGCTTGCCGATGCCGCGCAGTTGGACGCCCTGCCACCTTGGGAACGCGTCCGATCGAGACTGGATGGCCTGATCAACAAAATCCGGTCGGCCGAGCGTGGGTACAGCGGTTTCTTTGATTACGTCAAGGTCACCGAGGACGTGTTGGGGCAGGTTTATCAGGCCGACATGACTTTGATGGAGTCGGTGCGCGGGTTGGCGGAAGCGCTGGAGCGTCCTGCGTCGAGCAATCCGCAGGCTGCCAGTGAAATGTTGACCCACGTCGATAAAGTGGATTCTGAATTCGGCAAGCGTGCGGAAATCCTGCGAGGACTTTCCTCGAGCTAGCTTTTTCGCGTTGTCGCTGACCAACACGGTTTGTCCCGCACTCATTGCAATCGCACAAGGAAAAAACAGCATGGGTATTCGCCTCGAGGTCTTACAGTTCTTTGACGAGTCGAATCGTTCGTTGGTCCATCGCATTCCGCCCGAGGGTTCGGCCGACATTAAACTTGGCGCTCAATTGATTGTCCAGGAAAACCAGGAAGCCGTTTTCTTCCGCGACGGCAAGGCGCTGGACACCTTCGGGCCGGGCCGCCATACCCTCTCGACATTGAACGTGCCGGTCCTGACGAGGCTGTTGACGATCCCTTGGGAAAAGTCGCCGTTTCAGGCTCAAGTCTATTTCGTCGGCAAACAGACATTTCTCGACCAGAAGTGGGGCACCAAGCAACCGATCATCGTGCGCGACAAGGATTTTGGAATCGTGCGGCTGCGCGGATTCGGCAAGTTCTCGTTTCGCGTTACGAATTCCGCAGTTCTGATCAACACGCTGGTCGGTACCCAGGGCAAATATACGACGGACGATGTCACATCGTATCTCAAGGATCAGATTGTCTCGCGCATGACCGATGTGATGGGGACCGCCAACATCAGCATGCTCGATCTGCCGGCCAAGTTCGAGGAACTAGGTTCGGCGACGCGCGTCAAGCTGGCCGATGATTTTGGCAAATACGGATTGGAACTGGTCGACTTCTTCATCAACGCGATCACGCCGCCAGAGGAAGTGCAGAAGGCGATCGATGCCCGCAGCAGCATGGGTGCCGTGGGCGATCTGCACGCCTACACGATGTTCCAGGCGGCCAACAGCATGTCCAAGATGGCCGAGCAAGGCGGCGGCGGACTTGGCGCGGGCGCCCTGGGAATGGGTATGGGCGCCGGTTTCGGAATGTTGATGCCGGGAATTCTCCAGCAAGCGATGCAACAGACCGCGCGACCAGCGGCTCCCGCCGCGGGCGCCGCTGCTGCCGGCGCTGCTGCGGGTGTGGCGGGCGGTTTGGCTGCCGCCGCGCGACCGATGGACCTGAGCGGACTGACGCCGGCCGACCCCAGGCAGTTGGTGCGGGCTGTAGCCCAGTCGTCGGGCTGGCAGTTGACGGAATCCGCCGACAGCTTCGCCGTCGTGGTACCGATCGGTGCCCTGCGCAAACAGACCGTTGAAGTGAGCTTCGCGGGGAAAGACGCCCAGGGGCATCCGCTGCTGTCGTATTCCTCGACATGCGGCCCCATGAACGAAAAGAACGCGACGGTGCTGCTGAAGCTCAATGCCCAACTGGTCCACGGCGCGTTTGCCGTGCAGAGTACTCCGTCGGGAGACATGGTGGTGATCCAGGCGAATCAGATGGCCGATACCGCCACGGTGCTGGATGTCTCCCGAACGATTTCATCGATCGCGTTCCAGGCCGACCAGGCGGAGGAGAAGCTCACGGGCCTGGATTCGAATTGAGTTGGAGGCCGCCGGTTTCGGCTTGGAGGTCGAGCCGTCGCGCGACGACGGCTATGGTCGAACCGCCGCGCGGCAGCAGTAACACGGTAAGCGGGCGGCTGCCATCGGGTCGCAGCATCTCCTGAGCCCGCATGGCATCGACGCGCACCCCCCGCGTCTTGACTTCGATCGTTCCGCCGTCCAGTCGACGCAGCAGTTCGATCAGCCGCTTGCGGTCGAAGGGGAGCGCCTCCAGCACTTCAAACGACTGGAGCAACGGATGCCTGCGAGGAGCGTCGGCGCAGAGCATCACCGGCGCGGGGTCAAACCACTCCAAGTCAACATCGCGCGCGAAAGACTGCGTCAACCCGGCCGCCAAGATGCACGGCGCCGGTTCAAAAAGGTACCTCGGCATGGGGCCGCAAGCCGCCTCGCGTCCCGTGGTCACCATTGATCGACCCGAATGTTCATCGGGAAGTCCCGAAAAACTACACGGCTCACCTTGCACCGGCACGATCGTCGCCGTATGCAGTCCGGAATTCCAAGCCAGATCGCCGAACCAGACCACTTGTTGACGGCACTCACCGCGACTCTCGATCCACTCCCGCTCGACACCATGCCAATTCGGCGGCAGCTCGGCCGCAGGCGCCAACTTCACCGCGCCGTGCGGCAACGCGGCACGCCAGGTGTCAATCCAGAAATCCGACGGAGCGCTCCACTGCAGACGGGTCGTACGACGGGCATTCACCCGCCGATCCGGATCGCAGTGCCAGCCATCAAACTCCCATGGATCCAATTCCTCGACCTGCGCCGTGCGCAACCTCGCCTTCAATCCGATCCGCATGGCATTGAACCGGGCAAAATGCGCGGATACGGGATCGGAATCGACGCCAAGCGTCGGTGAAAGGGCCGCCAACCCCATCAAATCGCCGCCGATCCCGCACCCCAAGTCGACGGTAGACGAGCGGTCGCGGAACCGCCGCGCCTTCCAGGCCGCGATCCAGACGTCGGTCGATTGCTCCACGCCCTTGCGCGTAAAGAAAAGCTCGTCGGACCGAGGAAACTTCGCTGCCCCGCGCCGCCTCGCCTCGGAAAGCTCGAGCAGAGCGGCAGTCCGAGCCGGCCCTACCGTGCGACGTAACCGCGCGACCAGGCTGGGAAGTACGGTTGTTGTTTCGGCGAGAAGTTCGAGCCACGGTTGCGAATCTTGCGCCGTCAGCCACTCTGCTTCCTCGATGCTCCAACCTTCAGGCATGCAACAACACCACCAACCTGTTTGAACTGCCCTGGCTGCCGCCGTTTCGACAAACGGATTATGATCGAGTTGCGAACAAGCAAGCAAGGTAGAGTGTCATGCCACCGATCGAGCTGCTGGGAATTTATCTGCATCTGGCGCGGGCCAGCGAAAAACGCAAACGGCCCTATGTCCGCGGACGACTGCTGGTGCTCGCCGGCGCACTCGCCGCGCACATGCGCCTGCCACGCATCGCCGCACTCTGCCGCCAAATCGTCCTAGCGGAAAACCCCAATCACCTGCTCGCCCGCTGGCCTTCCCTCGGCCAGGCCTGCCAGCAACCTGAATTCCAGACACTCCTGCAGCAACTCCAGCACCATTACTCCCCCGAGTATTCCGAACGGCTGCTGCACAACCTGGGCATGCAAGCCGACGGCGAAAGAACCGCCTACTTTTCCGACGAGGAGTACGCCGCGTCGCTGCTGGGCACCTCGCCCCAACGACTGGCCCAAGAGTTCGGCGACTTTGACGATCCTGCCTGAAATAGGCCTTCGCACGACCGTACCGATCGACCCTTCCCATTCTCCAACCCGGTCACATCGAATCCAGCGATTGATCTGGACAGCCGCTTCTCAGCGAACTCCAACCCAGAAATCTGCCGATCCCACTTAAAACCGAACCCCGTTCCCCATCCTTAGGCCTCTGAATCATGCGCGCCTGGAAACTTCTGACGCTCTTGGCCCTGGCCGGCTTCGTTCCTTTTGGCCTGGCGCAGGAACAATGGATCGCTCAATGGCGCGATTGGATCCGCTCCATCCCCGTTTCCACCAACAGTGCTTCGCCTCCACTGCAAACTTACCCATCCAATTCCAACACGAACAACAACGGTGGCAATAACAGCAGCGGCTACAGCGGTAGTACCAGCGGAGGAGGCTCGGGGTCCACGAACAGCTCGAATCAAGGAACCGGTAACAGTCCGTCCTGGACAAATACGCCTACGCCCGGCAGTTCCTCCAGCCAGTACGGTGGTTCGTCGAATACGGCAGGCGGCACCGCCGGAGGTTCGGGTGGCGGATCGGCAAGTAGTTCGACGAGCGGTACCGGAAGCAATTCCCTGGGCAACTCGGCGGGCAGTTCCGCAAGCAACAAGGCTGGCAGCTGGCTGATCGGCAACGCCAACGAACCGCGCGGGACGAACAGTATTTCCGGGGATTCGCGCAGCGGTTCCACGCCCGCGACGAATTCCAATTCACTTTCGAACGGCTCGGCGAGGCCGGATGATTTTGAACCGGGAATCGAAGGCCCATCGTTCCAGGAACTGCACGAGGTGTTCCGGTTCGACCTGCACCCCAAAGCGATCTTCGCGCGCTGGCCGCGGGTCACAACCGTGCTGGCGGAGCCGGCACTCGAAGGCCTGCGCGTGCCGCTGGTCACGGGCAAAGACCCCGATGACCTTTCCGGAGCGCTGACCTACTACTTCGACCAAAAAAAAGTTGTGCAGCGGATCACGTTCCAAGGCTACACCGGCGACGAACATCGGCTGGTGGAACTGGCGACCGAGCTGTTCGGAATGAAAACGATTCCGACGCTGGGAGCCGGATTGTACATGGTGAGCTGGAATGGCAAACCTCGCAGTGTCCTGCGCTTGACCTTCGCACCGGTCGTGCGCGCAAACGATCCGCACCATCGCATCGAGGTGATGCTGGAGATTAATCGTCCACGAGCGTACTATTCGCTGAGCAAAGAATTCCAGGAGGTCCTGGACCACGACAAGGCCAACGCGCGATTCTGATAGACCTGCGCCAGTCATTCGTTGCTCGTGGCTGGGGCTTCCAGCCCCAGAAGCCGCAGCAGAGGCAGAATGCCTCAGACAGCAGGAAAGACGCCGGGCCGACCTGCCACGCTATCGATTCTCGAGTTTGCGCGTCAATTCCTCAACCTGCCGCTTTAAGGCCTCGACTTCCTGCCGCAGCATCTGCACTTCGTCGGCCAGACGCGTCGCGCCGGCCTGTTCCGCGGGCGACAGCGTGCGTTCCAGCAGTTCTTCCAGGCGCCGAACCGCCGGCAGTTCGGTGCCGAGCGTTTCGCGGCGGCGCGCTGCGGGGGGGACATCGGACCGATTGCGGTTCATGTTCGGCGACGTCGGTTCCAACTCGGGCGCCAGCGGAACGCGCTTCCGATGCAGTTCGGCGCCTTGGTAATAACGTAGCTCGACTTCCTCGCCGACCTGCGCGCCGTGAACCGCGGCGATGAGCTGCTGAGGCGTTTCAATCGGTTGCCCGTTGAACGTCACGATGACCCCGCCGACCGGTAGTCCGTATTTGGCGGCGGCACCTCCACTCTTCACGGTTGAGATCAAGGCGCCGCGTCGAACGGTGAGTCCATAGCGAGCCCGAGCGTCGTCCGTGACCGGTCTCACGGTAATACCGAGCGATGGGCGTTCGGAGACAGCGATCCGCGGAGCGCTCGCAGGCAGTTCACGAGTCCCCCAGATCACCGTCAGGCGTAAGGGGTCGCCATCACGCAGCACGTCGAACCGGATATTTTCGCCGCGTCCGCCTTCCGAGAGCGCTTCGGCCATCTCTTCGGCAGTGCGGATGCCGCGACCGCCAATCGAAGTGATGATGTCGTCCACTTCGAATCCCGCTCTTTCCGCCGGACTGCCGGCACGAACCGAAACGACGCGCAACTGATCGCTGTCCGGATCGTCGGTGACCACCAAGCCCAACGCACCGGGCCGCCCGTCCGCCGGTCGCCCGAGGTCCTCCGCCGGCTCACCGTCGCCCGCCGAACCGCGGAGCGGTTCTTTGAACTCGTCGCCAATCGACTGCAGCCGCTTTTCCAACCGTTCCAGCAAAGACTGGCCACGCACGGACTCGGGAGAGAAGAATGCGAAACCGATTGTCACAACAAGAATCCGTCCTACCCTGGTCATCGTAAGGCCCTCCTGGTTCTCCATGGTTGCACGACAGCGGCAGCAAACGAGCAATCGCAAAATCATTATAGACAATCGCTGTGCCCGGCTGCCAGTTCCAGCGACCTGGGTTATCTTCAACTGCATGTCCGATCCGGCTGGCCAGATTGATTTCGAAGTACGGCATGTCGCGCCGGCACGGCGGCTGGCGGCACTGCGGCGAGTTTTCGCATCCGCTTCCGCCCTGGAAAGCGAAGGATTGCAGGAATAGGTGCTTCAACGGCTGCGGAGCGGCGAACTTGATGACGGAGGACTCCTGGAACTGTTTTCGATCGGAACGGATCGTGGCATCGTTTCCGATTCGGGGGTCTGCCGGGGGGCCATCTATGGATATCCTGCACCCGGAAAGATCGGAGTCGTCTATCCCGCGGGCGTCGACGCTGAGCTTGGCGCGGAAGCGGCGACAATGTTCTACCAACAGCTCGAGCGATTCCTCGTAGCGCGTGGATGCAACGTGCTGCAGGTGATTGGTCGAGCCTGGCGGGCAGCTTGATCCCGAGCCGATTCTGGGGGCAATGCAGTATTTTCGCGTTGGTGAAGTCGCCTTTCTTGTTAACGATCAATTAGCGGCAGCTGCCCGCCCGTTACCCGACGAGGTTCGGCTGATCGCGATGGCGGATGACCGCCAATTCGGCGTGCGCGAAATGATTTTGAAAACGTATCAGGGATCGCTCGATTGTCCCGAGATCGATGGTGTTCGAGCAATCGACGACATTCTGCTGGGGTATCGGCCAACCGGCGTCAGCGGCGATCGGCACTGGCACCTGCTGCGTTATCAGGATCGCCCTGTGGGGTGTCTCTTACTGGGGGAACATGAATCGCATCAATGGGGACTGATCTATATGGGAATCGCGCCCGAATCGCGCGGTTGCGGGCCTGGGAAAATGGATGGTCATCTTCGCGCAATCGTATGCGTCCCGGCACGGTGGCCGGGCGATGTCCCTGGCGGTCGACACACGGAATCAGCCGGCATTGCAGGTCTAACAGCGGCAGGGGTTCCGCAAGTGGGTACGGCGCCGGATTTTCATCAAAGTCCTGAAAAGGTAAGCGGTTCCGAAGGCGAGCCGCGGTCTCGGATTTCGCCGGCAGAAAATTCCAGTACGTGGCACGCTGTTTGGCCGACAGCTTTTCCACCGGCGCGCCAAAATTCACACCGGGAATGTCCCGGTGTGTCGTACCGAGTTTTACGGAGAAATGTTCGCGAATTCAGGCGACGGCGAAAAAAGTTCGGCCGCGGGTCGTAAGGAGGTTTGACAGAGGTGCTAGCATCACTAAAATCGGGCTCCGCTTCAGCCAGCGGGGCGAAAAATTCCGGCTTGTGGGCCGGGGAGTTTTCGGCTTGCCGGCTTGAAGGGAATCGGTTTCGTAAAGTACCTTCGGCTGGATGCGACGGACGGTCGATGCCAGCTTTCCTTTAACGGAATGTGCCACATCCTTCCTCCATCACGCGCGTGTTTTTATGCTCGCGAGGATCTTGGTGGTTAGCGGGACGAACGATGTGGTGCGCGCAGGGGATACGTCGGAACGTGGCCAAGGACGATATGGAGATCGTGTCGAGACTGCGCGAGCAGTTGATCGACAAGGTCGGAAAAGAACGATACGAACTGTGGTTCGGCGACCACGTGCACTTCGAACTGTCGGAGGGCACCGTGTCGGTAGTCGCCCAGGACGCATTTTCCCGGGAGCGCCTGCGGGCGAAACTGTCGGCGGAGATCCGAACCGCCGTGCGGTCGGTCGTCGGCGAGTCGGTCGAAGTCCAATTCGTGGTTGGCGCCCCGAAGCAGCCCGTGTCGCTCCTGCCATCGCCGGCGTTACCGTTGTCGTCTCCGCTAGAGTCCAGTGAGCCCCGCGGGCAACTCAAACAGCAGACGTTTCCGTTCAAACCGGCGACCAGTCCACAAGCGGGAGTGCCCGGCGGACGACGGCGACTTGCCACGTTAGAAGAGTTTGTCCTGGGCGATCATAATCGCGTCGCGCACGCCGCCGCGCAATCCGCGCTGGCGCGGCCCGGCATCGTTTCACCCCTGTTCCTGTTCGGCCCTTCCGGCTGTGGAAAGACCCACCTTGCCGAGGCGATTGTGCAAGCGGTGCGAAGCCGAGGAATGCGCCGCGCGGTCTATCTTTCGTCGGAACAGTTCACCAGCCAGTTTCTCGAGGCATTGCAGGACAGTGGCTTGCCGAGCTTCCGTCGCAAATGCCGCGATGCCGACGTGCTGGCGATCGACGATGTGCAGTTTCTCGTCGGCAAGAAAGCGACGCTGGTCGAATTCCAACATACACTCGACATGCTGCAGCGATCCGGAAGCCAGATCGTCCTTACCGCGGATCGACCGCCTGCCGAACTGTTCGGCCTGGGCGCCGAGATCATCACACGCATGGCAAGTGGCTTGGTCTGTGGAATTCAGCCGGCGGAGTTCGAGACCCGACTGGCAATCGTCACCCAGCTTGCCCAACGCCGCGGAATGAATCTCAGCTCCGACGTCCTGACCTTGATCGCGACGGAACTGCTCGGGGACGCGCGGCAGCTGAGTGGCGCGCTGCATCGGATCCACGCGGGCAGCACGGCACTGGAGCGACCGATCGACGTCGAATTTGCCCGATCCTGTCTGGCCGACCTTTTCCGAGCCACCAAACGGATCGTGCGGCTCGCCGACATTCAGCGGGCGATCTGCACGGTATTCGGCATGGATGCGCGCACGCTGCAGACCGGTGGCAAAGCGCGGGCGGTAAGCCACCCGCGGATGCTGGCAATGTGGTTGGCGCGCAAGCACACGCGAGCGGCACTCAGCGAAATAGGCCAGTTCTTCGGCCAGCGCAGCCACACCAGCGTGCTCGCCGCCCAACGTAAAGTCGACCAGCTCGTCGCCGAGCAATGTACGATCCGACTCGACCAGCATCACTGCCCCGTCGAAGATGCGCTGCGACGGGTGGAAGATCAGCTGAAGATCGGATAACTCGGGTCATTGCCATAACCTGGGTTGCCCTCCACGATCGGGGGAACGCCACCGTTTATTGTTTTTTTGCGTCGATTCACCCCGTCGTTTCGAATATGTGGCTTCGGTTGCCGAACAGGAGGTTGGGTCAGAACGCACAACGACTCGGAGGATTCACGATGATCGCGCAGCGCACCTGGTTTTCGGCCGCTCCACGATTTCCCTGGCCGGTCCATTGGAAGGCTTGGGCCTATTTCGCCGGTTGGGGCGCTTTCCTGGCCCTTCCCTGGACCATCCTGGTGGCCCGACAGCACTTTCCCGAATCGCTGGTCTGGCCGTGGGCGGTGGCCGGGCTCATGTTCTGGGACCTGCGCAGTGCTTTCCGCGGGGTTGCGCCAACTCCGATCGCGGGAACGTCCACGGGACGGCCGGCGGCCGACAACTGCCCGACGTTTCCCACGGCTGGGACAACGCCGGACCATGAAATCCAGTTCCTGGAAACTCCGCGTTTTGTCGTGCAGAGCCGCTAAAAACCCGCCAGACCGAATTTGAGAATACGGTTGGCAAGGGATGTCGTCGGCTGGTCGTCATTGGACCACATTTCGCGGAACCCGCGTTCGATGCGCCGCCGAGCGGTCCGCAGATAGTAGCGCCCGGTTTCCAACGCCGTATTCCGGGCGACATCGGTCAGGTGATGATCGCGAAGCAACTGGTCCATTCGATTGAGCACGCAGGCGGAAACGTAGATCTCGGTGGCAGCGTCCGCCGCACGTCCGAGTTGATACTGGCGTTCCAGAATCTCGAGCTGATAGGTGCGCAAAAGCCGCTCGACGTTCATGCCGAGCGCCCGGACCAGCCAGGCGAGCGACGAAGCGTCCGGTTCCAGTTCGGCGTTTCGCACCCGCACCAACGGTGCCGTAACCAGGGAACCGAGCTTCCTGCCGGCAAATTGGAATAACGGGATCAAGTTGGCCAACGGGTTCTGAATCCCGTGCAGGATCCCTTCGAGTTCCTTCCCGACATCCCGCATGCCGACCAGGGCCGTAAATGCGCGCAAGACATCATTCGCGCCTTCGCCAATCATGTTGATCCGCGCATCGCGCAGCATTCGCTCCAGCGGCTCGTCAGTGAAATAGGCTTTGCCTCCGTAAATCTGAAACGTGTCGTTGATGATCCGCCAAAGGACTTCGGTGGAGAAGACCTTGAGCATGGCCGTTTCGAGCATGAAATCGCCGGCGCCGGAATCGATAAGCGCGGCCGTCTGGTAGGTGCAGGCTTCCATGGCAAACGCGCCTGCCGCCATCCAGGCAATCTTTTCCTTCACCAGTTCAAAATCAGCCAGCGGATGCTGGAATTGTACACGGCTCCGGGCATGCGCGCAGGCAAGTTCCAGACAACGCTTGGCGGTACCCGTGCAACTGGCGCCGAATGTCGTGCGACCAAAATCAAGGACCGTCAGCGCCACGCGCAGGCCCTTCCCCGGCTGCCCCAGAATGTTGGCGCGGGGAACCGGCATGTCGCGAAATTCGAGTCGACTGGTGGCGGTGCCCCGCACTCCGCATTTCTCCATGCGTTTTTCCAGCACCGTGAAGCCCGGCATGTCGGGAGTGACAATGAACGCGGTGATCTTGGTTTCCTTGCCACCAGAAACCGGCGTGCGCGCCATCACGGTCAGCACGTCGGCGATCCCGCCG
Source organism: Planctomycetota bacterium (assembly GCA_016872775.1). Taxonomy (GTDB): domain Bacteria; phylum Planctomycetota; class Planctomycetia; order Pirellulales; family Pirellulaceae; genus VGZA01. The sequence continues at coordinate 34,427 of VGZA01000026.1, read as the reverse complement.
TTGGTGATCCAGCGTTTCTGCCCGTTGATCCGGAACGACTGGCCGTCGTCGGCCGGCGTCGCCGTGGTCTGCACATTGGCGGCGTCACTCCCCGCTTCCGGCTCCGTCAGCGCGAATGCACTGATCCATTCGCCGGTCGCCATCTTCGGCAACCAGCGTTGCTTCTGGTCCTGGCTTCCGAACAGCACCACCGCGCGCGGTCCAATGGAATGATGCGCGTTCACAAACAGCGCCGTGCTGCCGCAATGGGCGCCAAGCACCTCCAGCAGCCGGCAATACGACGCCTGCGACAGCTCCATTCCACCGCATGAACGAGGCAAACAGGCGCCAAGGATGCCCAGTTTCCCCAAGCCCGATACGACCGTCGCGGGAATCTCCGCCTGTCGATCGATCCGTTGCGGATCAACTTCCGTGCGACAAAAGTCGCGCAGACGTTCCACAAGCTGGTCGGTAAGCTCATCATGGTCCCGATCGGGATACGGCAACAATTCGTCGTTCGAGTATTCGCCAAAAAAAAGTCCCTTGGCAAAGCTTCGTTTTTGCGCTTCATCCCCCAGAATCTCCTCGGCCTGCCGCATCTGCTGCTCGCGTTCCTGCTCCGAAACCGACATGCTGTTGCTCCTCAAGAATCGACGAACTTCCACGGGGAAGTATCATAACGACTATTCGGCGCCCCAACGAAGCCCACGTCGATGAAAGTCAAGCGGTTCCGACCGGTTCGTGCCTGTTTATCGGCGGGGCGGCAATTTGCTCCGGCGGGCCATCTGCTATAATTCGCTGGAGAGGTTCCCTACATCCCTGGACCGATGTTCCGCAATGGCACGCCGCAGATCCCAATCCGAACATCTCGACGACCACTTTCGCAAATGGCCCTTTGATCCGACCGGAATCAGCGTGCGTCTGGTACTAGGCGCCGACAAACGTGACGTCATCCAGATGCGGATCGACCTGGGAATCCTGCAATTGGAAACCACGGGCCGCCCGGACGGCAGCTGGCCGAACGGTTTCGAAACCTATCACGACTATTTGATCCATGAGGCCCTGAACGCGGGCGACGACTTTGTGCTCAACGAAGAGCAGTCGGCAGAAGCGGACCGCGAGTTCGTCCAATACTATCATCGCCGTGTCTGCTGGCTGGCGTTGGGGAATTTTTCCAAGGCGGTTGAAGATGCCGACCATACCTTGGGTCTGATGGATTTTTGCCGTGATCGTTCCGCCGACGAACAATGGACGATCACCCACGAACAGTACCGCCCTTTTGTACTTTTCCACCGCACTCAGGCGGCAGCGATGGCGGCGCTCGAACGCAGCGGCGCGGAGGAAGCAATCCAGGAAATCAGCGAAGGCCTGGAGAAAATGCGCAGCGTGTTCGAACGCTACGAAGCACTCGATCAGTACGAAGATGATGAGCTCGTCGCCCGACTGGTCGAAACGCGTGAAACGCTGCGGCAAAAGCATGACGTTGGCAAAACGCTTCAGGAACAACTGGCGGAAGCGATCGCGTCGGAACAGTACGAAGTTGCCGCCAGAATTCGCGACGAATTGAACCGCCGGAATCCAGGCCGCCGCTGATTGCGCAGGCCGCCGGCCCGCTCCTGATTTCGCACTTTTCAAAAAACCCGCACGACGGACGGTTCCACTGTGGGCCCGATTGCAGGAATTGCAGTACTCTTGCAATCCGTACAATGCCCGGGTGGCACTTCTTCGCTACCGTTTACCCAGATTCCGGCTAATTCCGTGGAAAACACGATTTTCCAGCTCTTAACGGGATTGGCACACGACCTGCATATTCTCGGATTCCATCTCGTCAACAGCTTCTCGTCCCCAGCGCACAAAGGAGTGTCCCACCATGCTCATCCTCACCCGGAAACTGAAGGAACAGATCCAGATCGGCGACAACATCCATATTACCGTCCTCAAGATCAGCGCCCGCACCGTTCAAATTGGCATCGATGCTCCCCGGGACGTGCGCGTGAAACGGACGGAATTGAAGGCGGAGCAAACCGACCCGACGGCTTCGGTCGAATCGCCACCGTTTGCCGCGATCGCGAATCGCACGTCGCCGGCGTTGCCTTCGGAGTCTTGCGACGCATTGCCCCATCGCCTGCCCGCCGACAACTCGCGGTCGACGTCGCAGTTCCCCACTGCCGTCTCCGACCCGGCGCGTCGGCCTGTGCTGGCGATTGGACGCCGGTACCGGGTGCTGGCTCCCACACAGGAAGGCAGTTCGATGCTGCGAGCGATTCCGCTTTCGGAATGACCACCGTTCCCCGCGGTCAAGCGAAAAATTGCCACCGCAGATCGGATTCAAACGCACTTTGGTAATGCCGCACGTCGGCCGACGATGCGGCGTCTGCCATCGTGATCGCGATGACGTCAAAACGAACTCGAGCGTCCAACAGTCGCTGGCGCTTGAGCCAGGCGAGGGCAAGTCGCACCAGGCGACGTTGTTTGTCCCGATCGACCGCGTCCGCCGGATGCCCTCGCTCGTGCGAGCGCCGTGTTTTCACTTCGACAAATACGACGGTCCGCCGATCGATCGCAATGAGGTCGATTTCCCCCGCGCGGCTCTGATTGGAACGCTCGACAATCTGGTAGCCAAGCTTCCGCAGATATCGCTCCGCAAGCTGCTCGCCGATGGTTCCCATGTTGGGCTTTTCAGCGTCGCCAGCTTCGCCAGACGACCCCCGCAAGGCTCGACAAATGCCCGTTACGTACTCCCGCAGGCGACCACGATATTTTCGAATCGACGCAAGAATACCCAACGCATGCCTCGCGCGCAGAATGTCTTGCACCTGCAATCCGTCCCCGGCAACCGTAGCCGGCGTCGACGGACGACAAGTAAATTGGCGGCAAGCGAGCGGCAAACAGCCAAGTCTTGGGGTTGGCACTCCGTGCCACGGACTTCCAAGTCCGTGGCGAGACGTGTGTTGCGACGGACGGGAAGTCCGTCGTACCCCAAGTCGAAGAGTTGGCAGAGTACTAGTCGGCCGCCGCAGCGCGACGCTCGCGAAGCCGAACCGATTTGCCGACGCGATCGCGCAGGTAATACAATTTCGCTCTCCGCACGATGCCTGATCGCTTCACTTCGATGCGAGCGATCCGCGGCGAATGCAGGGGAAATTTGCGTTCCACACCTTCTCCAGCGACGATCCGCCGCACCGTAAACATGGTGCGGGTTCCGCGGCCGGCTCGTGCGATCACCGTGCCGCTGAAAATCTGTGTGCGTTCCTTGTCGCCTTCCAGAATCCGGGTATGCACATCCACGGTGTCGCCGATCGCAAACGACGGCAGATCGGACTTCAGGTTGGCTGCTTCAACTTTATCAATTAACTGGCTCACGCTTCTCTCCTTCGTTCGTTTCAGGTCGCCGCGGCGAATCGCCCTCGGAACCAACCAGGTCCGCTCGTCGGCTCAATGTTTTATGATAACTTTGCGATTGCCTCCAGGCGTCGATCTCGGCATGGTCTCCGCTGAGCAATACTTCGGGCACATCGCAACCTCGATAACTGCGAGGCCGCGTGTATTGGGCCGCCTCCAAACCACGGTTTTCCTGGGAAAACGAATCGCTTCGGGCACTCTGTTCGTCTCCCAGCACCCCGGGAATCAGCCGCATCACCGTGTCGATGACCACCATCGCCGCCACTTCCCCTCCGTTGAGCACATAATCGCCGATCGACAATTCCCGCGGTTGAAGCAAATCGACGACGCGCTGATCAAAGCCTTCATATCGTCCGCAGAGCAGAATCAGTCGAGGAAATTCCGCCAGCTGTTCGACGAGCGGCTGCGTGAGCCGTTCGCCCTGGGGGGTCAGCAGAATCAACTCGCCCGGTTCCGCGTGAAGCCGTCGTATCTCCTCAATGCACTCCACGACCGGTTCCACTTTGATCACCATTCCGGGTCCGCCTCCATAGGGCCGGTCGTCCACCTTCTGGTGCTTGTCCTTTGACCAGTTCCGCAGATCGTGTGTGACGACTTCCAACCGTCGTTTGTCGATCGCTTTTCTCAGTAAACTCTCGCCGACGAATCCCGAAAAAATCTCCGGAAACAACGTCACAATATCGAAGCGCATGCCATCGCATCCCGCTGTCGGTCCGCCTGACTTCATTTCTGGCGGATATTTCGCCCGTTATTTCGGCAGTTATTTCGTAAGGGGAGGTCAACCGCTGGCGGCTTCCGCAGGGGCGCCGTCTTCCGTCTGCGGAACCGCCACTTCCTTTACCGGCATCGGCACTTTTTGCGGCGGCGGCGCTTTGGGCTTGTTCGCCGATAAACGCTGCAGCGCGTGCTGCTGTGCCTGGGCGTGCGTGCCGTTCTTTCCATATTTCTTCACAAGCACTCGCACCCGGTCACTTGGCAGAGCCCCAACGCCCATCCAATACGCGATCCGCTCACCATTCAAGATCGCTCGCGCATCGACCTCGGGAACCAGCGGGTCGTAATGACCCAGTTCTTCGATCACCCGCCCATCCCGTCCGCGCCGAGAATCGATTGCGCAGACGCGATAAAACGGCCGGTGCTTTCGACCGAGGCGTTTCATACGAATTCGAACTGCCACCGAACCTTCCTCCCTAACTTCAATGATTCAACCAAAACGGTAATGGCTCATGATAGCCAACTTGAGCCGAGCGTACCATGCGGGCAGCGGAAAGGGGTCAGCCGCCTGGGCCCCGGTCCTCCCGGCGGCGTCGACGCAGGTCTTTCTCGCGTTTTTTCCGTAATTCGGCCTTTTCCTTCGACGTAAGCCGCTTGCCGGTCCCCTGTTTCTCCCGGACCAGCTTTGCCCCGGGGTCGAGCAAACCGCTCGTCTGCAGTTCCCGCAGCTTCTTCAGCCGCCCCAGCATGCCTTCGCCAGCCATCGACGCCATGACCCCGCGCGTCATGTCGTACTGCTTCAGCAGCAGCGTGACTTCCGACCCCTGAGCCCCGGCACCCTTCGCGATCCGGTTTCGCCGCGACGGATCGATCAGGTTGGGATTGCGGCGTTCCTGCGGAGTCATCGAATCGATGATCCCGATCAACCGTTTGACGTCCTTTTCCGCGTCAGTACCCGCCATCATTTCTTTCAACGAAGCGACCCCGGGCATGAGATCCATCATTTTGGCGATCAGGCCCGGTTTGGCCACCGTCATCAACTGCGAGCGAAAATCGTCCAGCGTAAACTGTCCGGCCCGCAGTCGGGCTTCGATCTCCTGCTGCTGCTTCTCGTCGACCACCTGGCGGGCCGCATCCACCAATCCAATGATGTCGCCCATTCCCAGAATGCGCGAGACCATTCCCTCCGCCCGGAACGGTTCCAACGCCTCGAGATGCTCGCCCGTACCGATGAACTTGATCGGTACTCCGGTGACATGCTTCACCGAAAGCAACGCCCCGCCGCGCGCGTCGCCGTCCAGTTTGGTCATGATCACGCCGTCCAGTTCCAGCGCGTCGTTAAACGCCTTGGCACTGTTCACGGCGTCTTGACCGGTCATTCCGTCGACAACCAGATAGACGTGATCGGGCTTGACCCGCTGCTCGACGCGCACCAGCTGCTGCATCAATTCCTGGTCGATCGCCAAGCGGCCAGCCGTGTCGAGAATGACCACCGGGATCTGCTGCGCATGGGCCATTTTGACGCCGTCCTGGCAGACCTGCACCGGATCCAATTTCGAACGGTCGACCGAAGCGTCCAAAGCGCGGGGATCGGAATAGGTTGGCAAGCCGAGCTGCCGACCGATCACAAACAACTGCTCGACCGCCGCCGGGCGCTGAAGGTCGGCCGCGACTAATAAACACTGGCGGCCATGTTGCTGGATCAGTCGCGCCAGTTTGCCGCAGGTTGTCGTCTTACCCGACCCCTGCAGGCCGCACAACATCAATACGTTCACATCCCGGTTCAGGTGCAGGCTCGCGTCGACCGGGCCCAGGATCTGCAACAACTCGTCGCGCACGATCCCGACGATCTGTTGGGAAGGATCGAGCGAAAGCAGGACTTTTTCACCAAGCGCTTTCTCGGTCACCGCCGCCATGAAGTCCTTCACGACGGAATAGCTTACGTCCGCCTCGAGCAACGATCGCTCCACCAGAGCCAAACCATCCCGCATGTTGGATTCGGTCAACTTCCCCTTGCCCTGCAATGTCTTCAGGGCTGACCGAATTCCATCTTGAAGCGACTCGAACATAAAGGCATTCAGTGCACAGGATTTGAGCGTGGTTTCCGCGCCGGCTCCCCCTGACAGGGGAGCCTGGGATTCTCGAAGCCCGCTATCTTAGCGAAAACCTGGGCCTTCTGTAAACGGCGAGCCCACTCTGCCCACTCTCCCGCATCGGGTCGCCGCATCGGGAGGCAACGGGCCGCCGAAGATCGCGCCCCACCGCGCCAATCAACCCATTACCGTCACTCCAGGGAGACGCTATGGGTGATTTTGGCCTGTTCCTGGCCGTCGTCCGCCACCGTGATCGGCTGGGTGAACAGGACGCTGCCGACTTTGCACAACCCCTGATCGTTTTCCTCGCAGTAGTAGAAATGAAATCCGACTTGCAACGTATCGGTTCCCGCCGCATCGACCGGGAGCGTAACCTCAAATTCCTGGCGTGGGCGATCCAGTTCCTTTTCGCCCATCGCGCTTCGCTGCAAGGGGCCTTGCTCGCCGTCGACCATGAGATGATACGCCATCCTTGCGCGCGGGTTGAGTTTCCAGCCGAGCGGCAAAACCAGTTGCACCTGCAACGTGATTCGGCCGTCGATCGGCTTGAGGCGCACCGCTGCCGCGGCAATGCGCTTCGCATCCGAAAAATCGGGCTCGCGCCGTACCGCTTTTCGTTCCGGGGGCGTCAGCCCCGGGATCTCGAACGAACGGACCTCGCCCGTGGACGGGTCGACCTTGCGAATACGGTGATTGTTCGTATCGGCCACCCAGACGATCCCCTCACCGACCGCAATCCCCGCCGGCTCGTCAAACGTACCTTCATCGTCGCTGCCGCCCGGTTTACCGGTTCCCGCAAGCGTCGAAGTGGTGCCGGTCTTCGCGTCGACGACACGGATCTTGTTGTTGTATGTGTCGGCCACGTAGATCTTTCCGCGGGAGTAGGCGACCCCCAAGGCGTGCTGCAGCTGAGCTTCCTCGGCGGGACCATCGACGTCCCCGAAATGAAACAGTCGTCCCGCCGGCAGATGCGCCGTGCCAACCACCGTCTCCACCCGCTCTCGAACGTCAAACGGGACCGCGCGAATCGAACTTCCCTCGCTGTCGGCGACGAACAGCCGCTTGCCATCGGACGTGAGGCCGCTCGGCTGCGCAAACGAAGAATATCCCAGTTCGTAGGGACGCTTCGGGAGCAGCCTGCCGTCCACAATATCCTCGCGGCCGTTGCCGGCAAAAGGACCAATTTCGTCCCCGTTCAGCGGCATGCGCCAGATCTGATGGGGCCCCGCCATCGCGATCCAAAGCGCATCGTCGTGCGCCCAAAGGTCCCAGGGACTGTTCAGCGCTGTCTTTAAGGGCGGCCCCACCCATCGACTGGGAATCTCTCCCGTTTCCTGATAGCGGTCCATCCCCGGCCAGGCACTCGTCGCCTGTTCACCGATCCCTGCCACGCGAACCACCGTACGCTGGTTCAGATCGGCGCGGCGAATCAAATGGTTCTCCGTATCCGCGATATACAACTGCGAACCGTGCAGCGCCATCCCCTGCGGGTGATGAAATGTCGCCGATTCGAAAGAGCCATCGTTGCTCCCCAGTTCACCGGAACCAATAATCGCCTGCAAGGCACCATCGTATCCGGCAACGACAATCCGATTGTGGTTGCTGTCGGCGATGAAAACACGCTTGCCGGCATCGTCCGTCAACACTTTTCCCGGGTAACGCAACGGGGTCGGTTCCTGTCGATGCGCCAGCAGGTCAAAGCGGATCGGCGTAAGATCCAGCAGGCCATGCTCGCGATAAATCGGAATGTACTCCTTGAACACCGGAGCCAGCATCTCGAAACGAAACTCGCCGCTGTGCCGCCCCAGTTCATAGCCTTCCGGATCGAGCAGCACGATCGTCGGCCAGCTCTGAACGGCGAAATTGTTCCAAATTTCCCGTTCCGAATCGTTGACCACGGGGTGCTCGATTTCATAGCGCAAGATCGCGTCCGAAATGTTCTGCGAATCTTTTTCGCCATCAAATTTGGCCGAATGCACCCCGATCACGACTAACTCATTGGGAAATGCCTGTTCGAGTTTTTTCAGCTCGGGGAGAATATGCATGCAGTTGATGCAGCAATAGGTCCAAAAGTCGAGCAACACGAATTTGCCTTTGAGGTCCTGCTTCCGCAGCGGGCCCTGGGTGTTCATCCACTGCAAATCGCGAGGGAAATCTTCGACGGCACGCCGTCGAGGGAGCGCACGCCGCTGCCCGTCGGCACCCTGCTCGGCACCCTGCTCGGCACCCTGCTCGGCACCCTGCTCGGCACCCTGCTTTGTCTGGCTCCCTGGCCGACGCTTGGGGGCCGCCGGCTCGTCGTCGTCACCCGCCGCCGTTGTTTCCTGGCCAACCGCCGATGCCCTCAGATTGCCGTCGAAACCACCGGCAGCGAACAGAAAAACCAGGATCAATCCAGGAAACAACCGGCAGCGACGGCAAAACAGGTCGCCATGCGTCGCAGGTCGCGGCGTAAAGAACGGTAGGATCATGCGTTGGCTCCGAAGTTTGCGATCGATCGGCGTCCGCGAGCACCCGGGCGGGGCCAGCGTCAGCCGACCAGATTGGCATCCATCGTAGCCGAACCGCCGATCCGGGAAAACCGATTTCGGGAGAAGCTCGGCCAATCCTGGGCCAGGAAAACTGTTTTTTCCGTCGGAAATCCTTGTTTGTCCCCCCCAGCTTATCCGAAATTACACTTTGAGTATTCATTCAGGCGATGTTCTGCGCAAATTTCGCCGAATCAACCGATAATGACGTGGGCTTGAGCGTGTCCGCCGATTCTCCAAGCGGTCGGTGGTCATGATATCTTGCTGAACCGATCGATAAGGAACTGGCTCCGTGACAGCGCGAAAATTGTTACTGGCTCCTCTGATCGTCCTCGCCTGGCTGACCCCGCCTCCGCTTGCGGCGCAGGAATGGGCACGCAAGATGTTCAAGGTCAGTGAGCATGACTTCGGTTCCGTCGCGAAAGGATCGCGTCAGGAATTCGCGTTTGAACTGGAAAACCTGTACGAAGAAGACTTGCATATTGTCGGCGTGCAGACCAGTTGCGGGTGCACAACCCCCACCGTGACCAAGCACGACTTGAAGACCTGGGAAAAGAGCTCGATTCTGGCGGTGTTCAATACACGAACCTTCCTGGGCCAGCGCAGCGCCACGCTCACCGTCACCATCGACAAACCGTTCTACGCGCAGGTGCAGTTGCAGATTCGCGGCTATATCCGCAGCGACGTGGTGTTCAGCCCGGGTGAAATTGACTTCGGCGCGGTCGACCTGGGCACCACCGCAAGCAAAAAAGTCCAAGTAACCTACGCGGGACGCGGCGACTGGCAGATTCGCGATGTCCAGAGTTCGAACTCCCATTTCGAAGTCGAATTGAAAGAGGTGCAACGCGCGGGCGGACGCGTGGTCTACGATATGCTCGTCGAACTCAAACCCGACGCACCGGAAGGCAACTTGCGCGATCGACTGCTGATCGTGACCGATGACGCAAAAATGGAGAAGATTCCCCTGGCGGTAACGGGGCGCATCGCGCCCGCACTGTCGGTAAGCCCCTCACCGTTCTTCCTCGGAGAGGTCGCGCCGGACGGCACGGCCACCGGTAAACTGGTGGTCAAAGGGAAGCAACCATTCAAGATCAAGAACATCGACTGCGACGAAGCGGGATTCGCCTTTCAGATCCCCGACAAGGCGAGCAAAGTCCATGTGATCCCGGTGACTTTCCAGGCCACCAAAGACATTCGCAAGATTGCAACCACTCTCGAGATCACGACCAATCTGCATGGCGAGACCAGGTTGAAATGCCATGCCAGCGTGAACGTTGGCACCGGACGGGAAACCGAACAGGATACCCACCACGTCTCGGACCACTGATCGGCTTCGCCGCCCGGGATTTTCGCCGGCCGAGCTGTCCTAAGGCCGGCAAAAACAACCGCCTACTTCAGGGGAAACTCCGGCCACTCGTCGGGACCTACTCCCCGCGCAATCCAGTTCGAGGGCAGGGGGGCCCGGAACCGCATCGGCTCCTGTTTCACCGGATGCTGCAGGCCCAGCATGGCGGCATGCAATGCAAATCCGGTGCTCGAAAAATCGTGCCGCGCCCCGTATTTGCGATCACCAAGCAGCGGCCACCCTCGGTAAGAGAATTGAGCGCGAATCTGGTGCTTGCGGCCAGTTTCGAGCGCGACCGCAATCAGAAACCCGCGCCGCAGTTCCCGGACCACTCGATACTGCAATCGCGCCTGTTTTGCCCCGGAAGTACGCGGCGCGACCACGCGCATGCGCTGGGCCTCTTCGTCTTTCACCAGCCAATCCTCGAGAACGGCTTGGGACTCCGCGGGACGTCGTTCCAGGACCGCCCAATACCATTTGTCACAGCGATGCTCGCGCAATGCCTGAGAAACGCGGGCCGCCGCCTTCGACGTGCGGGCGAACACCACGACGCCGCTGGTGCCGGCGTCCAAACGCATCACCACTCCCAGATAGACCTTCCCTGGCTTGGCGTACCGCACGCGTACATAATCGCAGGCCAGCGCATGCAAACTGGGCATGCCGGGAGTCGCCCCCATCGTCGGCAGCTCCGATGGCTTGTTCACAACCAGCAAGTGATTATCTTCGTACAGCACGTTGATTGCCATGACGAACGCCACCCTCTCCGAACCTGGTACCGCTTTCGCCCGCGCCACGCCCACGGATTCACGAATCCCAACATCCATCCTACGGCAGCCGCGAACGGAATCCGAGTCGCCTTACAAGGACCACCACGATGATCGACTCGCCGCATGCGGACGCGCCCCCTCCCAAGCTGATCCTGGCCAGCCAATCGCCCCGTCGGCGACAACTGATGCTGGAGGCAGGTTACACGTTCGAAGTGATCGCTCCCGACCCGTCGGCCGAATGCGGTGTATGCAGTCGCGAGACGCCTCCCGAACTGGTCGCGCGACTGGCGCTACAGAAGGCAGCGAATGTCGCGCCAAGCATTGCGACCGGAATTGTGATCGGATGCGATACGGTCGCCGAGTGCGCGGGGCAGATCCTGGGCAAGCCCGAGAATCGCGAACATGCCCAAAGCATGCTGCAACGGCTGAGCGGCCGCGTCCATCATGTCTACAGCGGAATCTGTCTCTGGCGACGCCCCGATAACCGCCAGCGACTCGACGTCGCCGTCAGCCGACTGCGCATGGATGGGCTCTCCGAATCCCAACTGCAGGAATACCTCGATAGCAACGCCTGGGAAGGCAAAGCCGGCGCGTTCGGTTTCCAGGACGGCCTGGAATGGGTAAAGCTGCTCGAAGGCAGCCCCTCCAACGTCGTCGGACTGCCCATGGAGTTGCTCGCGAGAATGCTGCGCGAATTCGGCGGCGTCATGGGGTAACCGCGGCGGTGCTTTACCGCGAAGGTCGTTTGCCGCGGGGAGTCCTCTACCGCGGAGGAAACGGAGGAAGAAAGGGCTAGAGGAACGGGGCTGTGATTCTTGCTGGGGCATCTTGGGCGTGGCTGGGGCATCTTGCCCCAGCAATTCACTTTGCAGGGGCTGGAAGCCCCTGCCACTCACCGTTTTCCCGGCGTTCTTGCGCGAAGGCTCCACAGGCTGCCGCCAGCGGTGACAAAAAGCGTGCGAAAGTCGTCGCCACCGAAGGCGCAGTTGGTTGTTTCATCGCGCGGGATCGGAACAAACTCCAACAAGTCTCCCGCTGGGGAAAAGACGTAAATGCCGGCCGTGGGCCGTTCGGCCGTTTCAAACGGAGGCTGCGGCTTGTTCAGCCCGGCCGCTACGTACAAGCGACCCTCGGCGTCGAGTTTCATGCCGTCGGGACCGCGAGTCGTCTTCCAATCGTGGATCAGCTTCTGGCTGGCAAAGTCGACCGTGCCATCCGCGCGCAAGTCGAATCGCCACAGTTTTCTCGCGCCGCCCTGCGTGTTGTTATTGTTGTCCGCGACATAAAGGTATTTGTCGTCGTCGGTGACGACCAGCCCGTTGGGACGATCGACTTCGTGTGCGATGATCCGAGTCACGCGTCCGTCGGGATCGATCCGGTACACCCCTTCGATCGGTTTTCGGTTTTCGTCCAACATCTCCATGCCACTCCGGTCTCCGTATTGAGGATCGGAGAAATAGATCCGCTGGCGGCGGTCAATCGTCAGGTCGTTCGGCTGATTGAATTTCTTGCCGCCATACGTCGCTGCCAGAACCGTCACTGCTCCATCGGGTTCAATTCGTGACACGCGCCTCCGTACCGGCTCGCACACTACCAGCCTGCCTTGTCGATCGAACATCAGGCCGTTCGATCCCGCCTGCTTGAGATACACCGTCTGCTTTCCATCGCGATCACGGCGATGAATATCGCCATCGCCGCTGGTGAGCAGCCCCAGTTCCGGATGCCACGCCGGACCTTCCCCCGCGCCCGTCTCCTGGATCATCACCGGTGTGGAACTGAAAATCGTCGACCGTTCCTGCGACAGCGCCGATGTCGCCCCAAGGACAATAATCACCATCGAATTACAGACCATTCGCATCGTTTCGATCTCCTCGCATTTGTTGACGCTCGGCACCGTGGCGAGCGTCACTTTGCTTCCAGGCGAAAGCGGTCCATGACAATCTGTTGATCGACGGTCCCATAAGGGTCGTCGCTGCCGAGGTGCCCTAAGATCAGTATCTGGCCATCCGCGAGCTGCAGCCCTTTGGCGTAGTACGGCCTGGGCGGCAGGTCGAATCGATGCCAGTTCTTGCCTTCGTCGGCGGTCCAGTGCCCGGCAGGGACGTGCACAATCACGCCTTCGCGGGTGAGCAGCAGATTGGGGAGCCCCGTGTTGGGGAAAGGCGCGGGGCCGACCGAATCGGGGACCCACGAATTGTCCTGCTTTCGCATGCGACCTTGCCATTGCACGTGCCTGCGCTGCGCCAACGGGCGATCCCGGTCCTGAGGATCGCAGCGGCGAAAGACCCAGAACAGGTCTCCATTGGGCAATTCCACCGCATCGCACTCCTCGCACGACCAGTCCCTTCGATTCTCTTCGGGAATCACCTGGATCGGTTGCCCCCACGACTTGCCTCCGTCGTCCGAGACCATGAGCAGCGGCTCCATCGATGGACCGTATTCATCCCAAGCGCGGTCCGCCGGGCCGCGTGCGATTCCTCCCAAAAGCGCGACGCGACCGTCCCGTAACTGTCGCAAACCCACGGGGTAGACCAGGTACTGGTCCGCGGGCAGAACGCTCTCCATCCTGCCCCACGTTTTTCCGCCGTCGGTTGAGCGCTGCAGGAGCCCGGTGCGCGGCACGTCCGCATCGTACGGGAGATACGCACCATAGACCGCGCGCAGAATAACGCCATCGCGCAATCCCAAACCTCCCAGCACAAGCCCGTTCATCGGGCTGCGGAATGCGTCAGCACTCACGGAATTCCAGGTCGCGCCGCCATCCGAGGAGCGCAAGTAGACGTTGCGGGCACTCAGGCCGCTCATATCACGACGCGCATCGGCGAGGTGCGGCCAGCTCAACTTCTTCTGGACCTCAAGCGGAGCCCGTACACTCTCGTCCGTCGGACCAGTGGCCTCGTAGAAACTCACCATTAGATCGTTGTCGGGCATCGCCCAAGCGTAAACCCAACAGGTGTAGCCGGGTGTCTCGGGGGAGTGGTAGATCGTTCGACGCTGGTATTCGGTGACGCGAAAAACCCGATCCGCCGCCGTCAGCGCGCCGCACGCGCTGGTCGCCATCAGCCACACCGCAAGGAATCGCGGCACGATCCCCGTTCGTCGAAGCTTGTTCGTCATCCTCAAACGCTCCCGGCAGTAGGTAGGACGGGTCTCCAGACCCGTCTCTCGCGCTCGATCGAACATGATTGTTCTTTTTATCGAAGTCGTTTCGCACTTCTGGACGGGCCTGGCGGCTCGTCCTACGCTCGTCCTACGCCGTCCAACGCCATCTTTTGAAGTCGGGTTCGGCGCTAGCGCTTTAATTCGCTGGGCAGTTCTTTCAACAGCGTAAGCTCAAGAATGTCGGTTTGATACCACTGCCTGGATTTGAGGGTACCTGCCGCGCGATTTTCGAAGCGGAATCCGGCGACGTGCGATGGATAGTGGCGGCCATCTTCGGACTTCTTCCAATCGCTGAAGATGTGACGCGTGTCGTCATAATCGATCGCTGCCAGGCGCTTCGTTTCATGATCGAAGTACAAGTCGATCGGATCCTTAACGGACCCGGTCACGCGAAGACCGAACGCGGGCTGGTCGGCCACTTTGATGTCGGGAATCGTTTGAAGGATCGACTTCGAGTCTCGCAGGATGCGGAGACTCCAAGCCCAGCACAATACGCGGACCTTGTCTTTGTCGCGTTTATCGCTGCCGACCCACCAGTCGCCGCCAACCCGTACGACGGACGTGCGATTCTCTTTCTCGTCCTTCACAACCGGGGGCGCCGGCGTATCCGTAATCAGGACACGCTCGCGGAATCGAAACAAATCCAACAACTGCGATTCGCCGCCGGCTGCCTCGATGACTTTACTCGCCCGTTCCTGAGCGTCCGACTCCGCTGCGGTGGCGGGGAGCGATGATATCGGCAGGAAACTTAGCGTCAGGAGTGCAACGAATCGCATTTTTCCTACTTCGTCGACACATTGTCAACCCGAACGGCAACGGGGATTGATAGGAACCGGCTACAACGCCGCGACGGCGAAGTCCCGGTCGCGCTATTGCGAAAACGAAAAAAGAGGCGCCGCCCAGATTTGAACCGGGGATGGTGGATTTGCAATCCACTGCCTTACCACTTGGCTACGGCGCCGTCGCATCAACCTGGAGTGAGAGTACGGGTTTCAGAAAAAAGGGTCAAGAGGGATCGACGGATGGCGCAGGCATTACCGATGTGTGAATTCCGGCGGACTGCGGTGACTAGAGTGGCGCGACGGCGCGAAGAGGCGCAATATTTCCTCGACATTCCGACCGGGGTCCCCGTTGCGACACGCCAAAAACTCGATGTACCTGCACCATCTGATACGACCGGCCCGGGAATCAAGATCGTCTGGATTCTGATTCGATGGAAGGGAAGTAGCACCGCGGCGGCATGGCCAGAGCCGCGCGACACGGAGGGTAATTTCTGGCATTCGATGGCACGGAAAGGACCCGAAACAATGTTCGGCAAGTTACTCGCGAAACTCAGCGGCAGTCCGGATCTTCAAGGTACCGCTGAAATCGTAGCGGTGCAGGCTGCGGAAAGTGTCTGGCATCGCGTGCGGTCTCGCCTGCCGACGCTAGGAATGAACGAAGCTCGCGGCTACATTCGGACCCGAGCCGTTCCGGTGCTCAACGAGCAGATTGCAGCGATGATCTCCCAAGGATCGCTGCCCGGTTCCCGACACGCCAAGGTACTGGACCTGGCCGGTGAAATCGTCATCCGAACCATGCTGCAACGCGCTGCCACGGTGCCCGCCAGGACTCACGTCTTGCGACGTGCGGCCTGAACCGCCCGCTGTTTGCCGCCTAAAATTGAACGCGCTTCCATCCTCCCCCGATCTCGCCGACCACCCGGATGCCTTCCGTGGAAAGAGAGAGCGGGTGTTTCCAAGCCGGCGGGGAACGCTAGAATACGGGCAAAGCAGTGACCGCAGGGGATTTTCTAGCTCGTTCGCTGCGGTCGAAACCGCCTCGATCGGGTTCCTGTGCCCGTTCCGGGGCGGCTGATCGAGTGTGTTCCGATTCGTGATGAGGGAGGTATTGTTCGATGATTGATCCCGCGACAATCCAGATCCGGGGCGAGCCGGTTTCGGCAACCAAGTGCAAATTCGTGGTCAACCGGCCGGTCTATGAAAATCAAGCCCATTACTTTGCCAACCAGGACTCCGCGAAGGGTTCGCCGCTGGCGGAAGCCTTGTTCGCAATTCCGGGGATCTCGAACGTTCTCGTTTCCCACGACGCGATCACGATCGGCAAATCGACATCCGATGACTGGCCGGCGCTTGGCAAGGCCATCGGTGCGGCGATTCGATCGACCATAGCGTCGGGCCAGGAAGTGGTGTCTCGCGACTTACGTTCGAGCCTGCCGCCGGCCGAGGTCCTGCGATCACGGGTCGAAGAGGTCTTGCGGAGCCAGGTCAACCCGTATGTTGCGGCCCACGGTGGAGTCGTACGGCTAATTGACGTGCGCGACAACACCGCGTTCCTGCAGATGGGCGGCGGTTGCCAAGGTTGTGGCATGGCGAACGTCACTTTGCGGCAAGGCGTTGAAGTCGCAATCCGAGCGGCTGTTCCGGAAATCGGCGACATCCTCGACACGACCGATCATGCCGCGGGCCGCAATCCGTACTACGCGCCCAGCGGCCATTAAGGACGTCGGTCGTGTCCCTGTTGGTCCTGGGGTCGATCAATATCGACCTCGTGGTTCGAGGCAGGACCTTGCCCCAGCCAGGGGAAACCGTGGGTGGCGGCGAATTCTATCGGGCATTTGGCGGCAAGGGCGCGAACCAGGCCGTTGCTGCCGCTCGGCTAGGCACGGCCGTGAAGTTCGTCGGCGCGGTTGGCAATGACGACTTTGGAACGCAGTCGTTGACGAGCCTTTCCGGCGAGGGAATTGATGTTTCCCAAGTACGACGTACGTCCTCCGCCACAGGTATCGCACTGATCATGGTGGATCACGATGGCCGAAATCAGATCAGCGTCGCTTCCGGTGCCAACCTGGATTTGACTTCGTCCGATGTGGACCACCTGCCCGGCGAACTTTTTCGATCGGGCGGCATTTTTCTTAGCTGTTTTGAATCGCCGCAGGAGGCCGTGCTGACCGGATTGCGCCGGGCTCGGGCCGCCGGGATGGTCACCCTTCTGAATCCGGCTCCGGCGCCGGGAATGCTCGATGCGGAGATCGCTCGCCTGGTCGATTGGATCATTCCCAACCAGCAGGAAGCGGAAGTCTTGTCGGGGGTTGCGGCGGCCAAACGGGACGCTTCGAACACGCAGCAGGCAGCACAACAGGCGGCCGATCGGTTGTTGCAGTTGGGCTGCAGATCGGCCATTGTCACGCTGGCGGAGGAAGGAGGGGTGGTTGCGGGGCTCGCTGGGTTGGAGCGATTCGAAGCGTTGAAGGTGGGCGCCGTCGACACGACCGCGGCGGGCGACGCCTTTTGTGGGGCTTTTGCGGCCGGCTTGTCGCGCGGCATGGCGGCCGGGGATTCGATCCGGTATGCGGCTCGGGCCGCCGCCCTGTCGGTCACTCGCCTTGGCGCCCAGCCGTCGCTGCCGACGGCGGAAGAACTGGCCCGGTTCCCGTAACGATCCCCTGGCGATTCTCACAAGGCTCCTCGCAAGGATTCTCGCAGGCGCCAGGCTGCAATTTTGGTGGCGTGGGCCGATCGAATGATTGAATTCGCGGCGAAAGTTCGCTACTTTAGATGCCGCGAAGGAGTGGTCGAGGCCGACTTTTGCCGCCCAGAATCGTCGGCGACCGCCCTCGTGAACTTACTGCTTCGTCGTGGCGGGCCGGCCCGCCGCGACCACCCTACCCTTTTTGGAGGATTCCCCCAAATGGCTCGAAGGTCCAATCGTCGCGAATTCATGCAAACATCGGCCGTGATCGGCGCCGGCTATTTTGCCGCCGCCGGCCTACAGGCCGCGCCGAGCAAATCGGCCAACGAACAGATCAATTTCGCCTGCATCGGCATCGGCGGCAAAGGCGAAAGCGATTCCAACGACGCTCGCTCGTCCGGCAACATCGTGGCCGTCTGCGATATCGATGAATCGACGTTGGAAAAAGGCAAGGTCCGCTTTCGCGGTGCCAAGACCTACTTCGATTTCCGCAAAATGCTGGAAACCGAAAAGAACATCGACGCGGTCACCGTCAGCACTCCCGACCACTGCCACGCCGTCGCCGCCGCGATGGCAATGCGGATGGGCAAACACTGCTTCGCGCAGAAGCCGTTGACCCATTCGATTTTCGAAGCCCGCACGCTCGGGAACATCGCCAAGGAAAAGGGTGTCGCCACGCAAATGGGAAATCAGGGCACCGCCAGAGCTATCTCCGCAAGGCAGCAGCAGCGATCAAGGCCGGAACGCTCGGAAAAGTCACCGAAGTCCACGTCTGGACCAATCGTCCCGTCTGGCCGCAAGGACTCGACCGACCCACGGAGAAAGTCGAGACACCCAAGTCGATCCATTGGAACGAATTCCTTGGCCCGGCTCCGGAGCGTCCATATCATCCCGCCTACCACCCGTTCAAGTGGCGCGGCTGGTGGGACTTCGGCACCGGCGCTCTGGGCGACATGGCTTGCCATACGCTCAACATGCCTTACGCCGCACTGGGGTTGCACGATCCGACAAGCGTCGTGGCCGAAACTTCCGGTCACAACAAGGAAACGTACCCGAGTTGGAGTGTCATCCACTTTGAGTTCCCCGCAAACAAGGAACGAGGCCCAATCAAGTTCATTTGGTACGACGGTGGCAAGAAGGTTGATCCGGCCCTGTTGAAGGGTAAGAAGTTGACCGACAGCGGTGCCCTGATTGTCGGTGACAAGGGACGAATGTACGCGGAAGGCGATTATGCCGACCAGAAGATTCACTACATCGATTGCGACGAACCCGATGTGGAGTTCAAGAAGTCGCCTGGCCATTTCCAGGAATGGGTCAATGCCATTCGCGGCGGTGAACCGGCGATGTCGAACTTCCCGAACTACGCTGGTCCGCTCACGGAAACGATCCTGCTCGGCAATCTCGCGGTCTGGGCCTCCGGCAAGAAGATCGAATGGGATGCCAAGAACATGGTCGCGACGAACGCACCGGAAGTCGCCAGCATCATCAAGCACGAATACCGAGCCGGCTACACGCTGTAACCGGATCGTGCCGTGTTCGTACGCGGAGAAATATCGAGCCCCCTGGCCGACCGCCAGTGGGGCTCTTTTTCTTCGATCTTCACGAAATTCCGCCCATGCAATTCCGCGCCGGTTCTCCAACCATCGTGTTTCGCATGACCGGCTGGTTTCGCTCCCTGTACCTCGCTGGAATCGCACTTGCCTGCGTGGGGGGCGAGGGTCTTCCACTGGCCGCAACCGAGCCTTGGATCGACCGGCGCCTGCCGGTCTCGGAAGGCCTCGAGTTGTGGCTCGATGCGTCAACGATTCCAGCCGCGGCGGCCGCAAACGGGCACGTCGTTCCGCCGCCGAATCCCGGCTCGCGCCTCGCGCCGCCAATCGCCGTCTGGCACGACGGCAGCGGATAACGATGGGATCTGCAGCAGCCATTCCAGGACCATCGCCCGACGCTGGTCTATCCTGCCAGCGAATTCGCCATGGGGCAAAGGAGTTGTGGTCACGGCCAAAGGTAAGATCGTCCGAATCTCGGATGAAGATGGGGATGGCACCGCGGAATCCGAGTCCATTCTCGCGACGATCTGGGCGGAATTGCCGCACAATGTCGACGCTTTGGGAGTGGCGATCGGCGCGCGAGGCGAGATCTTCTTCGGCCTGGGAACGGCTGACTTCACGAACCCCTACCTGATCGGCGCGGACGGCAGAAGCCAATACGATCCGCGCGGCCAGAGAGGTACCATTCAACGGCTGAAGTCTGGCGCGACGCGGCATGAACCGTTCTGCAGTGGAATCCGTTTCCCAGTCGGGCTGACCGTGGATCCAGGCGGACAGTTGTTTTGCACCGATCAGGAAGGTGCAACATGGCTGCCCAATGGGAACCCGTTCGACGAGTTGCTGCGGATTGAAGAAGGCCGCCATTACGGCTTTCCGCTGCGACATCGGCTGGGTGGCCACGCGTGATGATACCGCGGTCGATCGATTTCAGAGTCTCGTTGCGATCGGGGCGCGGGTCGAACGTCGCAAGGCGCGCGCAACTTGGGGGTCCGCCTTCACTGCAGAATCAAAGCAGTATCCGGAAACTGTGTCGGACCTGATTCGGGCATCCGAATTCCTGATCGCGGGATTCTCACGGAGACCGCAAAAACCACCCCCACCCCCAACTTGGCGGCATCGACTTCGCGGTGTCCGGGGAGTTTTCGACAAACTCGCCACTGGTAAGGACTTGGGACGCCACCGTTTCTTGACAGTTGCTCCTGGCAGCAGTACGATCAACGCTGTGTTTCGCGTTCGAATTTCCTCTGTTTCCGTGGTGCGGTTTCCCTCGCACGGTCCGATTCGCCCGATCGGAGTCGCCGGTTGGGAGGATCCCGATTGAGGTTGGAACAATCGAGGCTGATTGTGGCAAGGAACAAAGGAACAAAGGGGCATAGCAAATGATCCAATGGCGAGCCGATTGCGGCGGCATACTCGTCTTTGCGTTGCTGTTCTCGTCCTTTCTTTCGCCCTTGATGGCTCATAGCCCCGAGAGCCCCGAAGTCTGCGAGATGGTCGATCGGGCGATGACCGGTTTGACGAATCTTCGCGACCTGTACGGAGAACGTGGCCGAACGGCGATTCCGTTGATCGCGTTGCCATTCGTCAAGGCTAACGAACCTGAACATCCACACGTCAAGACGGCAATCGGCGTTGCGCGGCAAATTGTTTTCGGCCCGCTCGCCATGCAGAACGACGGTCATGCTCCAACCTACGCGCGAGCAGTCTCGCTGATCTTTCTGACGGAACTCGACCCCGCCCAATACCGGCCGGAAATCGAGGCCCTGTTGCATTCGATCCAGGACAGCCAAGGCGGCTTTGGGTATCACCCGATCGATCCGAGGAGTTGGGACCGTCGAATGCAAAGTGGCGTTGCCCTGGGTTTGTCGGCGGCCGGCTCGGCGTCCCTGTATATCGGCAGCGAACTCTTAGGGCTGAGACATGGCATGCCGATGCAGCATTGTGAGGCGGATCTGCCGCCGGCCTTGCGACTGATCAATGACGATTCCGTCCCAGCGGCATACGGCGGCGATGGCATGGAAAGAGTGGTATGAAATCGTGGATCCGTCGGCAATTGCATGGCAGTCACTTCCCTTGCGGGCCCCCGATCGATAAGGCCGCCTGCCGGGGCAATAACGACGACCATGGGGATTTGCATCAAATTCACAAAAGGAATCGAGGACTTTACCGATGATGGTGCAGATACCGATCGGCTTGCGAGTTGTATTGGCAGTTGGGTTGCTTGTGTCCGATTTGGGGCAACGGCTCCAGGCTTACAGCCCGGAAAGCCCGGAGGTCGTGGAGATGGTCGATCGGGCGATGGCGGGCCTGTCGCGACTGATCGACACGAGCGGAGAACATGGCATTGGAGTGATTCCTCTGCTGGCGCTGCCGTTCGTGAAAGCCGATGATCGCGACCATCCCCATGTAAAGACCGCAATCGGCGTCGCGCGTCAATTCGCGACTCCCGGCGGGGGCCAGGGGCGCGACGGGCACGCTCCGACCTACGCCAGGGCCGTTTCCTTGATCTTCCTGACGGAACTCGACCCGGTGCAGTACAAGCCGGAGATTGAGACGTTGGTCAAGATGCTGCAGGAAAGTCAGCTTGTCATCGGAGGCTGGACATACCCCGGCATGCCGAACGGCGATTCGTCGCAGACGCAGTACGCCGTGCTCGGGCTCTGGACGGCACAAAAGGCCGGTTTCGACGTATCGCTCGAATGCGGCGAGAAAGCGGTCAACTGGTTCATGCGAACGCAGGATGCGCAAGGCGGGTTCGGCTACCATCCGATGGACCCGGGAACCTTCAACCGCAATTCCCAGGGCAGTGTGTCGATCGGCCTTTCGGCGGCAGGAACGGCATCGTTGTATATTGGCGGCGATCTGGTCGGATTGGGACAGGGCGAAAAGCAGAGGGTAAAGGAGGATGACATACCGCCCGCCCTGCGCCTGATCAAAGATGACGCCGAGGAAAAAACGGCAGTCAAACGCGTGGCGCGCAACGTCAACCGGGAACTGCTCAAGAGGTACCAGCAGGACGGCAATCGCTACTTCGACGCGGTCTACAAGATCAACCCGGGCATGTGGAATTATTATTACCTATACACTTTGGAGCGCTACATGAGTTTCCGCGAGGCGGTCGAAGGTGGAGGCGTCGCGGAGCCTCGCTGGTACAATGAGGGAGTGGAGTACCTGCGGCAGAACCAACTCAAAGATGGTACCTGGCACGGCACCGGTGGTGCGGGGATTGGCGGTGATACCGCTTTTGCGATCATGTTTCTGACGCGCAGCACCAAGAAGAAAATTGAGAAGCTGGTGCCGGGCGAGGGTCTGTTGTCTGGTGGCAAAAATTTCAACGGCGACATGACCAAAGCCAAACTGCGTGATGACGGCAAGATTGTCGCCGTTCCGAAGACCAATGCGGTCGAAGACCTGCTGAACGCACTCGAAGATTCCAAGAACTCGGACGTCGAGGGAATCGCGGCCTCGGTCGATTATCTGGCGCTCGATTTCAAAAACCCGACCAAGTTGCAGGCCCAGGTTGCCCGCTTGCGACGTCTGGTGTCGGTCGAGAAGTTCGAGGTGCGCATCGTGGCGGTTCGCACGCTGGGCAAGACCGACGACTTCGACAACATTCCGTATTTGATCTACGCGCTCACCGATCCTGATCCCAAGATCGCATACGCCGCGGACCTGGGATTGAAGCACATTACGCGAAAGCTCGACGGCGTCGGCATGGCCAAAGACCCTAACCCGCAGCAGCGACTGGTGGCGGCCCAGGCCTGGAAACAGTGGTACAAGGCGGTCAACCCTTCGGCGATCTTCCTCGACTGAGTTTCCGCCTCGATGGAAAACGTCGGTAAAATGGCTGGGAAATAAGACAGCGGCGATTAGGATGCAATAACAAGGAAACCGATTCCATGCAAAACAACCCCGCGGCAGCGCCGGGACCGTCGTCCGACCCGCCCCGGCCTAAACCACTCCGGGATTTGCGCGTTTCCCGATACGATAAAGTTTCAGGCTTCCTGATCACGCTGCTGATTTTCGTCGGCTTCGTCGTTGGGACGCTGGTCATTGTCTGGATCACAAGTCAGGATTGGCGGTTCAAAAGGGTGGTGGAAATCGACATTTCCGAACCCGAGCCGGGCGGTGGGGGCCAGGGCGCGGCATTCACCAACCTTGAGGAACCGAAGGAAGACGAGATCGAGGTGATCGAACCGGTGATCGAGGTTGTTTTCGAGCAGATCACCGAGACGATCACGACCCAGGTCGCGGTGCTCGATCAGTTGCAGCCCAGGCAATACACAGGGCGCGGCGACGGGCGTGGGCAAGGCGACGGGCGCGGCGTGGGACCGGGCGGGCCAGGCGACGCCGACGTGATCCCGCGATGGGAGCGCTGGCAGATCAAATACAATGCCAGCTCGGTGGCGATCTATTCCCAGCAGCTGGACTTCTTCAAAATTGAACTTGGCGCCGTCGGTGGCGCTGCCCATGGACAAAACATCGATTACGCCGTCGGCTTCGGCGGCGGGCGGCCGACGCGCCGAACCGGCCTGGCCAAAGAGGAAAAGCGTTTGTACTTCAGCTGGAAAGAAGGACCGCTGCAGCAATCGGACAAAGCGCTGCTGTCCCGAGCCGGCGTCGTCATCAAAGGCCGAATCGTCGTGCAGATCTACAACAAGGAGATCGAGGATTCTCTGGCACGACTGGAACGGGAATACGCCGGCAAGGATCGGGATGTTCGTTCGATCCGTCGTACCGTCTTCGGCGTAAGAAATTCAGGAAACGGTTACGAGTATTTCGTCGAAAACCAGTACTACCGAAACTTCATCAAGTAAGTCGATCCAGATTTCGGCCCGAAAGTCCGCATGCTTTCGGGCTGTTTTTTTGACAACCGCACAAGCACCCAGGAGCCTCAACGAGTACGCACCATGGAAATGAACACCTTCATGGACATCGTGAACAATTCTGTTTACTTTTTCCAAGCCGTCGTGGCGATTTACGGAACTTACTGCGCGGTCGTCGTCTTTACGCGCATCCAGCAAAAACGATTCAAGACGTTCGACGGCCAGTCGCAGTTCCTGGATGTCCTGGAAGAACCGCTGGCTCGAGGCGATTTTGATTCGGCACAGCAAATTTGCGACGGAGACCGCCGCGCCGTCGTGCAACTCGGATATATGGCGATCGTCAATCGCAAGCTCGGACTGAAAAAGGTCAGGGACCTTGTGATGGACTATTTTCAGCGCGAAGTCCTTGCCGATCTCGAACGACGCATAAGCGGCATCAACATCGCCATCAAAACCGAACCGATGCTCGGATTGCTCGGGACGGTGCTGGGAATGATGCAGGCGTTCGGCAAACTGGCCGTGGCGGAATCGGTCAAGGCCGAGGACCTGGCCCACGACATCAGTTTCGCTCTGATCACCACGTGCGTGGGACTGACGATCTCGATCCCGCTCATGTTTGTTCTCACCGCCACCAATGTTCGCATGCGGAGCATGCAGGATCTGGTGGCGAACGGAATGGGCCGGTTTTTCGAAATGTATCATCAAGGACTTTCCGCCGGCGCTCGGCACGGAAGATAGATCATGGCCTCACTGGTAGACAATGCCGGTAACGCCGATGCCGGCAACGCTAAATTCGAGTTAAAGACGGCGGCGCTGGAAGAGTCCGAAATGGACATCACGCCGATGATCGATTGCACATTTCTGCTGTTGATTTTCTTCATCGTCTGTGCACGGATCAACCAAGAAGCCCAGATTACCACTCCCCAGGCGCGAAACGGTGTCGTGCTGCCGACAAGGGAAGCGGTCGTATTGACGGTGATGGCCGGTAGCGCACCGACCGCGATGGTTTACAAAGGCGACGGTCCAGTTACCGAGAACATCATTCCGAACGCGGATCCCACCCTGCAGGAGCAGGAGATTACGCGGTACGTCGAGGCGACCATGCGCACGGAACAGAAGACCGCGATCTTGATCAAGGCAGAGAAAAAGGTGAAGCACCGCGAGGTGTCGCGAGTCATCAAAGCGGCCACGCAAGGACTCGATCTCAACAAAATCCACGTGGCCGTACAGCAATCGGGTTAGGCTTGAAACGACTTCCGTTCGGTCCCTATCGGGGATGAAGCGATGCATGACAAACGACCAAGCAGCGAGCCTCCCGTGGAAGCCGGGCCACCCGCTGACGAGTTCGATGACGATGGGGCTTCGATTGTGTTCAATCGCCCTGCGGAAGAGGCGGAAATGGACATGACGCCGATGGTCGATATTGTCTTCCAACTGCTCATCTTCTTCATGGTGACGGCTTCGTTCTCGATGCAGAAGTCGCAGGCGTTCCCCAAGCCCAAAGACGATCGGCCCAGTTCGATGGCCCAGCCCGAACCACCCGATCCCGATCTGGTGGCGCTGACGATCCACGTGGATCATCAAGGCGCGTTTCGACTGGAGAACGAGGACGGGGATATGGAAGAGGCGCCCAGCGAGCAGGAATTAGTAACCAAGCTGCGTCAGGCTCGTTCAATCGTCGGCCCCGATGCGACGATCACCGTGATGGTCAAGGCGAACGGTGAAGCGCCGCATTACCGTGTGGTGATGGCGATCGATTCGGCCGCCACCGCCGGGTTCGGCAAGGTCGGGCTCGAGACCGTGGAAGAAAACGAATAATCTCCTCAGGAATTCAGCATGTCGGCAGATAAGTTTTTGGAACATCTCGAGAGTCAGGGCTTGCTGGAGCAGGCGGCGATCCGCGGCCTGCGGAAACAAGTCGCCGGCTCCCGAGTCAAGGTCACGCCGGAAGCGGTAGCGAAGTTGCTGGTGGATGGCGGTCATCTGACCGCCTTTCAGGCCAAGAAACTGCTGGGAGATTTCAAGGCGCCCGTTGCGACTCCTTCGCAAGCGGCGCGCTCCGACGATCTGGGGTTAGCCCCGTTGGGCGACGAACCGGCAGCGCAGGCCGAACCGGTCAAACCGGCTACAAAACCTGCCAGCAAGGCTCCGCCGCCAAAAACGTCTGTGCCACCTGCGACGGCGGATCCCGCCGCAAAGAAGTCGGAGCGGAGCAAAACGCAGTTCAAGACCGGCCATATCGTCCCGCCGCCGGCCATACCACGGGAAACACAGCCGCTCGAGGCTGCAGCCACGGGCCTGACGCCGTTGTCCGAAGAACTCATGCCCCTGGATGGCGGACTAACACAACTCGGCGGCGGACTTGCTTCGCCGAGCTATCCAATGGCCGCGGGTGGCTTCGGGCCCGCGGGGCCGACTCCGGACGCCGCCGCCGAACCACAGCAACGCGTTGTCGGATTCCGCAAGAAGAAATCGGAGACATTCTCCACGTCGATGCTGATCTTGTTCGGCGTGCCGGGACTGTTACTGATGATCTTCATGGGTTGGGTGCTGATTTCCAAATTCACCAAGGGGAACGCCAAGGATCAGTTCGAACGGGGTGAAACGGCCTATAAGAACCTGATGTTCCCGCAGGCAATCAAGGAATACGAAATCTACATCAAGGCGAATCCGAACGGCGATGATCTCAGCCTGGCCAAAGTCAAGAAGGCGACCGCCCAGTTGCGAGTATCAACGGAAGGCGCTCGCGACATGCGTTCCGCATTCGACGTAGCGAGGAAGGTAATTCCTGAAGTTGAAAAGGAAAAAGACTTTCCAGCGGCACGAGACGAACTGACGGCGCTGCTGCCAAAAATCGCCGGCGGTTTCGCTCTCCAGGCCCGCTCGGCATCCAGCCGGGACAACGCCCAGATGTTCGTCGGCCACGCCGAAGAGGCGATGGAACTGGTGAATAATCCCAGCTACATCCCGCCCAAAATGCGGGAGAACATTCAAAAGACTCTGGATGAAATCAACAAGAATATCACGCTCGCCAAACGCACCATACAAAAAGATATCGCGCTGGAAGCGGCGATCCAGCAGATTGACGCCGCCGTCCAGCAAGGCAACACGGTGGAGGCATTCGGCATCCGCGCCCGCGTGCTCAAGGAGTTTCCTGAACTGGAGCGCGAAGCGAAACTCAACGATAAAGTGCAGGAAATCACGAACCGTGAACGGGCCGCGGTTCAATCGCTGGCCGTTTCCCGTAAGGCTTCGAGCGAAGATTCCGCAACGAAGATCAATGCCTTGCGCATCGTGCCGGCGCGCCGCATGGGACAGAATGTGGTCGGCGCCGAAAATCAGATCGTGTATGTGCTCGTCCGTGGTTCGGTCTTCGCTTTCGATGCCGGCACCGGTCAACTGCTCTGGCGGCGTTTCGTGGGGATCGATTCGTTGATTCAGCCGATTCCCGTATCCAAGCTCTCCGGCGCGGATGCGATCGTCAGCGATGTCGGCCGCAAGGAAATCCTGCGATTGAAGGCGAGCACAGGCGAAGTCGTCTGGAGATTTTCGATCGAAGGAACATTTGCCGCAACCGTGGTCGTCGAGGACCGGATCCTGGTTTCCGAGCACTCCGGACGAATCCTCCAACTCGACCTGGAAACCGGCGCATGTTCGATCGCCGCGCAGCTTCCGCAGAAGCTGACCGTTGGGATCGGCGGCAATCCACGCGTGGAGCAGGTTTATCAGATCGGAGAACACTCCAACGTCTATGTCCTCAAACCGGAAACACTGACTTGCACGGAAGTGTTCTTCCTCGGCCACCGCGCCGGTACGATCGCGATTCCGCCGGTCATGGCCCTTCAGCATCTTTTCCTCGTGGAAAACGCCGGCGCTGACTTCTGCCTCCTGCACATCCTCCGCGCCGACGAGCGAGGCGGAGGCCTCAAGCGGGCAATCTCGGAACCGATGCGATTGTCGGGAAATGTCGTGGTACCGCTGGTGCATACCAAGAACCGGATTACGGTACTGACCAATTTCGGGGAACTGCGAGTGCTCTCGATCGATCCTTCGAACGAAGAATCACCGATCCGGACCGACGCTACGATGGTCGCCCAGGCCCGGAGTCCCATTCCGGGCTACCATGTCGTCGACGGCGCGTCGGTGCTCGTCGGCGGCGATCGCCTGTCGGCATTTGACATCCAGACCGCACGCGAGCAGTTGAATCGCCGCTGGTCGCTCAACGAATCGGAGACATTTATTGCGCCGTTGCTCAAGGTTGGCAACGCGATCGTGCATACGCGGCGACGGCGCGGCTCGCTGGGCATCACCGTTTCCGCGTCGCGGATGGATAACGGCGCGATGATCTGGCGAACCGATATCGCTTCGCCGACGCCGATCCTCGCCTACGACAATGGCCGGAACCAGATCAACGCCGTCACGTCGCTCGGCGACGTCTACCGACTTTCGCCCGAGGCCGGCATCGTTGACAAGCCTAGCGAAGTCATGGAAGTGGATGGAGCCGAAGTCGCCTATTCCTTCAGCGAAGCCACGACACTGGCCGACGGTCGGATTGTCTTGACCAATCAACGAGATCGCGCCCAAATCCTGCTGCACAACCCCCAGATGGAATCCAACTCCGCACGCACGATTCGCATGGACGTCGGTGATGCCACCGTAAACACGGTCCCTATCGCGCTGGGAAACGCGGTCCTGATGGCACTCGATTCCGGACAGGTCCACCTGTTCAGTCCGGAAACGGGTAAGGCCGCGGCACTGCCATTTCAACCGGCATTGGAACCGGGTACCAAAGCGGCCTGGCGGACGCCCGTCGCCATCGGTAACCAGTTCTTGATTACCGACGGTACAAAGCGGATCTTCCGCATCGGGCTGAAAGACCAGCCCCAGGCCCACCTCGACCAATTGGCCGCAGGTGCTCTCCCCGCGGAATTGCTGGGCGCGATTGCCGTCGCCGGAGATACGGTCTATGGAGCCATAAGACGGGATGGCAGTGATATGGTCCAGGCGTTCGCGCTGAACGATCTCAGCGTCGGAGCGGAGATTCCCCTTTCGGGACGCATTCAGGCCGGGCCCTGGACCGTCGGTGGAACCGCGCTGTTGGTCAGCTCGAAGGAAGGCCTGGTTTGCCTCGACGCCGGGCAACAAAAACGCTGGCAATCGCCCATGCCTTACGGCGAGCTGGCTGGTCCCCCGCAGCTCGACGGCGAGACACTGGTGCTCACCGGGCGCGGCGGCGTGATCTGGCGAGTCGGACTGCGGGATGGCGTCGAGACCGGCAAGCTGGAAATGGGCGACCCGCTGTTAAGCAGTGCGGTTGTCACGTCCGCCGGAATCCTTGTCACTGCCAGCGACGGGACGTTGCTGGCGGTAAGGATTCCCAGCAGCGGAGAGGGCGCGGCAGGAGCGGGACAATGAATGCGGCAACAGGGAGGTCAAGCGTGGTCTGCAAATCGTCGTGCCTGATGGACGCGTCACCGGTAGCGCGCGTCGATTGTTTTGCGGCAGCGATCGTTATCGCGGTGTCGTTCACGTTCGCGATGCTTTCCTGCGCAGCACAGGCCCAGGACGCCGACGAGCCGGCGAAGGCCCCCGAAACGCCGAAACGATTGCTCGATCGCGAACCGTTTGATCGCATCACGCTGGACGCCGCCAACAAAGGAGTTGCGATCGAGGTCCTGCCGCTCGGCTTCAATGGCAAGATCCCCTCGAAAAAAGATACTCCGATCCGGCTACGGCTGTTGAAGTACCGCAGCCGGCTGTACGAGTTGCAGTGGCGGGCCGTCGAATCGATCGAGTTTCACCATGAAATGCTGCTGAAAGAGGCTCGACGACTGCTCGACGCCAAAGAGTACAACGAGGCCTTCGAGTATCTCTCGTATATCTATCGCGAGTACGGCATGCCGTTCGGAGCGGAGGACCTGATTCACAAATTCCTGTATGAGAACGCGATGAAGTTCTTCCAGGAAAAAAAGTACGGCGAGTCGCTGGCGATCCTCGATGAACTGTTCCAGCGTAATCCGGATTACCGCGTCGAACGGCGCGACGTTGGGGCGGCGATCGGACAGCTTTTTGATCAGATCATGTCACAAACGGTCGCCCAGGGCGACTTTGGACCGGCGCGCAAGACATTGAACCAGATCCGGATCCGCTACGGCGATCGGCAGGCCGAGACGATCAAACGCTGGCAGGACGTACTGAACGGCATGGCGTCCACGAAACGGGATGAAGCCCGCGATCATCTGGACAACATGCGATATCGCGAAGCAATCGCCACCGCCAAGGAGATGATGCGGATCTGGCCCGAGGTGAAGGGAGGGCGCGAGCTGACCGAGACAATCGTGGTTCGCTACCCGCTGGTACTGGTCGGCGTCTCCCAGTACGCCACGGTGCACGATTCGGCCCGGTTTGAGGATTGGGCCGCCCGACGCACCGGCCGCCTGATGGAGCGCAGGCTGTGCGAGTACGCCGATCGCGGCCCGGAAGGGGGCCGTTACATTTCGCCGCTCGGTTCGCTGGAAACCAGCGACGACAACCGACAACTGTTTCTTGCGCTCGATCCGGCACGCGTGCGCAGCAAAAGCTCGCATATCACTGGATACGATATCGCGCAACGCCTGTTGTCTCTGGCCAACCCGTCGCACAAATCGTACCTCCCCGCCTGGGGCGCACTGGTGCAGTCGGTTTCCGTGGATGACATCTACCGCGTGCGCATCGACTTCCGCAAGCCGCATGTGCTGCCCGAAGCGCTGCTTCAGACCATGGTGCAAACAGCCTCGGTGGAAGGAAGGACCGCCGCCGACGGTCCCTATGTCGTCGGCCCCCAGCGCCCGAACGAGAATTCCTTCATGATTAATCCTCGGTACAGCTTCCGGCAGCCCAAGCAGCCGGTGGAAATCGCCGAAAAAGTCTTCGTCAAATCGGATCAGGCCGTGAACGCACTGAAACGGGGTGAGATCGACGTGCTGGATCGAATCTTCCCGGCCGACGTTCCGCGGTTGCGCGGCGATGACGCGATTTCCGTCGGGCAATACACGCTGCCGACGCTGCATGTGCTGATCCCGAATTTTCGCCGACCCTTCGGCAACAGTTCCACATTTCGCCGCGCGATACTCTACTCGATCGATCGCAACGCGATCCTGTATGAGGAATTGCTGGGGGGGTTCCCGCCGCGCGGCAGCACCGTGATCAGTGGACCGTTTCCACCAGGATTCGGTACGCAGGATTCGCTGGCCTATGCCTACGACGAGCGGATTCGTCCTCGCAACTACGAACCTCGATTAGGATACTCGTTGCTCCGCATCGCCGAAAAGGAATTGGAACAACTGGAAAAGCAGAAAGCCGAGGCGGCCAAGAAGGCGGCCGATAATCAGGCGGGAATCTCCGCGGCCGCCGCGGTCGCCGCCGAATTGAACGCGTCGCCGCAGCAGCCGTCCGACGCCACACCCAGCACGCCTCCGACCGTCAACACTCCGAAAATTGGAGACCTGGTTCTGGGCCACCCCGCCAATGAAATGGGACGCATCGCCAGTCTCGCGATCGTCGAACAACTCAAACAGGTCGGACTCAAAGTCAGTCTCAAAGAACTTCCCACCGAAAAACTGACCGACCCCGACAACGAATGTGATCTCGTGTTCGCCGAAATCGTGATGTGCGAACCAGCGGTGGATGCGATCCGGCTCCTGGGGCCCGGCGGATTTCTTCCCGAAACCAATCCCTATGTGAACCTGGCATTGCGGCGGCTCGAAGCGGCCAAGGATTGGAAGTCGGCCAGCGATGCGTTGCGCGACCTGCACCGAATCGTCTATGACGACACCACGGTGATCCCGCTCTGGCAGATTACCGAACACTACGCCTACCGCAAATGGCTCAAGGGACCCAACCCCCAGTCGGTTCAACTTTACTCGGACGTCGAACGATGGGAACTCGGTGTTCGGCTGGTGGAGGAATAGTCATGACGGCTTTCTGCTCGCGAACAACGCGTACTCTCCTGCTGGCCGCGATCTTGAGCATCCTGACGCGCAGCGGTGCCCTTGCGCAGGATCCTTGGGAATACTCCCCGTACCAGGTCTTCGTCTGGTTCGCCGCCGAAGGAATGACGGAAATTAACGCGACGGTGGAAGAACAACTGCGCCTGGAAATCTCGTTGCGCTGCGAAGCCCTGGTCCACGCGCCCTGGGACGCCAAGGTCACCATGGTTCCCGAGCAATACCGCACGGAATTGCTGCAACGCATCGACTCGATTCCCGCCGCTGACCTGATCAAACACGCGCGCGAAATCGCGCTCGGTGACAAGCTTTTCCTGCTGTCGGTGAATGAAACCGGCGACGGTTTCCGCATCCAGGCCAGGGAACTCGATTGCAGATCCCGTGAATTTGGTAACGTCGTGGAACGAACGGTCGCAGACATCCAGCAGGTTGGCCATGCGGCGTTCAACACGCTTATGGCCACGTTCCGTCCGTTGGCACGCATCGAATCGACCAAGGAACGGGACAAGAAAATTGAACTGCGCATCCGCGCTGCGGGATTGGTTCCCGAGGATGAAACCGGTGCAAAACGACCGTCTCCAATCTTGATCCAACCCGGGACGACCCTGCAGCCCTACATGCGGCACAACGACCGCAATGGCGAACCAAATCTCAAAGTCGGCATTCAAAAAGTCCCTTGGACCTATTGCCACGTCGTTTCCCGCGACGGTGAACTGATCACCGCCCAGGTACATACGGGAACGCGCGCACCGGTCACCGGCAAGCCAAGCCAGCGCATCCAACGATTCGCGGTTGTAATTCCGGCCACCGGCGGCTCAACTACCCTGGCCTTGCAGTCCACCGCCAAACGGCCCGACCCACTCTCCGGCTACGACATATTCGCCAAAGATCCGATTACCGACAAGCAGGAATTGATCGGCCGCACCGATTGGCGAGGCACGATGGAGATTCCGTCTTCCGATAATCCCTTGCGGCTCGTGTATGTGCGCAACGGCAGTCAGTTGTTGGCCCGTTTGCCGCTAATTCCCGGCTGGGAAGTGCGGCGTGTGGTGCAGATTACCAGTGACGATCAACGCCTGCATGTGGAAGGGATGCTCCGAGGCGTCCAGAGTCGAATCATGGATATTCTGGCACACCGCACGCTCGCCAAAGCCCGCTTCAAGAAACGCATGGAAGAGGGAAAACTGCAGGACGCCAAGAAGTTGCTTGACGAGTACCTCGGGATCGAGACCCGCGACTCGGTCGATAAAGTGCTCAATCTTGAGCAAGCCCGACAGCGTTCATCGATCGAGACCGTACAGAAGAAAATTGAAAAGCTGTTCGACCAGACGCGCAGCCTGCTCACCAAGCATGTCAATCCGGATGAAGGCTCTCAGCTTTCCACGGAATACGACGAACGCAAAGGCGACGCCCCCGCCGCAACCGCGAGCAGTTCCACCGCAGCGCCGACGCGCCAGCCAGGCACCATGCC
Organism: Planctomycetota bacterium; assembly: GCA_016872775.1. GTDB lineage: Bacteria > Planctomycetota > Planctomycetia > Pirellulales > Pirellulaceae > VGZA01. The sequence goes on along the minus strand of VGZA01000026.1, from coordinate 1,134 downwards.
CTGAAAGGCAGTGGCGTCCGCCGATTTTCTGGCGGTCTTTCTCCGCGCATGCCGCTACTCCCTTTACAGGGACGTTCGTCCCGCAACTTGCATTTGTCCAATTTGGGAGGATTCATCGTGCATCGGCGAATTCAAAGGTCGGTATTGAGTGGCATGGAACAACTGGAAGATCGGTCCCTCCTGGCTGGGGATGTTTCCGTGTCGTTGGTCAAAGGATTACTGAAGGTACAAGGCGATGCTGCGGCCAATGATGTCTCCATCGAGGATGTGGGCGCCGGGACGATCGAGGTTTCGGGCCGAAATGGCACTTACGAGCCGTTCATGCGCATGAACGGCACACTGGCGCTACAAAACGCCCGGTAAAGGGATTTGAGTCAATCCGTTGATCGATTCGAGTCGGCTTGATTCGCGGACGATCGTGCCCGGATTCGTTCGCGCAAGGGAGGCGAGCGAACGGAAGCCGGCGTCGAGGTGGCTTCCAACGCCGCCGGATCAAGGCGGACAGTCGTGGCTTCGACCTGGGGAATCGCCCGGATATCGACGGAGGGGATCGCACTGCGATCGACCGCCAGATGTTCGTCCAGGTTTAACAGCTGGACGAAACCCCGCAGCTCCTGATTCATCGGCTCGATCGACCGCCATTGGGTCGCGATCATCCTGGCGGAAGCGTGGTCACCAAGAGCCACCAGAGTCATCGTCAGCCAGCGCAGGCAGAGCGGCTCCCGCGGATCGGACTGATACGACGATTCAAGGTATCCACGGGCGGTTGCCCAGTTTCGATCGTGCGCCAGGCACGCGCCTCGAACCGCGTTGCGATAAGCGTCGAGGTTTCGCCAGGATGGTGGCAATTCCCTGACTTGGGAAAGCGCTTCGGTTTTCAAGCCAAGCTTCAAATACAGATCGATCAGGTGCTTGTGGATTCGCAAGGACGACCTGCATTCTCGCGCGCCTGCCTCGAGTACGCTCCGGGCCGCTTCGCAGTTCTCCTGCAGTTGCAGCGCCAACGCGTGGCAACAGGTGGCAATCTCGCGAATTTCGTTCAAGTGCCATGATTCCGGCTGTACCTGCCCGTACTGGTGTGCCGTCTGGTAGGCCCTCACTGCCAGATCAAGCCGACCCTGGGATTGCAGGTAG
>VGZA01000025.1 GCA_016872775.1 Planctomycetota bacterium | reverse complement strand
GCCTCGCCGCTCGCACCGCCGCTTGCACCGCCGCATTCGTGGTTGCGGAGTTCGTCACTCGCGCCACCGATGGCCACGCCTATCCCCGCCGCGACAAATGCGTCACGAAATCGCCGGCGAAGTTCTTCCAGCCCGTGACCATCGCTGCCGACCGACAGCACTGCGAATTCGTCGCCCCCTGTTCGCGCCACCCATTCTCCTTCGCGCGTGGCGGCGGTGACAAGAACTTCCGCGGCACGTCGCAGCAATTCATCTCCGTGCAGGTGTCCCCGCGTGTCGTTGACGCGTTTTAAATCATCGATGTCGATCGCCAGAATGCGGGCCATTCCTCCGGACGACGCGCGCCGGCATTGAGCGTCCCGCAAACGTTCGTTCCAACCTCGTCGATTCGGAAGTCCGGTAAGAAAATCGGTCCTTGCTTCCGTTCGCGCATCCTCGGCAGCCCGCAGAAGGGACGCCACCTGCGCCTGGTGCTCAAGCAAAGCACTCAGCAGATCGGCCAGGATCTTCACCCAAGCCTCGGGAGGCCTCGCCGTCTCGTTCCCGGACGGCCCTGGGAAACCTGCGAGTGATCCGAACCGCGGCTCGGGGCCGCTCCAAAGCGGCTGCACGATCAGCGGCGTCAGTCGTTGAATCAGGCTTGTTTCCTGAGGCAGTTCCCAGTCCCACAAATCGCCGGCACGTTCGCCTGCGGCGGCAATTCCATCGTCGGCGTCTCGAGCGCCTTGCGGATCGCCTTCCCTACCGTCGAGTTCAGCGGCGCGGTCGCCGATGCGCAGGATCTGCCAGTTCAGCATCGGAAAATGTTCGCGCAAGAATTGAAGAACCCGCCGCGCAGCATCTGTGAAACCGTCCCTGCCGATATCGGGAAGATCCAACGGTCGTTCCATCGTCATTGCGCTCCAGAACGCATCGCGGTGATCGGGCGGACGAAAATGTTTCGCCGCACGCCCCGCAGGAGCCAGGCGAGATCGGGAAGCTGGTACAGGAATGCGCAACTGGCGAACAGTATCGCGACAATCGCGGCCAACGGCAGTTTCATCGCTCGCAGCATCGGGGAGTTCCCGTAACGAGTAAACGCGTCGGCGAACACGGACCAATCCGGTCCGCCGCTCGTCGGCAGGATCCGCAGGTAGGCCGTATGTTCCCAACGCCACCAGGAGAAGTGGATTGCGGCAACGGTGATCAACCAAATCCACTGCGCCAGCGACCATCGCCACGAGCTTCCCGTCAGTCGCCAGACCGCCAGGCCGCTCGTCAGTATCAGCACGATGCCCATTGTTGCATCCAGCAGGTATGGCAATCGTTGAACGTCCCCGGGAAACGGTAACAGGGCTGGCGCATTTGCCGAAGCCATCCGTTCCACATACAGCAGCGGCCAGCCGAACTTGATCGTCAAGCCGAACATCGGGTTTTCCTGCTGCCAGGTGAAATCGGCGATCCCCAGTACCGTCTCCTGCTGCGAACGCACGAACCCCCAACCGACATACGCGCACACGACCGCCACAATCAATCCACGCGTCCCGCGTCGCCATCCCGATCGGCGCGAATTCGGTTGCGGGGACAGGGGCGACACTGTGGACGACGATCGAACCAGAGGATTCATGAAGTCGCTCGCATCCCGGTCCTATTGCGTCGCCCGTGCTGACAAATCGACACAAACACACTCTTCGTCGTTGCGTACGTACATCCGGCGATTCGCGAATGCCGGCGGGCACCAGACGACCTGTCTGCCGAACGCGTTATTGGTCGGACGGATGACCTTGGCACGTCCCGACTCGGCGAATCCTTGCGTGCTGAGTTTACCGAGCACGATTTCGCCGAGTTCATTGAACATCCAGTAGCGATCGGCCTGCTTGACCAGAAATGCCGATCCAGAACCCTGCTTGCGTTTGGAAATCGGCGCTGAGGTCTGAAACAGGCGTTTGCCGTCGGGCAGTCTGACTCCCATCAACTGTCCGTCCTGATCGAAACCGTAGAGAATATCTCCTTCCAGGGTCGGCTGGACATTGACCGGCGACAAGGCCTGGTCCGCCAGATCCTTCCAGACCGGTTCGGCCGCGGTGCCATCGTTGTTGAGTCGGACCAGCAGTTTTCGATTGTTGAAACCGCCGAGGAAGATATGGTCTTTCCATAGGATCGGCGTCATGATGATCGAACCGTTGTCCGCTTCATAAGGAGTCGACCAGATCGGCTTACCCGATTCCGGATCGACCGCGCGCAAATGGTTGGGCTGGACGAGAATCAATTGGCGTTTGCCAGCAACCGAAAAAATCGTCGGTGGGCAGTAACCCTGCTCCGGCGCCGTACCGTTTCTCCAGAGTTCTTTGCCCGTCCGTTTATCGAAGGCAACGGCATGCGATCCCTCGCCGCCGACGATGCAAATCAGCTTGTCACCATCGATCAAAGGATGGCTGGCCCAACCCCACAGCGCGGCTTTGGTCTTGTATTCCACTTTCAGATCTTTGGACCAGACGACTTTCCCGGACCCCGCGTCAAAACAGAACAAATCGCCTTCCGTTCCCAGGGAATAAACGCGATCACCGTCGACGGTCGGCGTCACCCGCGGACCGGCCGGGTAGGAAACGGTGTACTTGACCGGATACTCATGCGCCCAGAGTTGCTTGCCGGAAGTGGCGTCGAGACAGACCAGTCGTTCTTTCCCGGTGAATTCCTTGCGGTCGAAATTGTCGATTTTCACATCCTCGGCGGATTGGTAATCGGCGACAAACACACGGCCATTGGCCACTGCGGGTCCGGCGTAGCCACCCGCCACCGGTGCGCGCCAGACGATCGGCAATCCTCCAGGTGGAATCGACTCGATGATCCCGGTTTCCCGCCAGACATTGTCGCGGCGCGGTCCCATCCATTGCGGCCAGTCTTCTCCGTGTGCGATGGGAAACCCGATCCCTGCGAACAGCCCGAAGCAGACCGCGATGGCGATCGTTTTGGAATCGATAAGTCTCAACACAGAACATCCTTTCACAACGAACATGGATCAGGGTCGTTCCGCCTGGAATCGCCGGCGAAACCACGACACGAACACGATCTGCAGCAACTACCGATGCGGAGATTATATCAGACGCCCGCCGCCTGCGTCGACCTGCGCAAAGCACTCCCGGCCGTACGCTGGTCAGCGTCGAACACCGATCGATCCTGCGCGTTCATTCGCGGCGAATCGGCGTTCATCCGCGTGGCCTATGATGCGATCCGGGTTGTTGGGCAAGGCGGGCTATCGTTAGGGTTGGTCGTAGGGGTTGTTCGAGGTACTCCCGAGGCCCGAGTACCACGGCCCACCGTACAGCTGGTGGCCTCGATTGCCGCGTCGACAAGTAGCTTGTTCCGGCACCCCTCTTACTCGTATTCGCACTCGTATTCGCACTCGTACTCCTACTCGTACTTGTACTCAACGGAGCGGTACTCGCACTCGTACTCGAATCGGGATCACTTGCGAGTCGATTCTTGATCGGGAGAAACTCTAATGGCTACCGCCTTATCCAGCGGAGCGACGACGTGACGCAGGACGCAATCGAGTACGAAACGAACATTGCAGGGTTGGTCGAGCGCGACGCCCACTACGGGAAAGAGTACGGACTGGAAATCATCGGATGCGGGCCCGTTCGGTGGCGCGCCATTCCTCCACGAATCTTTGTGACGCTCGCTTGACAGCGGGGGTCCCGCCTTCGAGAGCCTCGACCAGAGCCGTCGACATTGGCCCGATGCCTCGTTGGGAAAGTTCGTATAGCGCCTGCACGGCAACCGATTCGTCAAACGGGCTTAACGAGCGAATAAATCGTTCCGGGTCGGACTGCGATTCGCCAGCCAGTCCGCAAACGGCGGAGGCGGGCAGAACCAGAAAGAGTATTGCCAGCGTGAGTCCTTGCATGGGGGTGGTTTTCACCGCGCGACGTCAAATTCACGGGCAGCGAAGGAGCCGCGGGATCGTGACGAGTAATCTTCGGCCAGTTGGGCCCAGTAGCTGGCACCGACCGGCAGCAGGTCGTCGTTGAAATCGTAGCGTGCGTTGTGCAGTTGGCGTCCATTTTCCGCCGGCCCGTTACCGGCCCAGATGTAGCAGCCAGGGCAGTGCTGCAGCATGAAAGCGAAATCCTCGGACCCCATGCAGGGCGTCGCATGCGTACAGACATTTTCCGCGCCGCAGATCGAACCTGCCGCCGCCGCGGCCAGACCGGTTTCCGCAGCCGTGTTTACCGTTGCCGGGTACCGGCGCTGGTAGTCGATCTGCGCCGAGCAACCGAGCGCATGGCAAACATGTTCCACAACCGCGCGCATGCGAGAGGCAGCCATTTCCTGGACCGCCGGCTGGAAGGTGCGAACCGTTCCGCGCAACACGACTTCGTCGGGAATCACATTCCAGGTTTCTCCGCCATGAATCTGCGTGACGGACACCACAAGCTGATCCAAGGGGTTTGCGTTGCGGCTGGCCAATGTCTGGAGAGCCCCGATCACCTGGGCCGATGCGACGATCGGATCGACACCGAGATGGGGCATCGCCGCATGGCAGCCGCGGCCACGAATTCGTATTTCGAAGACATCAAAGGCCGCCATGATCGGTCCGGAACAAACCGCGAATTTTCCGACCGCCAATCCGGGCCAATTGTGCATGCCGAAAACAACGTCGCAGGGAAATCGCTCCAGCAGCCCCTCGTTGATCATGACCCGCGCGCCGCCTTCATTTTCCTCCGCCGGCTGGAAGATAAGGTAGACCACACCCGAGAACAACCGCGTCTCGGCCAGATACAGCGCCGCTCCCAGCAGCATCGTCGTGTGCCCATCGTGGCCGCAGGCGTGCATCTTGCCCGGGAATTTTGAACGATGTGGAAACTCATTTAACTCGTGGATATCCAATGCGTCGATATCGGCGCGCAACCCGACTCGCGGTCCGCTACCCCGTTCGCCCGTCGACTGCCCGTAGATCACGCCCACGACGCCGGTCTTGGCCAACCCCTGATGCGTTTCAATTCCCCACGCCTTGAGCTTTTCCGCAATAAACTCGGAGGCAAAGACCTCCTCGAACGCGGTTTGCGGATGCGCATGCAGTTCCCGCCGCCATCGCGTCATTTCCGCATGCAGTTCACGAATCCTCGGTTTAATGCGGGGGAATGTCTCAGACATCGCGGAATCTCCTGGGGAACGAACGTCAACGAGCGTCGGCAGGCGAAATGCGCACGCTCCTATTTTGCCAACATGGCAACAAGTTGAATACACCTCGACCACCCCGCAATCCCGTCGGAAAGGTCGTGGGTCTCCCCCTTGGTGAGCCGCCCCGCGAGCCGTAGATTGGGTTAATACCGAGTCCTTGCCGAAACTTCTGATATCCTTGTCGGAGTCCCCCGATGACGTTTGCTTCGCCGGACAATGTCCATGCTGCTTTGCAGTGGCGGTACGCCACCAAGAAATTCGACGCGAGCCGTAAAATCGACGATGCGCACTGGAATATCCTGGAAAAGTGCCTCGTACTGACCCCTTCGAGTTACGGGATGCAACCCTGGAAGTTCTTCGTCGTGACCGATCCGGCCGTCAAGGAGCGACTGCCGCAGGCTTCGTGGGGACAGACGCAACCCAAAGACTGTTCCCACATGGTGGTCCTTGCCAATCGGACCGACGCCGGTCCGGCCGACGTCGATCGGCTTGTCGAACGCACGGCGTTGACGCGGGGAACCGAACTCGGCAAGTTAGCCGGTTTCCGCAAAATGGTCGTGGGTTTTCTCGAACACCCCCAGCTCCAAACCAGCGAATGGGCCGCGAAGCAGGTCTATATCGCGCTTGGTCAGTTCATGGCCTGCGCCGCGATGCTGGGGATCGATACCTGTCCGATGGAAGGTATCGAGCCCGCAAAGTACGACGAGATTCTGGGAATCCAAAACCAGGGATATCAAACCTGCGTCGGCTGCGCCGCCGGGTACCGGGCCGACGACGACAAATACGCTCAGCTCGCCAAAGTACGATTCCCGGTGGAGGAAGTCATCGGCCGCATCTAACGGCGAACGCCGATCGGGATAAGACCGGTTGCGATTTGTGTTCGATCCAGGATATCTGTCGGTCCCGACGGCTCTCATTCTACGGGCTTGCTCATGAACAACGCTCCGCCCGCCTCCTGCGCGTGCACGGCCTGCGCGAATCCGGCCGATTCGTAGGCGCGGCGCGCTCGATGGTTGCGTTCTTGCACCTCGAGCGTCACTTTGCAGCAACCCGATTCCCGCGCTTTGGCCTCGACCGCTTGCAACAGGCTTTTACCGACGCCGCATCCACGAAACTCCGGCACCACGGCCAGATCGTGGATGTTGATCAGTGGTCGAGCCGCAAACGTGGAGAAACCGCGAAAGCAGACCGCGATACCGATCGGCCGATCCTGGTTGTACGCCAGAAGGATCAGCGTTCCCGGTTGTTCGCGCAGCCCAGGCACGAGCCGCCGCAGGACATCCTCGGAAAGCGGCGCGCCTCGCCCCATCGGGTCCGCGGCATAGGCGTCGACCAACTCCGTAACGGCGCGCCGATGAGCGTCGCGCTCCAGATCGGCTTCGACGATCGCGATTCGTGACGGGTCCACGTGGATCTAATCCTTTGCCGAAAACCGCTCCAAACCGGCATCCATCGTAGCGCAGGAACGCCAAATCGTCCAGCCACGCGCCGCGCGGCTTCGTACCTCCCGCGCCATGTCGCCATGCCCGCCGTCAACAGCAACCAGACCGTAATACTGGCCGGCTCCGAAACCGGCGCCGCCGCGCCCGCCACATGGATCGGGTTCGCAAAATCCAACGAAAGGGCCCCGAACTCCAGCCAGAATTGTCAAATGCAGTCCCGCCGATGCGGTATTCAAAAAACAGCGACTGGGGCGCCGTGCCTCCGCTTCTCCGCCATTGTTCCCCCACGTAACTGATGTCAAGATCGGTGATCGCTGTACTGCCGAGATTGACGAACTTCGCACCGAAATACGGATCGCCAATTGTGCCGCTCGAGATCGACCCCAGGGCGCGATCGGTCGACTCCGCGATCGCGACACCTCGGCGCCGCCGCGGTTCACGGGCCACCGCCCGCTAAATAATCAACGTTGAAAACCGGCCAAAACCGACGCGATCTTCCGAGAAGTTTTTGTTTTTTTCCGCCGACGCACGGCAAAGCGAGAAACGACCCTAAAGAGAACTACCCGATGCTCGACGTTCCGAGGAGAGTGCCTATTCGGCTTGCGTCTTCGCCTGTTCAAGATTCGACAGCAGCTTGCGAAACTGGTAACGAGCCGAACCGAGATGCGTGCGACCTTTGCTCTGCTGAGCTTTCAGGCTGTTAATCGTCGTCATGCCCACCGTTTCCGGACGATTGCGCTGGAAGAAGTCCGTGAATCGGTATTCCCACTGACTGACCTTGGAATCGAACGCGACCATCGCGGCCTGAACGATGCCTAACGACTGCTGGAGATCACCCAACGTATTGAAGACCCGCTGGGCCTGCAGAATGTCGGTAATCACACTTTGAAACGAAACCCGCTCCTCGGTTTGGTATTGAAGCGTCGTGGAACCTAATGCCTGAATCACCGCGGCGAACCCAGGATCTTCGCCAACCGGCAGCGGCGGGAAATCCGAACCACCGTCGGTCACCGCCGCAGTCGCCGCCAATGAATTTGGCGCCGCCCCTGGGGACGCCGGCGGCACTGGCGCTGCCTGGCCCGCTGGCGCAGCCGGGACTGCTGGCGCGGTTCGAACCGCCTTGCCCGTCACGACAAATACCTTGCGCTCCTCGCAGAGCTGCCGGAATCGCTGCGAACTCAAACGAAACACCGGGGCATCTCGAGACAACCGCGACGAAAAAAGGTGTGCCGCCGGCGTTCCAGGCGGGTCCGTTTCGGCATTATTGAATCCGAGGTACCCCAGGAGTTGCGACGCCACCGGCGTCCATTCGCCACGCGCGTCCGAACCAACAATCGGCTCGGTCATGTAATAGGTCTTGTCTTTCTCGAGTACAGGCTTGTCGAGAGGCGAAATCACCAGCAGCTCGCGTACGGCGCGCTCCGAGAGCAGCTTCCGCTCCCTGGCTTGCCGAACCAACTCCTCCATGATCTGGCTCGATTCGGTGCGTCTGTTTTCCATCGCAAAATCCCGTCCGATTCCTCCCAGCCCCCGGCACCGAAACGAAATACAAAGACAACCACAAACAGGCGTCCACGCGCCGGTCGGCCGTCGGTCTATTAATACGCCACAACGGCCCGACGATCGATACCCCAACGCCGCCAACGGCAGTCGCACGGGGTGCCGATGCGGCTATTTTCGCTTGTCGGGGTAGGGCGGGGGCGGCGGGATCTTGACGGGATTCGCGTCCAGCGCCTTGACGATTTCCTCGATCGCTCGATTCAGCTGGTCGTCGACGCCGGCAAATTCGTGCGCCGGATCGTTGTCGACCGTGATATCGGGCTCAACCCCCACGCCTTCCATGATCCAGTCGTCGCCGGTCAGGTTGAAACGGCTGAATTCCGGGCGGTTGAGGTAACCGCCGTCGAGCAACGGCAGTGAGCCGCGGATACCGACCACTCCGCCCCAGGATCGTTGCCCGATAATCGGCCCAAGTTTGTGCGTGCGGAATCGATAGCCGACGATGTCCCCGTCGCTCGCCGAATGTTGATCGATCAGCAGGACTTTCGGTCCCAGCACCTGTCCCGTGGGATCGACATTGACATTTCCATTGCGCGCGATCGTCCACATTGCCGGTTCGCGACGGAGTCGTTCGACGATCATTGGGGAAACATTACCACCGCCGTTGCCGCGGCAATCGACGATCAGCGCCTCTTTATGGAGCTGCGCGTAGTAGAACTTCGCGAACTCGTTCAGGCCATGAGCCTGCATGTCGGGAATATGGACGTAGCCGACGCGATCGTTGGTGGCTCGCCGCACCGTTTCGATATTGTCCAGCACCCAGTTCAAATAGAAAAGTGGCTGTTCGTTAGCGATCGGGATCACGGTTTCGACGCGGGCGTTTTCCGGTTGAGGCTTGTCGTTAACGGTGAGCCGCAACGGTTTGTCCGCCCTTCCTACCAAGGCTTCAAAGAAGTCGTTGAGATTCTTGGTGGAACGCCCGTCAACCTCCAGGATCAGGTCGCCCTCGCGTATGTTGACACCGACTTCGGTGAGCGGCGAGCGGTATTTGGGGTCCCAGTTATGACCGCGGAGGATTTTTTCGATGCGGTAGTAGCCGCTCGGATCGCGCGCGATGCTGGCGCCGAGGAGTCCCAGCGGAATCCGCTCGGGCGTCGGGTAGTCGCCGCCGCCGACATAGGCGTGTCCGGCATTCAATTCGCCAATCATCTCGCCCAGAAGATACGTAAGATCCGCCCGGTGCCGCACGTGGGACAACAGCGGCTCGTAACGCTTGCGCATCTCCGGCCAATTCACATTGTGCAAGTTTGGTGCGTAGAAAAAGTCTCGCATCTGACGCCAGCATTCGGCATAAATCTGGTTCCATTCGGCGCGGCGGTCGAGTGCCACCGTCATGTCCGAGAGACTCAGCTTGCGATCCCCGATCTCGATCCGGCCAGAAGGCAAATCGACGATACCAAAGTCGCCACCGATGCGAACCAACATTTTCTTCTGATCAGCGGAGACCCGGTAGCCGGCCACCGATCCAAGTTCCGTTTCTTTTTCCTTGCCCAGATCAAACATCAGCAGTTTGTCTTTGCGCTGGTAGAACAGCTGATCCTTGACCGAGGTCAGATTGCCATAAGTGGACGCGGAAATGGGAAGCACGACGATCCGTTGCTGCAAGCCATCGGCATCGACCTGGACTGGTGAAACGGCGTTGGCATTCTCCTTTTTGCCGGCCGCTTCCGCATCCTTCGGTTTCTCGGCGGAGCCTTGAGCGGACTGGGAGGCGCTCTCGCCCTTCAATTTGACCTCATCGGACTTGGGAGCGAACGGCGATGGCGTCTGCTTCGTCAAGGTCACCAGGTAGATTCGCTGCTGGTCGTTGTAGACATGATTCCATTCGGTATTGCCGTAGGTGGGATTGAATGATCTTTCCGAGACGAAGAACAGGTACTTGCCGTCGCTGCTGAATTCCGGAGAGCTGACGTCAAACCAACCGTCGGTCACGGCGAGCGTATTCCTGGCTTCCAGGGAGTATATCTGGATCGTTGGAAATCGGCGCGGTTCCGGTTGGGTGAAGGCAAGCCAGGCGCTGTCCAGCGACCAGGAGAATTCGCGAATTTCAAACGCCTTCGATTGCGCAACCACGACGACCTGTTTCGTTTCGACATGCACGAATTGAAGCCGGTTGAGCTTGTCGGTCCAGGCGATTTTTCCGGAGTCGGGAGACCAGCCGATTCCGTATTTGTAGGTATCGGCGCCGGTGGTCAATTGGCGGGCTTCGCCCGGACCGTCCTGGGGCCGAATCCAGATTTCGTCTTCGCCGGTCTGGTCGCTGACGTAGGCAATCCAGCGGCCGTCGGGAGACCAGGCGGCGCTGCGTTCGTGCACGCCCGGTGTTCGAGTCAGGTTGCGTGTGGCGCCGTTTTTCGCCGGCAGGCTGAAAATGTCGCCCCGCGCCCCGATCACCGCGCGAGAACCATCGGGAGCCACATCCCACGAGGTTGTTTCCTTCGACACGTCGCGCAGCGCGTTCCGGCCGATTGCCAGATCCTCATGAATTTCAATCGGGATTTTTTCGGCCTTCTCCGTGGCCAGATCGAAACGATAAATGTACCCGCCGTTTTCAAAGACAATTGCGTTGTCGCCAAGCGATGGGAACTTGACCCCGAACTCGGTAAATTGGGTAAGCTGTCGTGTCTGGTTGGTTGTGAGATCGAGCACAAACAGATTGAGCTGATGATTTTCATCCCGCTCGGAAACGAAGTAGATGCGATCGCCGCGCCACATCGGAAAAATGTCTTGAGCCGATTCCTCGAACAACCGGGTCGTCTTCCCGGTTTCAAAATCGTACAGCCAGAGGTCGTCCGCCTGACCGCCGCGATAGCGCTTCCAGGTACGGAATTCCCGGAAGACGCGGTTATAGACCAGTTTGCGACCGTCGGGCGAGAAGCTGCACCAGCCCCCCCTGGGTAACGGCAATGTTTCCGGAATGCCTCCGCCGAGTCGCGCCAACGTCAACTCGCCTTTGAACGGGTTCCATTGGTTTCGCCGCGAACGGTAGACGACCGTTTCGTTGTCGCGCCAAGTCATCACAATATTATTGGGGCCCATCCGATCGGAAACATCGTCGCGGTCCAATGTCGAAGTGAAGGTCAGGCGCCGGGGCTCGCCGCCTTCCGCCGGCATCACATAGACTTCGGTGTTGCCGTCGTACTGGCCCGTAAACGCCAGCAGTTTCCCGTCCGGCGAGAACCGCGGGAACATTTCATAGCTCTTCGGGTCGCTGGTCAATCGTCGGGCGACTCCGCCTTGTCCCGAGACAATATACAGGTCCCCCGCGTAGCCGAAGACGATGCGTTCTCGGTGGATCGTCGGAAATCGCAGCAGGCGAGCCTCGTCGGCGGAGGCAGCCTGGCCGGCCGCGAGATGCAGAACCAGCGCAATCAGGAACAACTTCGAGCAACGCGTGAATCGGAAACTTTTCATGGATCAGCGATTGGTATGGGGCAAAAGGGGGGATTAAGAGTCGTTCCGGGTACGGTTGACGCCGGGTGGAGCCGACTCGGGTTGCAGCCTAATTGCGGCACGGCGGGGATGCAACTCCCAATCCTACCTCATCGCTGGACGAGTCGGGGTCTCCGCAACTCAATTTGTCATTCCGCACGGCGTCGGCGGCTGCTAGCGGCGCAAGGCTGATCGACCCTGCTTTCCAGGTTCCTGTTCAAAACTGCTCTTTTGCCTGAATCACCATCGCAATAATATCCGCCCCACTCGACCGCCTTTTAGCGGCCGTCCCCAGGGCTGTTTTGCAGGAGACCGCAAATGAGACTTTCGGTGCGACATCGATTTGCCGCGTTTTTCACCGCGATTGCGATCGCGATCCCCCATCCCGTTCTGGCGGTCGACACGCCGGCGGCGAACGGGACACGTTTGCCGGCGAACATCAAGATCCCTGACGTAACGTTGGGCGAGAAGGGAGCGCTGACGGGGCAGGCTGTGGACGCGCAAGGCAAGCCGAAAGTGATGTATCGAATTCGCGTCGAGCAGAACGGCGAGACTGTCGGAGACACGGCAACCGATACCAAGGGACGATTCCGATTGGAGAAGCTGCGTGGTGGAGTGTGCCACGTTGTCACCGAAGATGCGACGTTCGTTTGTCGCTGCTGGACCGAGGAGACCGCGCCGCCGGCCGCTCGATCGCAGCTGCTCGTTATTTCTCAAGAAGGGATCGAACGAGGGCAGCGGCCGATTGGCGAAGCGATCGGTAACCCACTTCTGATCGGTACCGTGATCGCGGCGGCAGTAGCGATCCCGATCGCGATTCATAATTCCAGCAGCAAGCGGAATGGCAGTTGAATTCGTGACTCGACGCCCCCAAGACCCGATCCCGAACCGGCCTCGATCGCGCCTCGGCGCGGCGGCTGACGTTCGCATGGCGGTAACCTGCCTGTGTCTCGTCGCGATTTCCAGCCTTTCAACAGGCTGCCAGCGCCCGATGCACATGGCAGCCAGTCTGCCGCGTGAATTTGCCGCGCCCCACCGTTCCAACGTGCAGCGGATCGATCTATCGAAACTGGCGCGTGCGCCCGGCACCAGCGAGGTCATTCGTCCAGGCGACGTGCTCGACGTCCTGATCATGACCGGGCTGGAAGAGCGGGCGGTGGAACCGGTGCCGACGCGGGTGGCGGAGGACGGGACGTTACAGATACCGCTGGTAGGCAGCGTTGCGGTAGCGGGGCTGGAATTATCCCAAGCCGAGCAGGTTGTTCACGATGAGAGCGTTCAACGCGGGTTTTACAAAGCGCCGCAGGTGGCCCTGATGATGAAGGCACGTCGCACGAATCTGGTCACGGTTGTGGGAGCCGTCGAATCGCCGGGGCTTAAGGAACTCACCGCTTCCCAGAGCGATCTGTTATCGGCGCTGGTTGCGGCGGGCGGGTTGTCGAAAGACGCTAGTTCGATCATCGAGGTCCGACATCCCTCCGAGGATGGCGATCCGGCGCGGCATGCCGCGGGCGAACTTGCGCTGGCATCGCGCGCAGAGGGCCCCGCGAACACGCGAGGATCCTCCTTCGCGACGGCACATCGGACCACACAGATCGATCTGGAGAATCCACCGGCCAACAGCGGCCGGGCTTTCGATCTGCGCGACGGATCGGTGGTCATGGTCATGAAACGCCCCGACGAATACGTGCACGTCATGGGACTGGTCAAGAAAGCGGACCAATTCAAGCTTCCGGACGATCAGGAATTGCGCCTGCTGGATGCAATCGCGATGGCGGGTGGACGTTCGATCGAGATCGCCGACAAGGTGCGAATCATCCGCCGTGCCGGCAATCCGGACGCTCCGCCGATACTGATACAGGCTTCCGTCCGGGAGGCCAAACAGGACGCCAGCGCCAATCTGCGTCTGGCGTCCGGCGACGTCGTAAGCATCGAGGAAACACCGACGACGTTCGTGGTCGGCACTATTCGAGAGTTTGTCCGATTCGGTTTTACCAGCGCAATTCCGGGACTCTGACCTGTGTCAAGAATCGCATCGTTGTAAATGGGGGCCGGGAGTGTACGAACATTCGGCGGAAGGATCGGTCAGCGTGGTGGTCGACGACGGCCGCACCGGGCATGACGTGATGGAAGCGGTGGTGCGGTTCCTGCGCACGATTCGCTACCGTCGCTCGCAGATGTTTGCCACGCTGATCGTCGTCGCCGCGATCGGGGCGCTGTACTACCTCACCGTACCGCGAGTCTATCAAGCGAACGCGGCGCTGCTGGTCACCCAGACCGGAAGTGATATCTGGAATACGGCGATGGCCGCCGATGGCAACAGCCTCGATACACTTATTCCGACACACGAACGATTGTTCCATAACTCGGTCGTGGTCAACGAGGTACTCGAGCAACTCGGCCAGTTGCCCGCCGAACTGCGCATCGACTTCGCCGCCTCCCGGCGCTCGGAATGGGGAGAAGTGCTGCGGAAACGCCTTACCGCCAAGGGCGTCCGTCAGACCAATCTGATCGAGCTCAATTATCGCTCGCGAAACCCCGAAGCAGCGGCGGCGATCGTGGAAATCGTGGTCGACGCCTACCTGAAGTTCATCGAGCAGCACCACAGGGATGTTTCGGCGGAACTGGTCGAGATCCTCGATCAGGAACGCTTGAAGGCCGAAGAGCGGCTGGTTCAGCGGCAGGAAGAATTGCTGTCGCTGCAACACGAGTTGCACGATCTGGGGATTCGGGAAAACGCACATATCGTGCACCCGGCGGTGCAGCGTGTCATTTCGCTGAATGAAGAGCGCATTCGCATCCAACAGGAGCAGGTCGGTCTGGAAGCGACGCTCAACGCCGTGCGGCGGACAACCAGCCACGGCGGCGATCTGCGGCAACATCTGCTCAGCCTCGAACCTCTGGTCGGACGCGAGATCGTGATGAACGCCATGGGACTTGATCCCCATTCCGCCGAAATGGCCACGGCGCTGCAAAAGAAACTGCTGGACGATCAGGCGCGACTCGATACCATGCGCAACCACTACGGCGATCGGCATCCGGAAATCCTGAAGCTCGCGCGATCGATCGAAACTGCCCGGCGATATCTCGACGATCTGCAGCGGCGGGCCGGTTCGCTGGGCCAGGATCCGCAGGATGAACGATTGGGCCCCATGCTGCTGTCGATCATCCAGGAGCGACTGGCCAAGGCCAATGCGCATGCCGAGCGTCTGGAAGATCAGTATCGCGATGCCGAGGCGGAAGCGATTCGCCTGAACGACCGCCGCGCCCAGATCGCAATGCTCGAATCGGAAGTCGATCGACAGCGCGAATTGCACGACATGCTTGTCAATCGAATCGCCAGTATCGATCTGCGGAGCAGCGGTCGAGGTGATGTTCGCGTGGCGGTGGTCAGCGAACCCGCCGCGCGGCCGCGCCCCATATCCCCGAGCATGCCCTTCGTGGTCGGCGTCGTACTGATCGGCGGATTCCTGGCCGGCGGCGCCTTGATCCATGCCCTCGACCTGCTCGATGACCGCTTCCGCACTCCCGAGGAACTTCAAGAACAGCTCGCGACACCGGTGCTGGCGGTGATCCGCGAAATGAGAGCCGAAGCCGACACCGTGGGAATCGAATCCCTGCGTGTCTGCTGTTCTGGCTCGGAAGCAGAAACCGAGGCCTTCCGCACGCTGCGCACGACGATCGCGTTTTCGTCCGACGAACTGAACTGCATTGCCGTCACCAGCGCGGAACCGGGCGACGGCAAGACGACCGTGCTTGCCAATCTGGCTGCGGCTTTCGCGCAGGCCGGAAAGCGCACGCTGGTTATCGACGCCGATATGCGCCGGCCCGGATTGAGCAAACAGTTTGACCTGCGCCGCCGGCCCGGGTTGTCGGAGATCCTCCGCGATGACGGAGACATTGCTGACGCATGCCAGTCCCGTATCGTTCCCAGCGGGCTGGCTCAAATGGAAATCCTTCCCGCCGGCCGCAAGCCACTCGATCCAGCCGAATTGCTCGGACGCAATCGCATGGCCGAGTTGATTGCCTGGGCGCAATCGCAATATGAACAGGTTTTGATCG
Organism: Planctomycetota bacterium; assembly: GCA_016872775.1. GTDB lineage: Bacteria > Planctomycetota > Planctomycetia > Pirellulales > Pirellulaceae > VGZA01. The sequence goes on along the minus strand of VGZA01000025.1, from coordinate 61,086 downwards.
ACTGTCCCCCCGCGCTCGCCGCGACGGATGGCGCCATCGTCGGCCGCCAGTCGGACGGTGTGATTCTGGTCGTACAGCCGGAAAAAAACCACCGGCGACTTGTGCTGCGCGCCGCCCAGGGATTGCGCGGAATGCAGGTAGCGATTGCGGGCGTCGTGGCCAACAAGGTCAGCGCGGCCGCCGAGCAAGGCAATTACGGGTACGGATACGGGTACGGCTATGGTTACGGTGACGGGTACAGTGAAGCGAACGGCGGCGAGGCTGGGAGTGGCGATGAGCCGGCGCTCGACGAATCGCAGGACGCAAACGTCCCCGCCTACACCGCCGACGACGACGGTGACAGCGACGCCGCGGGCGGAAGCGGCGCGGCTTCGAAGGATCGAGCAATCACCGTCGCGAGTACCGAGCCGCCGAACGTCAGGATGCGCATCGTGCCACGAAGGGCCGCCTGATCGGCGCGGAACCGTCTCCCCAGCAGGCATCGATAAATCGACCGAGAACCAGCATGGATAGGCCGAAACACGAAGCGGATTGCCCGTCTCGGAAGCAGCACAACCGTGCGCCAGCCGGGACGCCAGCGAACGCCCCGCAATGCGAGGCGGAACGCTTTCCGCTTCGGTTTGCCCGCAACTGTTCTTGCGCCGCCGACTACGCGCTCTGCGCCGCGGTATTCCTGATGCCGCTTGTTCTGGGTGGTCGCTATGCCACAGGACATTTTCTATTCGTCATTGCGGTCGCGCTGGCGGCCCTGTTGTGGCTGGCAGGCCAGATCGGCCAAAGAGGCCCAATTCGCGGGCTGTCCGGACTGGAATGGGTGATCGCCGCCGCCACCGTCCTGGCCGTCGTGCAGCTAATTCCATGGCCTCGGGATTTTCTCGACCGTCTTTCGCCGGGAATGGCCGCCCGGTTGCCGCTCTGGAATCGACACGCGACCGCAACGGGACTCGGCAACTGGCAGAGTGCCAGCTTCGTACCCTCAGCGACGTGCACCAGCCTGTCGACGCTTTGGGCCTATGGCGGAGTGCTGTTTCTGGTCTACAACCGGGTTCGAGTTCAACGGGACTGGGAAATCTGGCTGCAACGTATCGCGGTCGCTACGGTTGGGCTCGCAGTCCTGGGAATCGCCCAATTCGCAGTCGGAAACGGCAAGTTCCTCTGGGTCTACAGCCATCCGGCACGCGACGTGTCGGAGGCGGTCAAAGGACCGTACGACAACGAAAATCACTTCGCCCAGGCATTAGCGATTGGCGCGGGGCCATTGTTGTTCAGCCTGGGGCGCTGGAATCGTGTCGTTGCAAGCGGCTCGACCGCCGCACGGCAGGCAGCCTGGAAGCGCGGATTGGCTTCGGCCGTGTCAATTACCGTCGTATTGACCGCGGGACTGCTCACTTTTTCCCGCGGCGGGACGATCGCATTGGGCGTGGCTGTCGTGTCCTGTCTTTGCGGGTTTGCCGCCGTCGGTTTTCTGAACCGGTCTCATGCGCTGGCGTGCGTCGCGGCGGCCTGCGTTGCGTGCACCATGCTGGCAAGCTACGACGGTCCGCGACTGGCCGCCCAACTACAGACGCTTGTCGGCTCGACCTGGGATGAAATGGACCACGGTCAAGTACGCAGGCGAATCTGGCACGCCTGCCTGAGCGGCAGCCGCGAATTCCCGATTCTTGGCGTCGGTGTGGGCGGACATCTGCTGGCCTACGAGACCTGGTTTGAACCAAGGCGCGACGAGTGCCAGTATGACCACGCCGAAAGTGGATACGTGCAGATCCTTTTCGAGGCCGGTCTAGCAGGCATTGGGATTCTTCTTCTCTGCCTGGCACAAGTTGCCAAAAAAGTCTGGGACGCCTGGCGGGCGCTGCGTACCAGCGACGAGCGGGCTGCCGTCGCCGCCATCGCAAGCGGGCTGCTGGCGAGTTGCGTTCAGTCCTGCGCCGATTTTGTCTGGTACATTCCGGGATGTATGGCCCTGACGGTGGCACTCGCGAGCCTGCTGTTCGCGATCGTTGGTCAGCAGCGCGTCCCGACCGACCGGCATTTCTCCCGACGGATCGGGTACGCGGCCTTCGTCGCGGTGCTCCTGGCCGCGGTGCAGTTCGCCGAAAGTCACTGGGGAAGCGTGCGAGCAACGCTTGCCGCCGATCGATTTCTTGCCTGCTGCGTCGCGGATGACCGGCTCGAGGCACCGGATGAGGCGGCGGGCAGCGAGGCACCAAGGGCAACGCTCGACCGAAGCGCGCGGCAAATCACCGCGGAGCGGATCGCACTGGCGGAAAACGTCGTGCGTTGCGATCCGACCGACGCACGGATGCATGTTCGACTCTCGCGACTCTACCTTTTGCACTTCGATCTTTGCCAGCAGACATCGCCGGTTTCGTTAGGCGTCACCCAAATTCGCGAAGCGGCGCTGGCATCACGCGCCGATTTCCACTCGCTGGCAGAACAGGACGAATGGTTGGACCGCGTGGTCGGCGAGAACCGGCTTTGGCTGGAGAAAGCGTTGTGGCATGCGAGGCAAGGGCTGCGGCTCTGCCCATTGCTCGGAGAAGGCTACCTGACACTGGCCGAAGTCGTGTTCATGGAAGGCCACGGCGAAACAATGCGACAGAGGCTGGTGAGTCAGGCTTTGGCCGTCCGACCTCGGGACGGCTCCGTGTTGTATTTCGCCGGCAGCGAGGCGGCGTTGCGGGGAGACATCGACGGTGCTTTAGGCTACTGGCGAGAAGCTGGCTCGACCAGCGTCTCGGTGCAACGCCGCGTCTTGCTTCAACTCGACCGGCAGGTACCTGTCGAGTTCCTGCTGGGAAATTTTCCGCTCGATATCGAGACATTGGGATGGTACTACACCCGGCTGCGCGGCGAGCAGCGGGAAGCCGACCAGCGCATTGTCGGCACCCGGTATGCCGAAGAGTTGTCCGCTCGGGCCGCGACGGAACGCGGAAGCTCCGCCGCCCATTGGTGGCGTGAAGCCGAGGCGATTCACCGCGAGCTGCATCAAACCCCTGAGGCGATCGCCGCACTGCGACGAGCAGTGCAGTGCGCGCCGGAACGATTCGATGACCACCGATTGCTGGGGTACCGTTTGATGGAGGAGGGTGAGTGGGAAGCGGCGCGTATCGAATTTGAATGGTGCGTGCGCCGTCGGCCTGGCGACGATGCACTGCGTCAGGCGCTGGCGGCATGCCGTCGACATCGGCCGGCGCAACGCGGGCCGGAAGAACACGATCCCGCGCCTCGCGGGACGCCGCCGGCGCTGTCCGCCCGTCGAAGCGGCGCCAGCAAACTCTAGATTCGGACGAGAAGGCGAGCACACATGAAGCAGGACAACGGAATGGAATCGCTCAAATTGGTACGCCAATGGGCCGGTAGATGGCGCCACGGCCTGCGGGATCTGACCGCCGTGCTGGCCGTCGTTCCGATCCTCGCCGGCGTCCATACCCTGGCCTACTGGCTGCGGTTCGATGGAGTGCTTGGTTCCAACGAGTGGCAAGCCATCGGCCGCAACCTGCCGCTGCTGATCGTGCTGAAACTCTGTGCTTTCGCCTGGTGCGGCGCTTTGCGAGGCTGGAACCGGTGCGTCACCTTCCACGACCTGATGTCGATCACCAAGGCCAGCACGGCGGGCTCCGTGCTGCTCGCGCTGGCGGACTACCTCAGCGAGCCGGAGACACAGATTGCTCGAAGCGTATTTCTTCTTGACTGGAGTGGCACCTTGTTTGCGATCGGCGCGATGCGTTCGTGGAGCCGTCTGTGGCTGGAACGACGCGGATTGCCAGGCGGGTCCGACGAAGTTCCCGTGATCATCGTGGGCGCCAACGACTCCGGCGAGGCCCTGTTGCGTTCCATCCGTCGAAATCGCAGTCTGCGCTACCGGGTTCTCGGGTTTATTACGGACAATCGAGCCAGCCTGAACAACTGCATCGACGGAGTCCCGGTGATCGGCGAATTGCAGGATACCTGCGAACTCGCAGCCCGCCTCGCGGTAACCGAAATTCTGATCACCGCGGGCGAACTGCCCGGCCGGCGCGTGCGCCCCCTGATGGAGAAGGCCCGCCGCATCGGCGTCGGTGTCAAGGTTGTGCCCAGTCACGAGCAACTGCTGCACGGAAACATCGATGTGCGGCCACGGTGTGTGTCGATCGAAGACCTGCTGCACCGGGAACCGGTGCGGCTGAACTTGAGCAAGCTCCATGCCTGGCTGGACGACCGGGTGTTGATGGTCACGGGCAGCGCCGGAAGTATCGGCTCCGAAATCTGCCGCCAGCTGTTGCAATTCAACCCGCGCCGCATCGTACTCGTCGACCGCTCGGAGAATGGTCAGTATTTCCTGGAGCGAGAATTGCTCGCCGCGCAAACGGGGATCGAGTTGCAGCTCTGCATCGCCGACGTCGGCGATACGATGCGCATGAGCCAATTGATGCGGGAACATCGACCCCAGATCGTCTTTCACGCCGCCGCCTACAAGCATGTGCCGTTGATGGAATCGCACCCGGGGGAAGCGGTGAAAAACACCGTGTTCACGACACGGCTGATGGCCGACCTGGCGCATCAGAACGGCGTCGAATCGTTTGTGATGATCTCGACCGACAAGGCGGTGAATCCGACCAGCGTGATGGGCGCATGCAAGCGGGCCGCGGAACTGTATGTGCAGGCGCTGGCCGAGCACTCGAATTGTCGCTTTCTTACCGTGCGATTCGGCAACGTGCTCGACTCCGCCGGCAGCGTTGTCCCAATCTTCCGCGACCAGATACAGCGTGGCGGGCCGGTTACCGTAACCCATCCCGATATGATCCGCTATTTCATGACCATCCCCGAAGCTTCGCAGCTGGTTATCCAAGCTGGGGCGATGGGAAACGGCGGTGAGATTTTCGTGCTCGATATGGGAGAGCCCGTACGGATCGTCGATTTGGCGCGGGACATGATCCGGTTGTCGGGATTGGAGCTGGGCCGTGACATCGAGATCGAGTTCACCGGAATTCGCCCCGGGGAAAAACTGTTCGAAGAACTGCATCTGTCTGGCGAACGGCATCTGCCGACGTCGCACCCGAAGATCCTCGTCGCCGAATCGCATGCCACAGCCTACCGCTCGATTCTGACAGATGTCGTGGCACTCTGCGAATCGGCCGACGGGCCGCGCGAACGGATCTACGATCGGCTTCAACAACTCATTCCCCAATATCGGCGCCAGATATCCCCTGCCGCGAGCCCTGACCGCTTACGAGCCGCCTGAGCTACGGCAGCCGTTCTTCACGTCAACCTACAATCGGGGTCGGGAGTCTTTGGCGCTAACAAGCTCACCATCAGAAATAGCGTCGACGCCAAAGACTCCCGACCCCGTTCCCCGAGACACGGCCCGTTTCCCTGTCGCCATGTCCTGAGTTTGCCGTTTTCCTGTCTACCGATTATCATCACCGGCATCTGGCCGTGTGGCCAATCCATATCACTTCATTTCTTCTCATATTGTTTGGGGAGGCGCGTATGCGATATCTGTTATTGGTCGTGCTATTGATCGGAAGCAGCGGGGTCCATCTATTGGCGGAGCAGCCGAAATCGATCCGGAACAGTGCGGGGATGAAGCTGATCCTGATTCCGGCGGGACAATTCAAGATGGGATCCCCCAAGAAGCGAGAGGGGGTACCGGACGAAACGCAGCACGACGTCATCATCAGCAAGCCGTTCTATATCGGTGCTTTTGAGGTTACGCAGGGCGAGTGGAAGAAAATGATGGGATCAAATCCCAGCTATTTTCAAGGGGACAAGTTGACGGCGCGCCGCGTGCAATCCGGCAGGCCGTTGAAAATCGACAGCGGGAGATATCCCGTCGAGAGCATCAGCTGGACTGACGCGGTGGAGTTCTGCAAAAAACTCTCGGAAATGGAGGCGGAGAAAAAGGCGGGGCGCGTTTATCGGCTGCCGACCGAAGCCGAGTGGGAATATGCCTGCCGTGCCGGAAGCCAACACGATTACGCATTTGGCGAGAAGCCCGAGACGCTCCCCAAGAACGAGTGGGTTCAAAGCAATTCGGAAGGTCAGGCGCACCCCGTGGGCGAAAAGAAGGCGAATGCTTGGGGACTCTTTGACGTCCACGGAAACGTCCGAGAATGGTGCGAAGACCTGCTCGACGTCTACCCCACGCAGGAAGTGAAAGACCCGCGCGGCCCGAAAGCCAACCTAAGCGGCAACCGCGTGAATCGAGGTGGAAGCTGGAACGACGCGCCGGCGATGTGCCGTGTGGCACTGCGCAGCAGCGCCTTGCCGGACGACCGCAATAACCGCATCGGCCTGCGCATCGTTGCCGACGCGACAGAAGGCGACTCGCCGACCACCGAAACGAAGGCGGACGAGAAGTAGCCGAAGGTAGCTCGAAACGTGTTTCGACTCGCCCAGCGCCGACGAAACATAGCCTGAGAAAGCGACAGCTCAACAGCTTCGAAGCCCCTGCAGCCCCTGCGCGGCGATCACCGACGGTTTCACCCGTCCGAGCACCACCGCCAAACGGCCGTTCATGCCATCGTTGTACTGCTGCGGTTGGCTCGGGGCTTTTCGCGAAATTTGGTGCGAGGTAGATGTAAGGATTGCGACTCGAAACAAGTTTCGAGCTACTTGTACTGGCGAAACCAGTCTACGAATCGGGCGATGCCCTCTTCGATCGGCGTGGCGGGGCGGAATCCGACATCGCGAGCCAGGTCGTCGATATCCGCGAAGGTTTCCGGCACATCGCCGGGCTGCATCGGCAGGTAGTTTTTGATGGCGGTCCGCCCCAGCGCGCGTTCCAAAATTTCGATCACGCGTTGCAGTTCGACCGGCTGGTTGTTGCCGATATTGTAGATCCGATACGGCGCAGAACTCGTTCCGGGATCATGCTCGTCGCGCCATTCCGGATCGGCGGCTGGGATTCGCTCGGCGACGCGAACGACGACTTCGACGATATCATCGATGTAGGTAAAGTCGCGCCGCATCTTGCCGTAGTTGAACACATCGATCGGCTTGCCCGCCATGATCCGTTCGCTGAAGCCGTACAAAGCCATATCGGGCCTGCCCCAGGGACCGTAGACGGTAAAGAAGCGTAGCCCGGTAGTTGGGAGCCCGAACAGGTGGCTGTACGTATGTGCCATGAGTTCATTGGCCTTTTTTGTGGCCGCGTACAGGCTCACAGGATGATCGACCGGGTGCCGCACGGAAAATGGAATCGTGCGATTCGCACCATAGACGGAACTCGACGACGCGTAGACGAAGTGGGGCGTTCGCGCATGGCGGGCGGCTTCGAGCAGATTCACAAAGGCGGTCAGATTGCTGTCGACGTAAGCGTGTGGATTCTGCAGGGAGTATCGCACTCCGGCCTGCGCCGCCAAGTGGATCACGCATTCCCATGGCTCGTCAGCGAACAGCTGCGCAACGGCCGCGCGATCGGCCAGTTCGAAACGGCGAAACTCAAACTCCGGGAACAGACGCAACTGCTCCAGTCGATCCTGCTTCAATTTTACGGAGTAATAGTCGTTCAGATTGTCTACGCCGACAACCTTGCGCCCCGCGCTGACGAGCTGTCGGGCAACATGGTATCCAATAAAACCGGCCGCTCCGGTCACAAGCCAACGTCCCATGGTTCGTTACCTCCTGCCCGAACATAGCTTATCGACGCCTGTTGTCGAGAGGCGGCAACACCGTTACGATCGTTACCCGCGGAAGCCGTTCGGTCACTGCGTGCGAAAACCGGCAGAATTCCAGCGATTTCCGCCTTGCCAGACGGATAGAATTTCCGGACGAGTTGCGAGACAAGAAGGCCGTAAGCGATTCGTTCCTGCCGGTTACTCCTGCCATCGGAATTGCGTGCGTTCTGATTACCAGGCAAAACGTAAGCGGGCGCGAGCGAAAACTGTTTGCCGGCTGTCGCGCGAACCGACTTAGCGACGATAGACAGTATGGAAATGTCTCGGGCATGGATGCGCCCGCGGAACCCGGCCCCGTTGAGGACGGCCGGCAGACTGAACGGCAGTTGCGCATCGATGTTCGAGAATCGAAGTTTGCGTTTCGACTTGTTTGCGTTGGGACTCTGCGTCTTCACGCTGTTTCTCGGCCTGTCACTCCTGAGCTATGATCCGGCCGACCCCGTTCGCGAAGCGATCGATGCCACGCCGCTGCGTTCGATCTTGAGCCCGGACCAGACACGTTTTCCGGTCACCGATTCGCTGCATAATGCCTGCGGCCGGTGGGGCGCGGTAGCCGCCTATCTCACCCGTTCGGCGTTTGGCGTCGGAAGCTGGTACGTGCTGGCGTCGCTGATCGTTGTCGATCTGGCACTGCTTCGCCGCCGCGCCCTGGATGCACCGATGCTCCGGTTCCTGGGATGGCTCGCCACCGCGGCGGGCATTTGCACCTTGCTCTCGACCTTGGCCCCAGGCATCGGCTCCGGCTCGATCATCGGGTCGGGCGGTTACGTCGGCGCGGTCGGCAGAAGCATCCTGGAAGCGCACTTTGCCTTTCTCGGAGGATTGATTCTTGCGGCCAGTCTGACGGCGGGCGGCCTGCTGTTGTGCACCGACTACTGGCTGGTGCGCGGAATCGCGAATCTCGTCCGGCTGTTGCTGCTTCTCGCAATCCACCGTCGGCTGGCTGCCTCGCGGGAATCGCAAGCCGAATCGGCCACGTCCAAGGAACCTGGCCGCGAGGCGCTGGCGGTAAAGATTAAGGGCAAGAAGCGCGAAGCGAACCTGCAGGACGACCTGCGAGCCGATTCGAAATCGGGCCGCCGTTCCGCGGCCGAGGAACGGCTCGCGACGAAAAAAGCAATCCACGACGACGAGGAACCGGGTGACGAATTGTCGGGCGCGGAGTTTGACGACGACCGAGGTGCCAAGGTCAATTCGGTCGAGAGCGAACTGGATGTCGATGACGAGTCCGACGCGGACGATGACGACGACGCGGACAATTTCGACGACACCCAGGACGACAATGAATTGGACGAAGATCTCGAGGATGAGCACGACAACACGTCGGATGGGAGCAAGACGCCAGCGCGCGTTGGCGTTGCATCCGGCCGGAGCCTGGCAGCCGGACCCGCCCCGCCCGCTCCCCACTTTAAGGTCCGCCGTACGGGCGACGGTCTCGACCGAGAAAAGGTCCTCGCCGAACTCGACGAGGCCAGCCAAAGCGGTCCCGCTTCCAAATACGAATTGCCAGGCTTGGATCTGTTGATTCCCGGCGAGGACCTGCATTACGAGGCGCAAGAGAAAGAGGTGCGGCGTAAAGCCAAAATCCTGGAGAAGACATTCCTCGATTTCGGTTTCAAAGTCCGCGTGGTCGAAATTGAAACGGGACCGGTCATTGCTCAGTACGAAGTGGAACTCGAAGCCGGACTGCGACTCTCGAAAATCACGGGACTTGCCGATGATCTGGCGATCGCGCTGCGGGTGCCAAGCGTGCGAATTGTCGCGCCGATTCCCGGCAAGAATACGGTGGGAATCGAGGTGCCCAATGAAGAGCGCCAGGTCGTGCGGATGCGGGAGGTGATTGAAGAGGCGAACGGCAAGGTCAAGAAGATGCGGATCCCGCTCTTCCTTGGCAAAGATGTTTCGGGGAATCCGCTCACCGTGGATCTGGCGTCCCTGCCGCACCTGCTGATCGCCGGGCGAACCGGTACCGGGAAAAGTGTCTGCCTGAACGCCATCATCTCGTCCATGCTGATGACCCGCCGCCCCGACGAGGTGCGCATGCTGATGATCGATCCGAAGATGGTGGAATTGAGCGGATACGGCCGCCTGCCCCACCTGATGCACCCGGTCGTCACCGACATGAAGAAGGCCGAGGCGATCCTGGCCTGGGCGGTCGAAAAGATGGAGGAACGGTACGCGTTGCTGGCGCGGGCCGGCGTGCGGCACATCTGCAGCTACAACCAGCTGGGCGAGGCCGAACTGTTTGAACGTCTGCAGCCGGAAACCGAAGAGGACCGCAAACGCATTCCGCTCAACCTGCCGTTCATCGTCATCGTCGCGGACGAGATCGCCGACATGATGATGCAGGCGACGGGCAAGGAGGTCGAGCAGCACATTATTCGCCTGGCGCAGAAGAGTCGCGCCGTCGGCATCCACCTGATTCTGGCGACCCAGAAGCCGACCGTCGACGTCATCACCGGTCTGATCAAGTCGAATCTGCCCGCGCGCATCTCGTTCCAGGTCGCCAGTCGAACCGACAGCCGCGTTGTGCTGGACGAAATGGGGGCGGATAAATTGTTGGGCAACGGAGACATGCTGTTCCTCTGGCCCGGCACCAGCACACTGCTGCGAGGCCAGGGAACCTACTTAAGTGACGACGAGATTAATCGGGTCGTCGATTTCTGCAGCAAGGGGCAGACTCAGAACTTCGTCAGCGAACTCGTCAACATGAAGGTCGAGTCCGCCGGAGCCGAAGGCGGGATCGAGGCGATCAAAAAGCGCGACGAATTGTACGAGAGCGCGATCGATGTGGTGGTGCGTGAGGGACGAGGCAGCGTCTCGCTGCTGCAGCGCACGCTGGGTGTCGGTTATGGACGCGCGGCACGTCTGATCGACTTCATGGCCGAGGACGGGATTGTCGGGCAGTATGCCGGTTCGCAAGCCCGCGAAGTCCTGATTTCCCTGGATGATTGGGAGCGGATGCAAAGCGGACAGAAGCCGTTAGACGGTATTCGCCCCGCGGCGCTCGCGGCACCGGTCGTTGCCGCTGCCGCGGCAGCGGCTGCTCCGCCGGCTGCAATGATGGCGTTGGCGTCGACGGCCCGCTCGCAAGAGCCCGCCCCCAGCCGAGCTACCCCGGAACGGCCCACGACGCAGCCACGCCGTTCCAATCGCATCATCCCCGATCGTGAACCGGAATCGGACTTCAGTTCCCCGCTCGCGCAACGCGACCCCGGCGACAGCCGGCGCGCCGCCGATGGCGGAAGTGTCGCCACCAACTTGCGGACGAAGGACGACGAGCCACTGCATGACGATCCGGATGCCGAATCGATGCTGGAGGACGACGATTTGTTCGACGAGGAAGCAGCGCTGGAAGAAGAGTCCCACGAGTTGGACGGCGACGAGGCGAGCGACCACGACGAGGACCCGATCGGGGATGAAGATGCGGACGACGAGGACGACGACGACGACGAGGACGACGACGAGGACGACGACGAGGACGGCGAAGAGGATCGTGCCATCGGCGCAGCATGACCTCTGGGGGGACCCGGTCCGCTATTGGGTTTCCTGGATGTATCGCGGGTGGTGCCTACTTAATGAGCTTGTTCGGCAACCTCTTCAGATTATTCAAGCCGAAACCAAGAACTGCCGCCAATGATTCGGTATTTGGACATATCGAGTTTGAGCAGGGTATTTGGATGTCGATTCCGCATTCCAGGACCGCGGGCTTCATGGTGAGTGTGGATGCGTCAGATTCTGGCCCGTCGCAGTTGCAGCGAGACTTCTTTCAGCAGATTCGGGACAACCTATCCGAATTCGAGCAGCGCGCCCGCGACTTCATGCGCTCACGCGTTGAACCGGGCGTGGAGGTTTCGAGTTTATCCATCTATTCTGTCGAGATTGGGGCCGACGACGCGACGAGGCAACAGCGTTTTGTTTTGGAGATGAGTGACACGGACGAAATCGAGGTTCACCGCGTAGAATTTCTTGGCGGATTTGCAGTGGAGTACGGATGCGACGATTGATCCACCGAACGGACCCCCATGCGAAATTCAGGCGGCAACAGATCCGACGGCACAACATGGACATGGCCCCGCCGATGTTTCGGAACCACGCTCAGATTGACAGTCTGCGAGTCGGGACGTATTTTACTGAGTCGAGCTTGACCAAGGATCCCGTCATGAAAACTCCCGTTGAAACCGACGTTATTATTTGCCCATCGATTTGGAGGCAGCGAGCCTAGGGGGGGATCGACCAGATTTGAGATTTACGCCCTGAAGCTCGTTCGCGGGTTTCAGGGTTTTTTTGTTAAGGTGAGGCACCGATGCAAACGACTCCTGACCGAACGATCCAGATGTACGACACGACGCTGCGGGACGGCACGCAGGGCGAGGGGATCAGTTTGTCGTTGGAAGACAAGCTGCAGATCGCGCGCCGACTGGACGAAATCGGCATCGATTACGTGGAGGGCGGCTATCCGCTTTCGAACGAAAAGGACGTGGAGTTTTTCCGACGGGCCCGGGCCCTGAATCTTCGGCAGGCGAAGCTCTGCGCGTTCGGGATGACACGTCGCCGAGGCGTTCGCGCCGAGGACGACCCGGGGATGCAGGCGCTGCTTGCGTCGGGTGCGCCGGTCTGTACGATTGTTGGCAAGACGTCCGATTTCCACGTGTTGGAAGTGCTGCGCGTCTCGCTGGAAGAGAACCTGGCGATGATCGGCGAAAGCGCCGAGTTCCTTGCGCGGACGGGCCGGGAAGTGATTTATGACGCCGAGCATTTCTTTGATGGTTGGAAGGCGAATCGGGACTATGCGCTGACCACTTTGCGCACCGCGGCGGAGGCGGGCGCGTCGCTGGTCGTGCTTTGCGACACCAACGGCGGCAGCCTGCCGGAGGAGGTCGCCGCGGGCACGCGGGAAGCGATCGAAGCGCTGCGGGATTCCGGCGTGGCGGTCGGCATCCATTGTCACAATGACTGCGAACTGGCGGTCGCCAATTCGCTGGCGGCGGTGGACGCCGGGGCGGTGCAAGCGCAGGGCACGATCAACGGTTTCGGCGAACGCTGCGGCAACGCCGACTTGATTTCCGTAATCGCCAATCTGGCCTTCAAAAAGCGTGGTTACAAAGTGCTGCCCCGCGGCAACCTGGAACATCTGACGGAACTCTCGCGCTTCGTCTACGAAACGGCAAATATCCATATGCGCACGAACCAGCCGTTTGTGGGCCAGAGTGCCTTCGCGCACAAAGGGGGTATGCATGTGCATGCGATCGCTCGCGCAACCAACAGCTATGAACACCTCGACCCGACGCTGGTTGGCAACGAGCGTCGGATTCTGGTCAGCGAACTCTCCGGGCGCTCGAACATCATGGCGCTGACGTCCAAACACAATATCCAGCAGAACCGCGAGCTGATGGACAGGATCCTGGCCCAGGTCGTGGCGCTGGAGAATCAAGGGTATGTGTTCGAGGCGGCCGAAGCATCGTTCGATCTACTGGTACGCCGCTGCGCCGGGACGTTCCAGCCCCATTTTGAACGAATCAAGTACCACGTCAAAGTAGGAACGGAACTGGCGGGGTCGCCGGTCACGGAGGCAACCGTGAAAATTGGCGTCAACGGCGTGGTGAAGTACGAGGTCGCGGAAGGAGACGGGCCGGTGAACGCTCTGGACGCCGCGCTGCGCAAAGGGCTCCATGACGCTTTCCCGAACCTGCGCGAAATGCGACTTGTCGACTATAAGGTGCGCGTCGTGAACTCGGAGGCCGGCACGGCCGCTCGAATTCGCGTGATTATCGAGAGTGCCGATGCGTCCGACCTGTGGGGCACCGTGGGCGTAAGCGAAAACATCATCGAAGCCAGTTGGCTCGCCCTGGTGGATGCGGTGGAATACAAACTGTGCAAAGACGAACAGGGTGCTCGAAAATCATGACTTTTTCTCCGGAAGAACTGCCCAATCGCTTCGATCACGCCGAAGCCTGTCCAAGGATCGCGAGCCGCTGGGAGGAACTGGGTTGTTTCCAGGCCGATCCCGATCCTGCGCGAACTCCCTTCACAATCGTGATCCCACCTCCCAATGTCACCGGCGCCTTGCATCTTGGGCATGCACTGAACAACACCCTGCAGGATATCATGATCCGCTGGAAGCGGATGCAAGGCTTCAACGCCCTCTGGATGCCGGGGACCGACCATGCCGGCATCGCGACGCAAGCGGTCGTCGAACGCCGCTTGAAAGAGGAGGAGGGCAAGACGCGGCACGACTTGGGCCGAACGAAGCTGGTGGAGCGGATCTGGCAATGGAAAGATCAGTACGAGGCGCGAATACTCCGCCAGCTGAAACAGATGGGGTGCAGTTGCGACTGGCGTCGCACGCGTTTTACACTCGACGCGGTCTGCGCCCGCGCGGTACGCAGAACTTTCTTCGACCTGTTCCGCGAATCACTGATCTATCGCGGTCTGCGGCTGGTCAACTGGGATACTTTCCTGCAGACGACCGTCAGCGACGACGAAGTGTTCCACGAGACGGTGAAGGGTAACTTCTGGCATTTCCGCTATCCGGTCATCGCCCCTCAGGCCGGCGAACCGGAATACGTGACGATCGCGACAACGCGGCCCGAGACGATGCTGGGCGACACGGCAGTCGCAGTGCATCCCGATCCGGCCGCGGCGCTGGACGCCTGGGAGCACGAGTTGCGCAACCGTCTGGAGCGGGCCGCCGCCAAAGAGAAGCCCGATCTGGAGCGGGAACTACAGCAACTGGAAGAGCGGCGGAGGAATGTGCTGCCTGGCTTGATCCGCCTGCGCGACATGGCGATCGCCGGTCGTAAACTTCGCCTTCCGCTGGTCGACCGAGAAATCCCGCTTGTGGCGGACGAATGGGCGAAGCCCGAGATGGGAAGCGGCTGCGTGAAAATCACCCCCGCGCACGACCCCAATGACTACGACGTTGGGCGACGGCGGTCCCTGCCGATGATCAATATCCTCAACTCGGACGGCACGTTGAATACCAACGCCGGCCCGTACCAGGGCCTGAAGATCCGCGCTGCGCGGGAGCGCGTCGTGGCCGACATGGAGGCGGCGGGATTGCTGGAACAGACCGAGGACCGCGAGATCGATCTGGCTCATTCCGATCGCAGCAAGACGCCGATCGAGCCGTACATTGCCGACCAGTGGTTTGTGCGCATGGACCGATTGGCCCAGTCGGCGATGGATGGCGTGCGCGACGGCCGCGTGACGATTACGCCGCCTCGGTATGCCAGAAGTTATCTCGACTGGCTGGGTGAAAAGCGCGACTGGCCGGTGAGCCGTCAGTTGTGGTGGGGGCACCAGATCCCGGTATGGTCGCGGGCCTTCGACACGCAGGAAGAGACGCGGCGTTACGTCGAAAAACTATCCGCCGATCCGCGGGTCACCGAACAGCGGGCGGCGTATTACGTCGAGGAAGAGGCTCGTCGCGCGGCCGAGTCACGGTTCATGAATGTCGATGGTCGATCGGCGGGGAGAGCCGAGACTTTTGCGACCATTCATGTCTGCATTGCCGACGACGACTCTCCGTTGGAGTCGATCCTGGAGACGGACGGTTTTACGCGCGAACAGGATGTGCTCGACACCTGGTTCAGCTCGGCGCTCTGGCCCCACTCCACGCTCGGATGGCCGGAGAAGACCGCCGAATTGGCCTGTTTCTATCCGACCAGTGTGCTGATCACCAGCCGCGACATTATCACCTTATGGGTGGCGCGAATGGTGATTACCGGATTGCACAACGTGGGCGACGTCCCGTTCCGCAACGTCTACATCCACCCCAAAATCTTGGATCGCGACGGCGAGACGATGTCGAAGTCCAAAGGGAACGGCGTCGATCCTCTGGACGTGATCGGGAAGTTCGGTCCCGACGCGTTGCGTTACGGACTGGCCTACCTCTGCACGGAGACGCAGGACGTGCGCATGCCGGTGCAGTTCGAATGCCCGCATTGCCAATCGTTGCTCGATCAGACGCGCGCGAACCGCGAATTGCCGCGGATCAAGTGCGGCAAATGTAATCGAGAGTTCTCGACGCAGTGGGCGCGCAGTGCCGAGGACAACGCGCTTCCGCGCGGGCTGGTTGTCAGCGAACGGTTCGAGGTCTCCCGCAACTTCTGCAATAAGCTCTGGAATGCCGCACGATTCGCGCTGATCAACCTGCGCGAATTCGAACCCGGAGACGTGGAACCGGCGGAACTCACCGTCGAGGATCGCTGGATACTCAGCCGATTAGCGACCGTGAACCGGCAGACCACCGAGGCGCTCGAGTCTTATCGTTTCGGAGAAGCGGCCCGCGTGCTGTACGACTTCACGTGGGACGAGTTCTGCAGTTTCTATCTGGAAATGGCCAAGGGACGGCTGCAGGCGGCGGACGGTCGGACGTCGGCCCAGCGTGTGCTTGCCCACGTCTTGGACCAGCTGCTCCGGCTCCTGCACCCGATGATCCCCTTCGTCACCGAGGAAATCTGGCAATTACTGAACGCCCAATTGCCCGTACGAGGACTCGGAAATCGGGAACGGGCCGCGGAGTCGATCATGCGCGCTACGTGGCCCGCGAGCACCTCGGATTGGGTCGATACCGAAATGGAACAGCGCTTCGCCCGCTTCCAGACCATGCTCGGCGCCTTGCGCGACATCCGCAGCCGGCAGAATATCGCACCCCGCAAGCCGATCGAATTCGCCGTGCGGACCGATGCGGAAACCGCCGAACTGCTGCGGCCGATGGCGATCTACTTTCAGTCGATGGCCAACGCTTCGCTCGCGCAGATCGGCCCCACCATTGACATCCCCAAAACCCACGCCATGTTAAGCCTGGAGGGGGCCGAAGTATTTGTCGACCTGAGCGGCCTGATCGACCTGGATGCCGAGATCGCGCGGCTGGAGAAAGAGGAACGGAAATTCAGTGAGTTGCTCCAGGCCATCGAACGAAAACTGGCCGCGCCAGGGTTCGCCGAGCGGGCACCGGCCCCCGTGGTCGCCGCGGAACGGGAAAAGCAGAACAAATACGGCGAACAGCTGCAGGCCACCCGCGCATCGCTGCGCGAACTGCGGAAGTCGAAATAGACGCTCGCCGCCCGTGCCATTCCCAACGCCGTTCCCCGAACCCCACCCGTCGCTCTATAATAAGTCGCGTCGACCCACCGCGATTTTCCTCGAGGAATCAGGCCATGCCCGTGCTCATGAAACTCTCCCGGATCATTACCAGCGACATCAGTCCGGAACAGATCATTTACCTGCGCGAAGTCGACGGCGAACGCCAATTCCCCATCGTGATCGGGATGTGGGAAGCGAACCATATCGAGCGTCGCGTCAAGAAGAATCAGCCGCCGCCACCGCGACCGCTGACGCACGATCTGCTGATCCAAGTCGTCACGCAACTTGGCGGTGAACTGGACAGCGTCATGATCAGTTCGCTGCAGGAACGCACCTACTACGCCCTGCTGCGAATTAAACGCGATGGCGAGTTGATCGAAGTCGATTCGCGACCGTCCGACGCGATCGCCGTCGCCGTGAGCTGCGACCCGCCTCTTCCAATCTATGTGGCCGAGCAAGTTGTGGAAGAGGCGGGAAAATAGTCGCTGTTCGCGTGGCGAGAAAGGCCCGCCGCCATCGTTACTTTTCCGACTCGATGCGGCGGATCGAAATATTGCGAAACTCGACGGCATCGCCATGACCGGCGAAACCGAAGTAACCGCTGGTACGCGTCTTACCCGGGTGCGGGCTGTTCCCCAGGTATTCCGTGATCTTGGCCAAGTCGGTATCCAGGATCATGGAGCCGTTGAGTTCGACTTTGATCGTCGAACCTTTGATGGTGACTTCCTGGAAGTTCCATTCGCCCGGCTTGTGCAGGAATCCTCGTTTGGCCGCCGCCATGCCGTAAGCCGAACCATGATATTGTCGCGCATCAAGTTTCGCGTATTGTGGACTTTCGTTGTCGAGAATCTGTAATTCGCACATGCCGACATAGGCGGTGTCGCCCTGGCCGGGATAGCGGATTGCGAGTCCGTTGTTGCCGCCAGGAGGCAGTTTGAACTCGAAGCGGGCCGCGAAATCGCCGTATTCATCCTTGGTATGCAGGACGCCGCCGCCGCCTTGCTTGCAACGGACCGAACCGTCGACGACTTGGTAACCGTCCACAGCTCCGGCCCAACCCTCGAGCGACTTGCCGTCGAATAGCGGCTTGAAACCGGTCGAGGCCGCGGTGGAACCGGCGGCAGGGCCGCCATTGGCGAGGATCTTGACCGCCTCCGCGGCGGAAATTTCGCGGACGTAAATATTGCGCCAGCGGATTTCGCCGCCATGCGTCTGCAGCTGGATCGGCCCGCGACCCAGCAGCGGCGCGGATCGATCCCAGAAGTTCTCCATGACGGCGTGATTGACGACCAGTTTGTCGTTCAGATAGACCGTGGTCCGCGATCCAACCTGGACGATTCGCACCTTGTTCCATTCGCCAAATGGCTTGTCGGCAAGCACGAGCGGGTCTTTGCCGGGCGCTCCGGGGCTGTTGTTCCACAATCCGCCGGAACCCTTGTCGGCGCCGATCTCCCACTTTCCGCCCTCCTTGGTAAAGTCCCAGATCTGGACCTGCGGGGTCGCGCGCAAGTAGATCCCGCTATCGGCTTTGGCGACCGTTTTGTACTCGATCAACAACTCCATGTCGCCAAAGTCACGATCGGTCGTCATGTAGGCGCCGTGCCCATCGTTGATCAACTCGTGATTCTGTACCGTCCAATGCTGTCGCGCGTCCGCGGTCCACTCGTTGATCTTCATCTTCCGCTGGGGTTCACCCATAGCGGCCAATTCGCGTGGATCGAAATGCGGCATACCGTGCCACCCGGCCAGGTCCTTGCCGTTAAACAACACCGTGAATCCTTCCGGCGCTTTCGGTTCCTCGGCGGTAGCGCTCCGCAGGCCGATGGAGGTGAACATCAAGCTTGCGACAAGATAGACAATGACGATTCGCATGACGGGCCTCGGATCTCAGAGGGGATAAAGTGGTTTCAAAAAAATTGTCGGGACGGTCGGAGAGGGGAAAGTTGTGAATTCGGGAAGGCGAACGGTTGGGGAAGGCGGGGAAGTCGGTCGGTTGAGGTAGTCGGTTGGGGAAGTTGGGCTAGTAGGTCCCCTTTTCGGGTTGGTCTATTGAAACCATCCTGGCTCACAATTGCAACCGCCCCAACGTAGCTCGAAACTTGTTTCGAGACGCACGTAGCTCGAAACAAGTTTCGAGATGTGCCGTCCGCCGCGACAGCTCGTGAATCCACTGCTCCGATCTCTCAAACGCCCAGGAAGCGGAGGCTCTCACCGGGGCGACTCGAAACAAGTTTCGAGCTACTTATCGATACGCTATAATCCGTCTCCTTCACAGGAGAACGCAAGCGGATGTTTGAGCGAATTGCCGATGGTTATCGTGGTTCGACGGTGGTCCTGGTCGGATGCGGGGGGATTGGTCGCGAAATTGCCGTGTCTTTGGTCGATCTGGCGGGAAGTCTGGTCCTGATCGATCACGATTCGACGGCGGTGGAGTCGACTCGTCGTTGGCTGGAGGGGCTGCCGCAACGATCCGCTCGCCTGTTGTCTTGTACGCTCGATGTGCGCGACGCCGCCCAGGTCCAGCAACGGTTCCGCGAACTCCGCTCGGAGCTGGCGGTTGTCGATTTTTTGTTCTATACGGCCGGCGTTCTGACGATCGAGCCTTTTCTGGAGACGGACACCGACGACTGGAGGCGTTCGGTCGAGGTGAATCTGAACGGGGCGTTTTATTGCGTTCAGGCATGCGCCGGCTGGATGGCGGAGCGGCGTCACGGGAGTATCCTGCTGCTGGGATCGATTGCGGGAACCCGCGCTCGATCCGGTTCGCGGGTCAACCCGGTCTACAACGCGACCAAGGCCGGCATCGCTGCGTTCGTGAATTCCTGCGCGATGCAACTGCGGGGATCCGGAGTCCGCATCAACAGTATCTCACCCGGACCGACGGCGACCGCCATGATGGAGCGGCAGCCGCCGCATGTGCATGAAGCGGTGCGGCAGATCTGCCTCGACCATCGCATGAACAGCGCCGCGGAAGTCGCCGAGCTTGCCCTGTATGTCGCGGCCCATGGCCGGTTCACCGGCGAGGATGTGGCGATGGGCGGCGGCGCGGGACTGGGCGGCTGATCAGCGCAACACATCCGCGAAGGCGGTCTGCAGGCAGTCGAGTGCCCGCGGTCCCTGGCTGCCATCGACAATGACATTCACTCGCACCTCGCTGGTGCTGATCAGTTCCAGGTTGATGCCGGCTTCCGAAAGTGCCCGGAACATCCGGATCGCGACGCTGGTATGGGAACGCAGTCCGACACCGGACACGGAGAGTTTGGCGACACGCGGACAACTGGTAACCTGGGCGCAGGCCATTTCGCTGGCAATCCTCTGGGCGACATTCAGCGCCTTTTGCAGACGGCTCTGCGGGACGGTGAAACTCAAACTGGCGCGGCCAGCGCCGCCGTGGCTCTGCACAATCATATCGACAAAAATCCCCGCGGCCGCGACCTCCTCAAACACGCGGGCAGCGATGCCAGGCGCGTCGGGCGCCTCCTTGATCGTGATCCGCGCCTGGGTCTCGTCGAGCGCGATGTCGTCGATGAACAACTCCTCCATGTCGATCCCTTGCAGGCGCGTCACGACATCGGCGGCGTCACTGGGATCGGCCGCGTTCACCGCACTCGATTCCGGTTCGGCCCGCGCGGGGGGAGCCTTCTCCAGCTGGAATGCCTCGTGCACGGCACGCAGGGCCGCCTGCGCGTGATCCCGGCTGACGAGCGCGGAGATTTTGATTTCGCTGGTGGTGATCATCTGGATGTTGATCTGCTGGTCGGCGAGCGTGCGGAACATCCGTTCGGCGACTCCAGTCTGCCGCGCCATACCAAGCCCCACGACGGAAACCTTGGCGACGTTCAGATCGTGTGTCACGGTTCCCGTTCCAAAAACACGAATCGAATCCTGAACCGCTTCCAAAGTCAGCTGCAACTCGTTCTTGGGTACGGTGAACGAGATGTCGGCCTTGCCGCCCTCGCCGACGTCCTGCACGATCATGTCCACCGTGACGTTGCGGGCCGCGATGCGCGAAAAAATATCGAGGCTGGTGCCGGGGACGTCGGGGACACCGGTCACGCTGACTCGCGCTTCATCCTTGATCAGCGCCGCGCCGCAGACGGCGACGTCGCGGGATTCCGGTTCCGCGACGATCATCGTCCCGGGAGCGTCCGACTGGCTGTTGCGGACATGGATGGCGACACCGTACTTCTTGCCGAATTCGATCGATCGGTTGTGCATGACCCCCGATCCCAGGCTCGCCAGTTCCAGCATTTCGTCGTAGCTGATGCGGGGAACGCGACGCGCCTCGGGCAGGAGCCGTGGATCGGTAGTGTAGACGCCGTCGACGTCGGTATAGATTTCGCAGGCCTCCGCCCGCAACACCGCGGCGAGCGCGACGGCGGTCGTGTCGCTTCCGCCGCGTCCCAGCGTGGTGATGTTCAAATCCTCGTCGATGCCTTGAAAACCGGCGGCGATCACGATGTTGCCGGCGTCGAGCAGCTGCTGCATGCGGCGGGTCGAAATCGATTTGATGCGGGCCTTGGTGTGCGTCGCGTCCGTGCGGATTCCGATCTGCGCGCCGGTGAGGCTGACGGCGTGCGAACCGAGTGCGTGGATCGCCATCGCCATCAACGCGACACTGACCTGCTCGCCGGTCGAAAGCAACATGTCCATTTCGCGAGCCGGCGGGCGATCAGTGATTTGACGGGCCAGTTCGATCAGCTCGTCCGTGCTGTGCCCCATCGCCGAGACGACCATCACGACCTGATTGTTTTCTTTCTGAGCGCGGATCGCCTTACGGGCCGCCGCCAGGATTTTCTCGGGCGTCGCCACGCTGGTTCCGCCGAATTTCTGCACGATGATTGCCATGGCTGGGACGTTTCAAGTTTCCATCGGTTGGACGACCACCCACGGGCAGCGCTGCCGGCGGAATGGGAGTGGGAAGGCAGGAATTTTAGCGGACTTGGGCCGCATTCCCCAGGGGCCCCGGTCAGGTGGTTGGCCAGCGGTCGAGCGGTTCCTCGAGGAAGTGGCGCATTAACTGCCAACCGGCGGGGAACGCATACGGTGAATGGGTCGCGGCCAGTTCGTGATAGCCGGTACGAGGACCGGTATGCCCAACCGGACCTCGAACTGGATCACCAACAGGCGCGACGAGGCTCGATCGATTCATTCCCCAACCGGCAACGCAGAATGGAACAAAACCTTGGCTGTGGGTCCTGGTGCGCACCGGGGTAGGGTGGTCGGGCGAAACAAGGATTCGATAGTCGCCGTATTCGGCAAGGGCCGCATGCAACGGCGCTACAATCAAGGAATCGATCCGTTCCAGCGCCTCTATTTTCGCGTCGACCCGGCCTTCGTGCGACGCTTCATCCGGCGCCTCGACATGGACGCAAACGATATCCGAATCGGCCAGGGCGGCGACCGCCGCCCGCCCCTTTGCCGCGTAATCGGTATCGAGGTAACCGGTCGCGCCGGGAACTTCCAGCCGACGCCAACCGAGCAAGGCGGCCAGTCCGCGGAGCAGGTCGACCGCCGTGATCATCGTACCCGTCCGGCGATATTTCTCGAGGAATCCCGGCAGGTTGGGTGCCCGTCCCAATCCCCACAGCCAGACATGGGTCGCTGGCGGCTTGCCCGCTTCCCTCCGCGCGCGATTGACGGGGTGTTCGGCAAAGACCTCTTCGCTGGCCTCCATCAATCCCGTCAACAGATCACAGCCCGGCCCGCGTGGAAACGCATCCAAGACTTCCTGGTCGGTAAGGTCGTGCGGTGGGACTGTGCGCGTATCACGCGAAAACGGCGCGGGGTTGCCTTGGGCGCGCCAGATCAACAGGTTGCGGTAGCTGACTCCGGGAAGGAACTGCAGATCGGGTCCGCCCAACCGCTCCTGCGCAGCGTGCAACAACTCGCGCGCTTCCGGCGTGGAAATGTGACCCGCGGTGAACTCGCGCATCACCTGCCGTTCGATCGTTATCAGATTGCAGCGGATCGCCCAATCTTCCGCGCCGAGCGGAATACCCTGAGCGGCGGCCTCCAGTGGCGCGCGACCGGTGAAATGCGTTTCGGGATCGTAGCCGAGCAGACTCAGATTGGCGACGTCCGATCCCGGCGGCAGGTGCGCCGGCACATGATTGGCCCGCCCCACAATCCCGGCCGCCGCGATGGCATCCATCGCCGGCGTATGCGCCGCCTGCAATGGTGTCCGCCCGCCTAAGCTCTCCTGAGGTTCGTCCGCACAGCCGTCCGGAATCACAATCGCATATTTCATCGGTATTCAGTTTCCCAACACGCGCAAACGAATGATCTTGCCGCGGACGACAGCCAGTCGACCAATTTCAAGTTCCGCCGCCGTCGCCTCGCCCTCGGTCGCCTCGTGCGTCATGATCACCAGCGGAACGTAGCCGTCAAACCGCTCGCCCGGCTCCGGCTGAATCACCGAGGCGATCGAAATCCGATGCCGCCCCATAATCCCCGTGATCTCCGCCAATACGCCCGGCGAATCGGCCACGTCAAACCGCAGATAATACCGCCCCGTGGTCCGGTTATGGTCGCAGAGCGCCACGCCTTCCGCCCGCTGCGACCAGAGGTCCAGCGCATGAAAGGTAATCTGCGCCCGACCGACCGCTGTATCGATCAAATCGGCAACGACCGCGGACGCGGTCGGCATCCGTCCCGCGCCCAAACCGTGGAAGAACAACCGACCAACCGCGTCCCCTTGCACGGAAACGGCGTTGTATGCCTGGCGCACCTCCGCCAGCGGTCGCCCGATCTTGACCAGCGTCGGCGAAACATGGATCTCCAGTTCCTGCCCCACAAGCTGCGCCACCGCAATCAGGCGAATTCGATAGCCTAATTCCTTGGCAAAATGCAGATCGGCCAGTTGAATGCGGTCGATCCCCACGCGGGGAATCTTCGACCAGTGCAACCGGGAACCGAACGCCAGATGGGCCAGAATCGCCAGTTTTTGTGCCGCGTCGCTGCCGTCGACATCCATCGTCGGGTCCGCTTCTGCGTATCCCAGTCGCTGCGATTCCGCCAAAGCCGAGGCAAAATCGGTGCCTTGTTCCTCCATCTGGTTGATGATGAAGTTGCTGGTGCCGTTCAATATCCCCCTTAGCGACAAGATCTGATTGGCGGAAAGGCATTGACTGATGTTGGTGATAATCGGAATACCGCCGGCTACCGCCGCTTCGAACGCGATCGAGCGGCCGTGGCGCCGAGCCGCATCGAACAGTTCCGTGCCATGTTCCGCCAACAGTGCCTTGTTCGCGGTTACCAGGTCCTTCCCACGCGCCAAAAGGTCCAAGGCGATCGTCCGCGCCGGCTCAAGCCCGCCCACCAGCAACGCCGCGACGGTCACATTTTGGTCGTTCAAAATCCGCCGAATGTCGTTCGAAAGAACGCCTTCCGGCAACGACACATCGCGTGGTTTTTCGACATTCAACGCCACCACGTGGCTCAGCAGCAAGCGATGACCCGAGTGCCGCGCGATCCGGTCGCCATGGTCCAGCAGCAGCCGCGCGACTCCCGTGCCAACCGTGCCGAATCCAACGAGTCCTACCTGGGTCGATTGCATGCGGTTTTCTCGGGATTCGCCGTCGGTCAGGGCCGTTTGCCGCACGGCCACCATGGTGAAAGGCGATCCGCGGCAGCGGATGTTGACGTCGGCAGCAAACGGTTCGATGGAGTGCCAGGCTACCCTTGACGGCGCCCTGTGTGGTTCATCGTAGCAGTCGATCGACAGATCGGGAACGGGGACCGCTCGACAGTCGCAGAGCTCGGACATCGCCGGCACATTCCGCCGCGTGGTGCTTGACGTTGAGGATCAAATCCAGATGGAGCCGTTGCCAACTTCGGCGGCGGAACCTAAGATGAACCTGTTAATGCGATTGAGTCTCAATAACGGTGCCCCATGATGCTGGTTCCGCTGCATATGTTGAATTCGGGCGAGTCGGCCGAAATCGCGCAGCTCGTGGGAGTTCCCGACCATGTGCAACGTTTGAAGGAGTTGGGAATTCGGGCGGGCGAGCGGGTCGAAATGGTCCAGCCGGGCAGTCCCTGCATTATTCGTCTGGCCGGCACCCGGCTCTGTTTTCGGGAGTCCGACGCGCTGGGGGTGCTGGTCAAACCGGAGTCGGGCTCGTGAACGCGGGCGAGATGAGCGTCGGGGAGCAGGCATCGGTCGTGCGCGTCACTGGCGATGACGCCATCAGTTGCAGGCTGATGGAAATGGGGATTGTACCGGCCACCGAACTGGAATTGATCGGTATGGCGCCCTGGGGAGACCCTCTGGAGTTTGCGATACGCGGGTATCGGTTAAGCCTGCGACGGGCCGAAGCGGCGCGGATTGAAATCGTCGCGAAATGAGAACGAGCCGCAAGACTTTCGAATGGGCGAACGACACATGGTTCAAGCGGCCCGATCCGGATCGATCGATACCGTAACCATTGCGTTGATCGGCAATCCGAACACGGGGAAATCGACACTTTTCAGTGCGCTTTGCGGCGTGCACCAGCATACCGGTAACTACCCCGGAGTGACGGTCGAACGGAAAACGGGCGATTTTCGCTGGGGCGATCGTTCGATCGAACTGATCGATCTGCCGGGAACTTACAGCCTTGCCCCTCGTTCTCCGGATGAGATGATCACGGTGGATGTTCTGCTGGGCCGCCAGAAGGGAACAGCTCCTCCGCGGAGTGTGCTTTGCATCGTTGACGCGAGCAATCTGGAACGCAACCTCTACCTGGTCAGCCAGGTGCTGGAATTGGGTCTGCCAACGGTCGTTGCGTTAAACATGATGGACGTGGCGGCGGCGCGGGGGATCACGATTGACGCCGGGGAACTTGCCCGTCGGTTGCGGATACCGGTCGTGCCGATCCAGGCCAATCGCAGGCGGGGCCTGGACGACCTGAAGACGGCGTTAGCAAGTGGAACGCGCGGCTTGGTGGAGCATTCCGTTCCGGCCTTTCCCGCGCCGTTTGAGCAGGCAGTCACGGAGTTAGCGTCGCGCAGTGCGGCGATATCGGGGCAAGAACCGCCGCGATTTCTTGTGCAGCGGTTGTTGCTGGATACGACGGTATACTTGAGCGAATCGGGCATGCCGGGCATCAACGGTGTATTGGCAAACGACTTGCAGCAAGCGCGGGAACGACTGGCGACCGCCGGTTGCGCCGTGCCGGGAGTCGAGGCGATTTCTCGATACAACTGGGTCGGCGAGGTCTTGAAGGGGGTCGTTTCCCGGTCGAATGAGAGCCGGGTCACCGCCAGCGATCGGATCGATCGACTGCTCACGCATCGCTACTACGGTACCGCGTTCTTTGTGGCGACGATGGCGTTGATGTTCCAGCTTGTTTACCTGATCGCGGAGCCGGCGAACGGGCTGTTGGACGCGGCGAAAAGCTGGCTGGCGTCGGTTGTCGGGGGGATGCTCGCGGAGGGACCGCTGCGCTCGCTGCTGGTGACGGGTGTGATTGAGGGAGTTGGCAGCGTCCTGGTGTTCCTGCCGCAGATTTTCGTCTTGTTTTTCTGTATCGCGGTGCTGGAGGATTGCGGTTACATGGCGCGCGCGGCGTACCTGATGGACCGCTTGATGTTCCGCATCGGTCTGAATGGCAAGTCGTTCATTCCCTTGTTGTCATCATTTGCCTGCGCGATTCCAGGAATCATGGCGACCCGCGTGATCGAAAACCGGCGCGATCGGCTCGTCACCATGCTGGTGGCACCGTTGATGAGCTGCAGCGCGCGGATGCCGATCTACAGCCTCTTGATCGCGACGTTCATTCCTGAACGGGTCTGGTTACGGGTATTCGGGCTTCGGGGCCTGGTCTGGTTCGCGGCGTACGCGGTGGGAAGTTGCACGGCCATTGTGGTGGCGATGTTGTTGAAACGAACGCTGCTGCGCGGGGACACGCCGCCGTTCGTGATGGAACTGCCGAGTTACAAGTATCCGGAATGGCGGGTCGTGCTGTTACGAATGGGACAGCGCGGGTGGGAATTCGTACGGCGCGCCGGTACGTTGATCCTGGCGGTCAGCATTCTGGTCTGGGCGGCCGCCTATTATCCTCATCGCGAAAGCGACATACCGGGCGAATGGCGGGCGCGGCACGCGCAGATCCAGGCGGCCCTGGACGACGCATCGGGATTGTCCGAAACGGACCGGGCCGCGTTTTCCGAAGAATTGTCGCACCTGGATCGCCAGATTCAGGGCGAATATCTGCGTCGCAGCTGGTTGGGGATGGCCGGGCGGGGACTCGAGCCGTTCGTGAAACCGCTTGGCTGGGATTGGAGGATTGGCTGCGCCGTCGTGGCGTCGTTCCCGGCGCGGGAGGTTGTGGTGGCGACTCTGGGAGTGATCTACAACCTGGGGACGGAAACATCGGACCAGGACGAACAGTTGCATGCGGCCCTGCGCAATGCGACCTGGGAAGACAGTGGGAAGCCGGTATTCGGGATCCCGGTGGCCCTTTCGTTGATCGTTTTTTTCGCCCTTTGCGCCCAATGTGGATCCACCCTGGTGGTCATGCGCCGTGAAACCGGCAGTTGGCGATGGCCGATATTTACGTTCACGTACATGACGTCGCTGGCGTATTTCGGTGCTTTCCTGAGTTACCAGATTGCCTGCTGGTGCGGCTGGTAAATCGAGGCCAACGGTCGGTGAAACGGATAGGGATGAGATGCTTACATCGATCGGCCTGAACCAAGGAATGCTCGTGGCGGTGATGATCACCGCCGCGGCGGTTTATCTGGTCCTGCGCTGGGCGGGGAGATGGAGCGGAAAAAAGGGGGTCGGGTGTAGCGGAGCCTGTCACGGTTGCGCACAATCTAATAGGGGCGTGACGTCGGCATTCGTACCGGCGGACCAGTTGCACATTTCCAGGCAACACGATCAAACCTCGTCGGGCTGATCGGTGGTGCGATG
The DNA here is from genome assembly GCA_016872775.1 of Planctomycetota bacterium. Lineage (GTDB taxonomy): Bacteria > Planctomycetota > Planctomycetia > Pirellulales > Pirellulaceae > VGZA01. The sequence goes on along the minus strand of VGZA01000025.1, from coordinate 33,435 downwards.
GAGAATTTGACGAAAAGAATCGGCGTGGCCAGGACGTTTCGCAATTCGGCCGTATTGTCGGGCTTGATCACCCGTGAGCAGATCGCGCAGTCGATCGAGATGCTCACGGCACAGCTCGGATTGCCACCCGGCAGCGAGATTTCCGAAGATGAACTTGCGGCAAAGCTGGTGGAGCTTGGCGCGATCACTTCGTATCAGGCCGATCAACTGCGCGTCGGCCGCACCAAGCTTAACCTGGGACCGTACATCATCACCGATTTCATCGCCGCCGGCGGCATGGGGCAGGTCTTCAAGGCGGTGCATAAAATGATGGGCCGGGAATGCGCGGTCAAAGTCCTGCCCCGCAACCTTGCGACCGAGGACCGCATTCAGAATTTCACCAAAGAGATTCGCACCCAGGCGCAACTGGACCATCCGCACCTGGTGCGGGCCTACGACGCCGGCCACGACGGCAAGGTCCATTTCCTGGTGACCGAATATGTCCCCGGGACCGACCTGCGACGCCTGGTCCGCTCGCGAGGTCCGCTGCCGATGCAGTTGGCGGCGAGCATCATTTTCCAGGCGGCGTCCGGCCTGGAGTATGCGCACAATCGTGACCTGATCCATCGCGATGTGAAGCCGGGCAACATTCTGGTGACACCCGACGGTGTCGCCAAAGTGTCCGATCTGGGACTCTCGTTTTCCGCGTCGGACAGCGAGTCCGACCCGCGGTTGAACAAGATCGTGGGCACTCCGGATTACCTGTCGCCCGAGCAGATCAAATCTCCGCGCGAAATCACGCGGGCCAGCGACATTTATTCCCTGGGTTGCACCCTGTATTACGCGGTCTGCGGCAAAGTCCCGTTTCCGGGCGGATCACCGTCGGAGAAGGCCAAGCGGCACCTGGAGGAAACGCCCTGGCATCCTCGCCGGTTCAATCCGGAGATCAGCGAGGAATTTGTCGAGGTCATCGGTGACATGATGGAAAAGTCGCCGGACAAGAGGATCCAGTCGGCCCAGGAAGTTGCGGCCCGATTGGAGCCTTGGGCGGGTGAGGCGAACCCGATCCCCTCGCTCTACCTGACCAACGAACGCTGGACCGCGCCCCCGATTCCGACGGGCCGAGAGGTCGAAACAGGGCGTCCCGATTTCGTCCCGTTCGATGTCGAGGACTTCGACTCGCGGAGCCAGGAGAGTCCCAGCCAGCTTTCGCAGGGCACCGATCCGCTGGTTTCCGGCCGGCATGATACGACCGCGATCTACACGGTCCGCCGCGGGCGGTCGATCGCGCCGCCATTCTCGGTCGACAACGACCCGGAGGAATGGTCGCGTGGCATGTGTGTCGCCATGGCACTTGCGATTTCGATCCCGGTTTCCATGCTCTTCGGCGCGCTGCTCACCTTCCTGGTGCTGCATATCATGGCGCGGGGCTGACCGTTCATCGCGCCGTATCGGAAAACCGAACTTCTTCCCGGCCGCCGATCGCGGCGGGGGCTGCCGCGGCGTCGAAATGCGGCTTCGGAATCGCATGCACCGCGCCCCCATTGCCTCGGACCCGAGACTGTCGCCAGTCGATCGCGCAGAGCAGGCAGTTGATCCCCGAACCAATGCCCAAGAGGCCGACCTGATCGCCACTGCGGATCGCCTGTTGCTCCGCCGCCAGTGCCAACGTAATCGGCAAGGCCACCGAGCCGGTATTTCCCAACCACTCCAAGGTACTGAAATCGCGTTCGAGCCGCAGGCCGAGCGCTTCGAGCATCCGTTTACGGTGGGCCGAACCGACCTGGTGGCAAATGGTACGTTGCAGCGATTCGGGGACGCAATCGGCTTGCCGCAGAAACTCCGTGAAGGCCGCCTTGCCCGTCGCGATGCCTTCCTCGAGCAACCGTTCGGAGTCGGTATCCATCAGCGGATTCATTCCTGAACCGACGGCCTCGTCGCAGCCGCTGTGGCACAAATCGTGGAATTCGGTATGGGCGCGCACCGTCACTTGCCAAAGTCGATTGCCGGTTCGACTGATCGCGCGGCGAGTCAACAGGATCGCGCAACTGGCGGAACCGATCGTCAGCGAAGCGATGGCCGATTTCACCGATTGGCGCGTCAGCGATGTTTCGCCATTCAACCAATCAATGGTGTTTTCCACCAGTTGCCGACTGCCTTCGGAACCGACGACGATGCCGGCCTCGATCTGCCCAAGTTCGATCATGTTGGCAATCTGCACCATGCCGTTGAGCAGTCCGAGACAGGCGTTGGACAGATCGTAAACGATGCAGGAGGGCGGCAGGCCAAGACGATGGTGCACCGAACAGGCTGTCGCCGGTTCCAGGTAGTCACGGCAGACGGAGGCGTGAATCAACGCGCCGATCCGCTCGGGTGCGATTTCGGCCGCCTCGAGGGCGCGGCGCGCACTCAGCAGACTCATGCTGCTCGGCATCGTGCCGACAGGCCAGAATCTCCGTTCACGCACCCCGGAAATCAGCTCCAGGCGTCCCTCCGGCAACCGCAGCCGCTGATAGAGGGGTGCCAGTCGACGCTCGATTTCCGCCGACGCGACGACCTCCTCAGGCAGCGTATACCCCAGCGACTCAATACAGACTTCTTCGTAGCGCATCCGCTTTTTGATCCTGACCGTAGGCCGTCTGAACCTGCTCGGACGGACAACAAGATGTCCGTCCTGCAAATCAAGTTATTGTTTCTGGACAGGTCTTAGGGTAACCGCCCCAGGCCGATTGACAAGGGCCGAAATCGAGTGCTTGCACATGATCTTGTGCTAGCAACCGCCTTCGATCGCAAAATCGCGGGTGCGAGTTGATCAATAATAACGAATTCCTAAACTCACACCCCATTCGCGACTCACAAGGTAGTGAGTCGAAACGCATTCGTTGGAAAGGGAGTATCCCTATGTCGTTCAAGCAATCATTCAAGCCATTGATTGGGATTAACGCCGAATTCAAATCCGCCAAGAAAGATGCGCCGGCCTATTCGTATCTTGCCGCCGGATACTACGATTCGATCATCCAGGCGGGGGGGATTCCGGTCATCCTGCCGCCGTTGACCGAACTGTCCGATCTGGAGTGTGTGCTGGACCAGCTGCATGGCTTCATGCTGGTGGGTGGCCCCGATCTCGATCCGCGGCGCGACGGATTCATGCTGCATGGAGCGGTGCGGGCGATGGAACCGCGGCGCGAGTCGTTTGACCGGATGTTGATGGATGCAATCGCGGAACGTCGGATGCCCGTCTTCGGGATCGGCGTCGGCTGCCAGCTGCTGAATATCTCGCAGGGCGGCAACCTCTACCTGCACATTCCCGAGGACCTGCCGACGGCGATTCCCCACAAGGATCCCCAGGACCCGGCGCATCGCCATGGGTTGACGGTGGTGTCCAAGTCGATCATGGAACGGGTCTACGGCGATGGCGAAATTCGCGTCAACAGCATGCACCACATGGCGATCGACGATTTGGCGCGAGGCTTCCGCGTGACAGCCCGTTGCCCCGACGGTGTGGTCGAGGCGATCGAGAGTACCCGGGAGGACTGGTTCGCGATGGGAACACAGTTCCATCCCGAGGCGGCGTCGGCTTCGGCGCTGGACGTCCGAATCTTCGAGGAGTTTGTCGATGGAGTGAAGGCGCGCGCTGGAGAACTACGGATGGTGGCTTGAGCTCGCGTTTACGGGTGTGCGTCCTCCGTACGAGAAACCCGGCTCCCCAGAGGCCGGGTTTCTTCGTTTTTGTAAGGGGTTGGCGTTTACCCCTCTACGCAGGCAGCGCATACACCAAACTCAGACTGCCGAGCACAATCAAGATCACTACCATCGCGTCGGGCTCCATCAGCCAGCGACGACGTTCGACCTGGTACAGTTGCCCCATGATCACCACGCTGGTCGCAAGCATCGCGGAACTCGCCGTGACACAATGCAAAGACGACACGACCGACAAGAGCGAGCCGGGCTGCACCAAGTCCAGCCCGGCCAGAATCAGCATATTGAACGCATTGCTCCCGAAAATATGCCGATAGCCATGTCGATACTCCCGAGCCGTACGGCCGCCCAGCAAGTGACCAGTTCTGGAAGCGACGTGCTCAGTGCGATTAAAGTCGTACCGACGAACGTCTTCGCCAGCCCGGACCGCACGGCCAGCTCGCCCGCGAAAAACAGAAACTGTAACACGGCCATTGTCATCAGCGGTGCTTCCTATTGCTCGATTCCCATTCGACGTAACGATATCCGTTGCCGACGGCGGCGGTGAAAAGTCGGAACCAGCAACGCAGAGACGGCTGGTTTGCGGAAACCTGATGGAGAGCGGGCATGACAGCTCGACAGCTTTTGCTATCGAATGGCGGCCCGACCAATCCGAGACCTGTAGCGGCAACGGACGCTACACCCTGTTTTCATAGGTTGTGGCTTGAATTCTAGCCGTATCGGGACGCACCGGTTACCCCCTGCAACCGCAACGAAAACCTAGAGCAAACGCAGGAACTCGCGGATCCAGGCGGGATGCGCGGGCCAGGCGGGGGCGGTTACCAGATTGCCATCGACGTGCGCGTTGGAATAGGTCGCGTTCGCTTCGACGTAGGTCCCGCCGCAGGCTTCGATTTCCGGTCGAACGGCCGGGTAAGCGCTGCAGCTGCGTCCGCGGGCGACACCGGCTGCCGTGAGCAGCTGCGCTCCGTGGCAGATCGCCGCGACAGGCTTGCCACTGCCGCAAAAATGGCGGACGAGGTCGAGCACGGCGGCGTTCAGACGCAGATACTCCGGGGCTCGGCCGCCCGGCAACACCAGCGCGTCGTAGTCGCCGCCGCTGATCCGATCGAAGTCGGCGGTAATGCGGAAATTGTGGCCCCGCTTTTCGCTGTAGGTCTGTTCTCCCTCAAAATCATGGATCGCCGTCGCGACGGTATCCCCGGCCTTTTTTCCGGGGCAGACCGCATCGACCTGGTGCCCGACCATCAGCAGCATCTGGAACGGCACCATTGCCTCGTAATCCTCGACGTAATCACCTACAAGCATCAGAATTCGTTTCGACATGATGGAGACTCACAGGGAGGTTTTTCAGGGCGGGTTGGTTTGCGATCCGCGCGCCAGGCGGCGCGCCCGCAGGATGCAGCCGTGACGCTGTGGCGATTCGTCGGTCAGGTAGAGCGACCGGGCGGCGTCGATTTCACCGAGCGCCTCCTGGGCCCGCGCCAGATTGAAGCGGGCAGAGGCGACCCACGGGCCGTCCGGCTCTACGGCCAGGGTAAGTTGATCCAGCCAATTTGCGGCGACGGAATAATTTCCCAAATCGAAATGCGCCAGTCCCAGCCAGTAGCTGGCGTAATTCAACGAGCGACGGGAAACGACCTTTGCGCCTTCCAATCGATTGCGCCAGTCTTCGGGACGTTCGAATGGTCCCCGCGCGAGTCCCAGCAGGCGCTGGACATCGGGATCTTTGTCGAGCTTCTCAATGAAAGCCAGTGGGATGCGCGCCTTGATGTACAGCTCCAGTGCCCCTTCGCGCTGTTCCTTCGCGTCCAGAGTTCCACCTTCCAGCATTCCACGCAACTGGCGATGCCGGCCCTGGACCAGCGGGTGCAATGTCTGGAACATCGACTGTTCGAGCATCGCCAGACGAATCTGTTCGGCGTCCGGTCCAATTCCGGCGAGCAACGCCTGCTGGAACAACACGGCATCCCACGGCACGCTCCAGAGCTGTATCGATGCCACTCCGTGGCGCTGCTTGAGTTCACGAGTAACCGACGACGGATTGGTAGAGAGCGCGACGCGGTCGCCGCCGAGCAGACTTGATTCCAGGTGATGCATCCGCAACGACAATGCGGCCGGCGAACCATCGACGTACGCGACAATGCGACCGAGCTGCCGGGCACCGACAGGATATTTCAACTTGTCATCGATATCGAGCCGAGACAACAACGTTGGATCGTCCATGACCTGCCGCAGGGTAGCAATGCCGGATCCATCCGCGGTGGGCAGCGGCAAACCGAGCGCGGTGTCGAACAGGTAGAGCTCGCCGGCGATCGACGCCGCCGGAAGCCAGGGCTGGGCGCGACCCTGCGATTGAGGGTCCTCCGTCGCCAGCATCACGATTTCGATACCGAGTTGCCTTCCCATCAGGATCAGCAATCGGGCTCGTTGCCAGGCATCGCCGTGACCGTAAAGCAGGACCTGCCACGGCTCCAGCGTGGTACCCGGTCCGCGCACGCCTTGGGCCGAGACAGCGATGGCATTGTTGCTGGGCGCGGCTGATCCCACATTCTCCGCCGGCAACGGTACCACGATCGGAGCGTCGGCCGACGCCTGTTCGACGACCGCGGGCAAGAGTGCGTCGATCTGAATATTGCGCACAATCCAGTCAAAGCAACGCTCCAGCTTGAGCAATCGGCTTCGATCTTCGGCACCCAACGTTGGCTCAACAGCCTGCGTCCATTTTTCCAATTCCGGATTCCCAGGGCGCGTACTGATCCAGGAGGTCAGATCGCGCAGCCAATACGCCTCCTGCAGGAACTTCAAGTCGCTGGTCGTGAAATGCGTGCTGTTGAGCGCGTCCAGGGCGAACGCGTTGCGAACGGCGATCGGCAGCCGATCGGCCAGAGGGTCGCGCTTCCATTCCTCAGAGGCAGGGCGGCCCTCGATCCACTGGTTGAGGTGGTACAGGATCTCCGGCCCGACGGAATTCTCGTCGAATTCATCGAGATGCGTTATCTGCCGGATCGCTTCCGAGAGGTGATTGTTGTCGATCGTCGGTTCGACGCCGGCGATCTGACGGGGCAATGTCTGCGGATCGGGATTGTCGCAGGCGGCGATCCAGGGGCAGGCGAGTACCAGCATCCAGCCGAGTCGAAATGCGGAACGTTGTTTCATGGGATTCCGGCAGGGTCAGGGAAATGTAGTTACGAGTTGGCGGATTGCCAGCAGGCGGTGCAGCAGCGAAGGGAATTCGCGGAGCGGGATCATGTTCGGCCCATCGCTGGGAGACTGATCGGGATCGGGGTGGGTTTCGAAGAAAAGGCCATCGATGCCGATCGCGGTCGCGGCCCGGGCCAGCGGTTCGACCATCGACCGTTGTCCGCCCGTCGATGCGCCACGGCCACCGGGTTCCTGGACGCTATGTGTGGCGTCAAAAATGACGGGGGCCGCGCATTCGCGGAGCTGAACCAAAGCGCGCATGTCGTTCACCAGCCGACCATACCCGAAGAACGTGCCTCGTTCACAGACCAGAACGTTGGTACAGCCCGCGGATCTCAGTTTCGCCACGACATGTACCATATCCCATGGTGCCACAAACTGGCCCTTCTTCACATGCACGGCGCGGCCGGTCTGTGCGGCGGCAACCAGCAGGTCGGTCTGGCGGCAGAGGAATGCCGGGATCTGCAACAGATCGCAGACTTCGGCGACCGGAGCGGCCTGCCACGATTCATGCAGATCGGTCGTTACCGGCACGCCAAATTCGCTGTGAATGCGTCGCAAGACGCGCAGCCCCTGCTCCAGACCGGAACCTCGAAATGCGGCGCCGCTGGTACGGTTCGCTTTGTCGAACGATGCCTTGAAGACCCATTGCACGGGCAGGGAGGATGTGATTTCGCGGAGTTGCCCCGCAATCCGCAGCGCCAACTCTTCGGATTCGATGACGCAAGGGCCGGCGATTAACAGCAACGGAGAGCCGGGGCCGCACTGGTAGGGTCCGATCGCCGCGGTAACGTTGGGGACGGGCGGTGGATCGGCAACGCCGAATTCAGGGGCTGGTGATTTGTTGTTCATTGTGGAAATATAGCGTTAACTTCTGCTGCTCGTCATTACGCGGCCGGCGAGATGCCGGTTTGATCGTTCCCGGTTGGACCGTTCGAAGCTTACCCCGGGTTGTACCGCGCCGGCGGAACGAGCGGCGAACGAGCGTGATCGTAACGTTGTTGGCTTGACGACTTTGCGGCGGTGGCCTAACCTATTCGGTTTCGCACGCGGGCCAGCGTAGCTTCAATCGGCAGAGCACCGCATTCGTAATGCGGGGGTTGCGGGTTCGACTCCCGCCGCTGGCTTTGGTGGCGGGGTCTCTGTGTTAACTGCTGGAGAATGGCTTTATGGCTACGGGCCTGACGGTGGACTTGAAGGAAATCGTACTTTCGAACAACAGTTTTGGACCCCGTGAAATCGACACGATTGTGCGCGCAATCAGCGAGGACTACGGGCAATTCGCGATTCTGCGCGATGCGGTCGCGGAATTGGACAGCCGGGAGGAACGGACCCCGGCGACGTCGGTGAGGCTGGGTGTCTGCCTGTATTTGATGGGTCGATATTCCCGCGCCGCGGAGATTCTGGGCAGTGCGGACGGGGGCGCTGTCGCCCTTTACTATCAAGGCAAGGCGCGCGTTGCGCTGGGCCAGTACAGCAACGCGATTAACAACTACAGTGCGGCAATGGTCACCGGCTACAACTCCGACGACGGTGCACTGGCCATCGCGGAGGCGCTGCGACTGGGGAAGCAACCCGACAAAGGGCTCGCCAAACTCGACAGTCTTTCGGGCGCGGTGGAGCAGACCGCGGAATACCTCTATCAGCGGGCGACGACGATCGCCATGTCGCACGACAACCCATCGGAGGTAGTCGCGCTGCTGGAACGAGCCGTTGCGGCGGACGAGCGGCATGCCGGCGCGCTTTTCGGACTGGCCGTCGAGAACGATCGCCGCGGCAACGACGAAGAGGCCGTACAACTCTACCAGCGGGCCGCGTCGATTTTTCCCACCCACGTCGGCGTGCTGCTGAACCTGGGAATACTGTACGAGGATCGCCAGCAGTACGATCGCGCCCAGGCCTGTTATCAGCGGATCCTGGAAACCTATCCCGATCATAAGCAGGCGCGGCTCTATCTCAAGGATGCTTCCGCCTCGGGCGATATGATGTTCGACGAGGATGCTCAGCGCAAATCGGATCGCCTCGCCCAGATCCTGAACGTCCCCGTCTCGGACTTCGAGCTCTCGGTGCGAAGCCGAAACTGCCTGCAGAAAATGGGCGTTCGCACCTTGGGAGATCTCACGCGCACTTCGGAGCAGGAACTGCTGGCAAGCAAGAACTTTGGCGAAACGTCGCTGGTCGAAATCCGCGAGATGCTGGCTTCCAAAGGGCTCACTCTGGGGCAATTCGCCCACGAGAAATTCGAGCCGGAGCCGGTCGATGTATCGGCGATGCCACCCGATGCCCAGGCTCTGCTCGATCGTCCTCTGGCCGAGTTGAATCTGTCGGTGCGAGCCCGCAAGTGCATGGCCAGGCTCGGTCTGGCAACCATTGGGGAGTTGATCCGCAAAACGGGCGATGATCTGCTGGAATGCAAGAATTTCGGCGTCACGAGCCTGAACGAAGTCCGCGAAAAACTGACCCTGATGGGTCTGAAATTGCGTGGCGACTGATCGCGAGCTGTTTCGGTATCAACGGACCCACCGCGACCCGGGATGCGCGGCGCGGCGCGGCTGTTTTTCCACGCCCCATGGCGACGTAGCGACTCCGGCGTTCATGCCTGTCGGAACGCAGGGGGCAGTGAAGGGGTTAACCGTCGCCATGCTGCGCGAAACTGGCGCGACGATGATCCTCGGCAATACGTACCACCTTGCCGTTCGACCGGGGGACGATGTCGTTCGCGATCTCGGGGGGCTGCATGCGTTCTCGGGATGGCCGGGCCCGATTCTGACCGACAGCGGCGGATTCCAGATCTTCAGCCTGGCGCAACAGACCCGCATCAGCGACGAGGGGGCAACGTTTCGGTCCCATGTCGACGGTCGGCTGCTGCAGCTTACCCCCGAACGGGCGATCGAAATCCAGGAGAATCTGGGCAGCGATGTGGCGATGGTGCTCGACCATGTCGTCGGCTTGCCGGCCGAAAAAGCGGCGATTCTGGATTCTTGCGAGCGTACGGTGCGATGGGCGGAGCGTTGCTACGCTGCGGGGACGCGCGCCGATCAGGCCCAATTCGCCATTGTGCAGGGTGGCCTCGACATCGAAGCCCGATTATGGTGTGCCGATCGGCTGCGGAGTCTCGACTTTCCGGGATATGCGATCGGCGGGCTGAGCGTTGGAGAAGCGCCCCACGAAATGTACGCCGTGCTGGATCAGGTCTGCCCGGTATTGCCCGAAGATCGGCCCCGCTATTTGATGGGCGTGGGGCGGCCGATCGACTTGCTGGAGGCGGTTTCTCGCGGGGTCGATCTGTTCGACTGCGTGATGCCGACAAGGAACGGTCGCAATGCTCTGGCGTTCACCTGGAACGGCACGGTCCGGCTGCGTAACGCGATCCACCAGCGCGACCCGCGACCGCTCGACCCGGATTGTCCGTGCCCAGCCTGCCGGCACAGTCGAGGTTATCTGCGGCACCTGTTCATGGCGGGGGAGATGCTTGGACCGATGCTGCTGTCGGCGCATAACCTGACCTTTTATCAGCGGCTGATGTCGGACGCCAGGCAGGCGATTGAGTCGGGCCGTTTCTCCGACATGCTGGCGGCGTGCCGCCGTCGCTGGCGCGAAGAATGAGGACGCGCGCCCGGTACCCTTCAATGGCGATCTGTTGGCGGAAAAACTGCGACGCTTGCACCGCCGTCACCTGCCCTTGCCCGTTACGGGACCAAGACTTATGATGAGAACCGCTTTCGGCGGAAATGACCAGCAGAAACGGGGACGGCAGTGAAAATCGTTTGTCGGGCCGCCCGCCGACCGCGAAAGCAACGGGGGCCGCGATCGCATGGTGAATGAGTTGCCAATCCGCTTTTTCGATTCGTTGATCTTCGCCGCGGAGGAAGCGCCAGGCGGCCTCATGGCGCTGCTCACCAGCCCGATGTTTCCCATTTTCGCCATCATGCTGCTATTCATGATGGTGATGCTCCCGTCCGAGCGTCGCCGCAAAGCCGAACAAGCGAAAATGCTCGACGGACTCGCCAAGAACGACCGGGTTGTGACCGTCGGTGGGCTGGTCGGGACGGTGGTCAATGCCCAAAAAGGCGACGAGATGGTCGCGCTGCGTATCGATGAAAACAACAACACGCGGGTCACGGTGTTGCGATCGGCCATCGCACGGGTGCTCACCGAAAGTGATCCGCAGAAAAAAGAGACCCCCAAGAAAGAAAAGTCGGACAGTTAGGTAGGACGGACATCCTGTCCGTCAGGAAAGTACCGACGGACAAGATGTCCGTCGTACCGTTTTGATTTCGGACAGGCAAGTCAAGATCCGAGGCCGATTTCACGAAGTCCCCAAGGCAGGGTTTCCGGCGTTCGATAAAGGAATTCAGTGATGCACGCATTGTTCTCCCAGACGAGTTCCTCGTTACCACCCAACTGGCTGATCGCACTGATGATCACCGGACTGGCACTGCTGGTGCTGGTGGTACCATTTCTGCTCGGTGGCTGGCTGGCGAAGAGTCTGCGTATGCCGGATCACGGCTGGCGGATCGGCCTGGTCCTGATGGCACTGATCGGGTCGATCGTGATCATCGTGCCGAAGCCGGATTACCTGGGCGCGGGTTGGCCGCCAAAATGGGGCACCGACCTTGCGGGCGGTGTGATTCTGGTCTTCGAGGTCGACCTGGAGCAGAGCCGCGCGACCGGCGGAGACGACGCCGGTGGGATCAACATGGACGCGCTGATCGAAGCTTTGAAGAACCGGCTCAATCCGGCGGGCACCAAGGAAATCGTGATCCGCAAATTTGGCGAACGGCAAGTCGAAATCGTCATTCCCGAAGTCGATCCTCTGGAAGTCGAGGAGATCAAAAAGCAGATCAAGCAGGCCGGAAACCTCGAATTCCGTATCGTCGCGACCAAGCAGGACCACCCGACTCTGATCGCCTCGGCGCAGGCCCAATCGCGTGATCCCGATCCAAACGTGCGCAAGTCGACGCTGATTCAAGATACCGACGGGAAGCGCGTACTCGGCCGTTGGGTGACCATCGGCCGCGATGATTCCGACGAAAAAAGTCTGCGCATCGGCCGCGCACTCGACTACACGATCCGCAGTGCAACGAGTGGGGAGATCGTGGAACCGGAACGCGTGCCCGGACGCGATCTCGAAGCGTATATGAAACGCGAAGGAATCGCTGAAATTCAGATCCTGATGGATACCTCCGATTCCCAGAACGTAACGGGCGCCGACCTGGGGTCGGTGGCGCGCGGGACGGACGAGCGAGGCGGCAACGAGGTCGAATTCAATCTCAAGAACAACTCGGCGCGCCGCATGGATCTGTTCACCGGCAACAACGTCGGCAAGGAAATGGGAATCGTGCTCGATAACACGCTGCTTTCGGCGGCGAAGATTCAATCGCGGATCTCCGATCGTGGGCGGATCACCGGCAATTTCAGCGGCGAAGAAGTCGATTTCCTCGTCTCCATCCTTCGGGCGGGGCGACTGCCTGCGGTATTGAACAAGGAGCCGGTCAGCCAAAACCTGATCGACCCGCTGCTGGGCAAGGATATGATTCTCAAAGGGCAAATTTCGATCGCCGCGTCGCTGATCGCCGTGATGCTGTTCATGGCGTTTTATTACCGCGCCTCGGGACTGGTCGCCAACTTCGCGGTGCTGTTGAATCTCGGCCTGATCGTTGCCGTGATGATTCTGATCAAAGCGCCCTTTACCTTGCCCGGACTGGCCGGACTGGTACTGACCGTAGGCATGGCCGTCGATGCAAACGTCTTGATTTCGGAACGCATGCGGGAGGAACTAAGCAAAGGGTCGAGCCTGAGACTGGTGATCCGCAACGGATTTGACCGCGCCTTCGCGACGATTGTCGACTCGAATATGACGACGCTGATCACCTCGCTCACACTTTATGTCATCGGTACCGACACCGTGCGCGGCTTCGCCGTCACCTTGACGCTCGGTATCCTGTTCAGCATGTTTACCGCGGTTTTCTGTGCCCGCGTGATCTTAGAAATCTGCGAGCGTCAACGATGGTTGACGACGCTGAAAATGGCCAGATTCTTCGGCCGCACCCATATCGATTTCATGGCGATCGCGAAACCCTGCATGACAGTTTCGATCGTGCTGATTGTCGTCGGTTTCGCCGCCACGGCGTATCGCGGCCGCGGGATGCTCGACATCGACTTCAACGGAGGCACTACCGTGCAGCCGATCATGCGCACGGCTCAAAACGCGTCGTTCCTGCGGAAGAAGCTCGATGCGGCGTTCGACAACGAGGGAATCGACTACACGCTGACCAAAGTGCAGGTCGCCCAGGATCTGTCGCTGAATGACCGCGTTTTCAAGATCGACACGTCGATTCGCAAGAAAGCGGAACTCGAGTCGGTGCTTGCGAAAGTGCTCGTCGACGACCAAGGCCATTCCCTGATCCAAACGTACGCGATGACCTATGCTCCGCCGGTCGAGATTGAATTGAAGCTCGGCGGAGAAAGGCCTGCTTCAACAGACCCTGCTTCAACAGACCCTGCTTCAACAGACCCTGCTTCAACAGACCCTGCTTCAACAGACCCTGCTTCAACAGGCGCAACCAAGCCGGAGCGCAGCGGCGACTCGGCCGAGTCGCCGGAAAAGACGTCGGGCTGCGGCCCGTCGACCGACGACGACCCGGCACCAGCCGCTCAGGACCAACCGCCCACGACGGAGACACCCGCAAAATCGGCAAGTGATCCAGCACCAGAACAGGCGGCGCCAGAACAGGCGGCGCCAGAACAGGCGGCGCCAGATAAGACGGCACCTGAGAAGGCGGCACCGGGTGAGCAAACTCCTGCCGAGGAAAAAGCGGCCCAACCACCCGCGCAGGAACCGGTGCGCGTTAAACGGATGGCCGAATCGACCTTGAAATTTGAACAGGCCATCAATGCCGTGACGTTGCTGGGGCGGATCGAAGACGTTCTTGCCCGGCAAAACGTGTCGCGGCCGGAGATCCAATTGATCCCCAAGGTCGAAACGACCAAGCCGAATGCCACCGACACGGAGTGGAAGGTCCGGATCAGCACGTCGCTTGAGGATGTGGAACAGATCCTGTCCGAGGTGCGCAACGACCTCGAGAAAACCTCCGTGTTTATTTCGTCGTCCGAGATCGGCAGCGCCGTTGCCGGCGACACCAAGTCCCGCGCGATCCTGGCGATGCTGACCAGCCTGGTCGGGATCACGCTTTATGTCTGGTTCCGCTTTCACAGCGTCGTCTGGGGATTTGCCGCCGTGCTGGCCTTGGTACACGATGTCAGTATCATGCTCAGCGCGCTGGCGGTCAGTTACTGGGTCGCCGATCCGCTGTCGTTTTTGCTCGTCGAGGAATTCAAGATCAACCTGGTAATCATTGCCGCATTTCTGACTCTGGTCGGTTATTCGATTAATGACACGATTGTGGTATTTGACCGGTTAAGGGAGGAGAAGGGGAAGAGTCAGAAACTCACCCCGCAGATGGTGAACGACGGAATCAATCTTACGCTCAGCCGAACCACGTTGACTTCGCTCACGACATTTCTCGTGGTGGTGATACTCTATTTCACGGGTGGGCAGAGTATTCACGGGTTTGCGTTTTCGCTGGTCGTTGGGGTGATCGTCGGTACCTACAGTTCGATATTCATCGCCGCACCGTTGTTGATCTACCTGGGCGAAAAAAATGCCCCGGCCGGATCGGGGAATCGTGAACAAATTGCGAAAAAGGCTGCGGTCGGCGATCGCTAGGCACCGACAATCCACTGGTCGGCCCCTTTGACGGGTCCGATCAGGAGGATCCGATGAGGAGCCGGAATCCGAGTTCGGGAAAGCGGATCGGGTTAGGTTTACTGGTTGTGTCGGTTGGTTGGTTGATCGCATCCGGCTTTCATCGTAACGATGGCGGTTCGCCCGTGAAATCGCCGCCATCCGCGGGCCGGCTTAAGCGTGACCTGCAACTGCTGATCGTTGGCGATTCCGACGACGAATCGAACTGCCCGCCCGACTCTTCGCCGGGTTTTTCGCCGCGTCTTGCGTCGGGCGATCCCGCCTCGACGGACGATCGCACGGCGGCGATCCCGGAACTCGAACGCCGGTCGTTTGCCGCCGAAAGAACAAAAAATGACGCGGCAAGACTCCCATGAACCCCGTACGAACAACTTCTTGGACGCCCGGACGGTCCAAGGCTGCGCCTGCTCGAAGAACCTGATCGTCACCTGAGAATTGACGGGGCCTATGGGGACGTCTACGATACATTGGTGGGTGGAGGATCAGGGAAGCGCCGCACGGTTTGGGAGGGTTTCAGCATGTTCATGCGTCGGCACGCGATTTTGTGGTTGATCAGCTGCGGTGTCGGCATCGGGGTATGCGTCAATCTCGCCATGGCGCAAGAGGAGCAGATTCCCGATCCCGTCGATCAGACCGAGACCACCGACGACGGCGTCGACTTGAAGTTCACATTCTATCCGGGGGTCCACAAGAAGCACACGATCCCGATTATTATCATCCACGAATACGGTGGACGGCGCGCGCAAGTCCACGATCTGGCACTAAGTCTCCAGCATCTGGTTTTGGGAGAGTGTGGGTTCGCGGTAGCGGTCCCCGATATGCGTGGCCACGGCGATTCGGTCTTGTATGCCAACGCGGCGCGCACCTCGACGATCAAATACGACAAGTTGAAGCCCGTCCATTTCCAGAACATGACCACCGATATCGACACGGTGAAACGTTTCCTGATGCGAAAGAACAATGAGGGCGAACTCAATATCGAACAGCTCTGCATTATCGGCGTGGGGGAGATGGGATCGATGACCGCCTGGCGGTACACGAATTACGATTGGAGCTACGAGCCACTGCCGGGACGCGGCAAGCAGGGACAGGACGTCAAGGGTCTGGTAATGATTTCACCGAAGATCTCTTACAAGGGAATGACTCTTAAGCCCGACCATCCGTTCGTGGCTTCGCAACTTTCGACGATGATCATTCGAGGAAGTAACGACGCCGACGCCCAGAAACTGTACGACCAACTCAAGGTCAAACACGCCCCGCTGCCGAAAGAGGAACAGGATCTGATCCGGCAGCAGGACCTGTTCCTGGTCAGTCTGGACGCCGCAGTCCCCGGCCCGAGACTACTCGACCCCAACAACGGGCTGGATGTCGGCAATAAGATCATGCAGTTTCTACAGTTACGACTGGTGAACAAGCGAGACCTGATGCGCTGGCAGGACCGGACGAAAAAGCAATAGATACCACCCGGGCGACGGCCTGAGTACTTCCGGTCGCGCTGTGCGTTTTAGCATCATGGGTGGAGGCCATTTTTTCCGCGGTTACCGTCGGGAAGTCGGGTCCATTTTGGGTTCCGTTGGGACAAGCGGCGGATTTGCTTGCGGAATACGCCGATTCGGGCGAAAATAGCAAGTCGCCGCGACCGGTAGCGGTCGCCGGTGTCTTGGAGTTACCGGTGTCTTGAGAGTTATCTGGTCCAGGGAGTTTCCCAGTGATTCAGTCTTTGCGAACCTGGTGGCAGCGACAGACTGGCGAGGATGAAACGCCCTTGGATGGCGACTCCCCCGCGTTCTTTCTGAGTTTTGTCGTCCACCTGTCTTTGTTCCTGGTGCTGGCGCTGCTGCATAATCCACGGCGTGACGAGAAGCCCAATTTGTTGGTATCCGTTCCGGTCGAGACCGAAGACGAACTGAAAGACATCGAGTTGCCGACGACGCCGGTATGGAGTGAATTGCCGGCGGATGATGTGGGATCGAACAGCGCCAATGGAGACGACGTGGCGCAGTCGCTCGCGCCTCTGGTTTCCGAACTGCAGTCAGAAATCTCCAGTCCCAGCGAGCTGACACCTACCGACCAGAGTCCGACCATTACGATCAACAATGTGCTGGAACAATCGATCGGGCGGAATTTCGATGAGATGCGCGTGGTCCGCGGGGCGATCAGCGGAGGAGAAACAGGGGCGGACGGCGCGATTGATCGGCTGACGCAGGAAATTCTAAATTCGCTCGAACAGCGCAAGACACTGGTCGTCTGGCTGTTCGATTCCACGGCCAGCCTGCGCCCACAGCGGCTGCAGATCGTGGAACGGTTTGAACGGGTCTATCGCGAACTAGGCGTGCTGGAAGCGGCGTCCAATCCGGCCTTTTCACGGCACGATGACAAGCCTTTGCTGACGTCGATCGTCGCCTTCGGCGACAAACTGCAATTGTTGACAAAACAGCCCACCGACAATCTGGTGGAAATCAAGAAAGCGATCGACGGCATCCAGGACGACGGCACCGGCATGGAGCGAGTTTTCAGCGCCGTTTACTCGACCGCCGAGTGGTATCGGCGATTGCGGATTCCTGACGAAGCGACGCGGGAACCGGAACGGAATGTGATGATCATTGCGTTTACCGACGAAGCGGGATCCGACCAAGACGGCTTGGACAAGACGGTCGCAATCTGCCGCCGTTACGAAATGCCTGTCTATGTGATCGGTGTGCCGGCTCCGTTCGGCCAGCGCGAAACACTGATCAAGTGGGTCGATCCCGATCCCAAATACGACCAGACACCTCAATGGGGCAAGGTCGTCCAGGGACCTGAGTCGCTGCTGTCGGAGAAAATCAACCTGCGGTTTTCCGGCCAGCGGGAAGAGGAAGCTCCGATCGATTCCGGTTTCGGTCCCTATGGACTGACTCGACTCTGTTACGAAACGGGCGGCATCTACTTCGCCGTCCATCCCAATCGCAACGTGAATCGAGCGGTTTCACGCGGAGAAACTTCGGAGTACTCCGCGCACTTGAAGCACTTCTTCGACCCCGAAGTGATGCGAAAATACCGCCCCGACTATGTTTCGGCCAAAGAGTATCAATCGCGAGTAACCGCGAATAAGGCCCGGATGGCGCTGGTCGAAGCGGCGCGGCGGTCGGCGGTCAACCAGATGGATTCGCCAACGACAGAATTCATCAAGCGGAACGAGGCCGATTTTGCCAATGCGCTTACCGAAGCCCAGAAAGAGGCGGCGAAGGTCGAACCGAGAATCGACGAGCTCTACAACGTCCTGAAGCTCGGCGAAGGTGATCGGGAAAAGGAGTCGTCGCTGCGCTGGCAGGCCGGCTTTGACCTGGCGATGGGCCGAGTTTTGGCCGTCAAGGCGCGAACGGAAGGCTACAACCAGATGCTCGCCGCCGCCAAACGTGGTCTCAAATTCAAGGAAGAAAAGAGCAATACCTGGCTGCTCGCACCGGCCGACGACTTCAGCAATGTCGACAGCAAACTGGAAAAAATGGCCGACCGCGCGCGGATGTACCTGCAGCGCGTGGTCAAGGAACACCCAGGCACGCCGTGGGCCATGCTCGCGCAGCGGGAACTGAACGACCAGATCGGCTGGCGCTGGACCGAGAAATTCACCGACCTTTCCCCGCCGCCAGCGGCCGTAGCGGCCAATAACAACAATAACGCTCCACCGCCCAGCAACGATCAGAAAAAGATGCTGCAAAAGCCGCCGCCCGCCCGCCCGATCCCCAATCTCTAATTCGACGCGGGCTGGGAGCACGTCATGTTTGTTGCAGCATTCCAGGAACACCTGCGTCAGACACTCGATCAGATCCGTGCGGCGGGCACCTACAAGAACGAACGGGTGATCCAGACCCCTCAGGGCACAACGATCCGGGTCCGCGACGGACAGCCGGTGATCAATCTCTGCGCCAACAACTACCTGGGGCTGGCCCAACATTCGGAGATTCGACGCGCCGCACATGCGGCGCTCGACGCCTGGGGCTATGGACTGGCCAGCGTGCGATTTATCTGCGGTACCCAGTCGCCCCACAAACAACTGGAGGACCTGCTCAGCCAGTTCCTGGGCACCGAAGATTCGATTCTCTACTCCTCTTGCTTTGATGCCAACGGCGGACTGTTCGAAACCCTGCTTTCCGAGGACGACGCCGTGATCAGCGATGAGCTGAATCACGCTTCCATCATCGACGGTATCCGCCTTTGCAAAGCGCAGCGGTACCGTTACCGCAATTGTGACATGGCCGATCTGGAATCGAAGCTGCGGGAAGCGGCACAGGCGCGCTACCGGCTGATTGCCACCGATGGCGTCTTTTCCATGGATGGATATCTCGCTCCACTGCCGGAGATCTGCAGGCTGGCGGAACAATACCAGGCGCTGGTGATGGTCGACGATTCGCATGCCGTCGGTTTCGTCGGTGAGCGGGGGCGGGGCACACCCGAGTACCATCGGGTGACGGAGCGGATCGACGTGTTGACCGGCACGATGGGAAAAGCGTTGGGAGGTGCCAGTGGCGGGTATGTGAGTGGTCGGCGCGAGATCGTCGAACTGCTGCGGCAACGATCGCGCCCGTACCTGTTTTCCAATACGCTGGCGCCCAGCATCGTGGGCGGTACTTTGCGTGCGCTGGAGTTGCTGCAGGAATCGACCTCGCTACGCGATCGGCTGGAACAGAACACGCGTTTTTTTCGCGAGGGGCTGGAGCGGATCGGGCTGCAAATTCTGCCCGGAGTACATCCGATCGTGCCGGTGATGCTCGGCGACGCCGCCCTGGCGTCTCGATTCGCCGAGGCGATGCTTGGCCATGGCGTTTATGTGATCGGATTCAGTTTCCCTGTCGTGCCTCTGGGAAAGGCTCGTATCCGTACCCAGGTCAGCGCGGCCCATACACACGACGACCTGCAACGGGCACTCGACGCCTTTGCCGCGGTCAAGAATGAGCTGAAGATCTAAAAGAATCCGCGGCGCGACGAAGCTCTAGCTGCCGGTCGGACCCCAGCGAAGTTTCGAGTTCGATCGAGAAGCCGGCGGCGACGGTTCCGACTCTGGCTCTGGCAGACCGTCACTTGCACTCCTCCCACGAGGGAAGGAACGAGGAACGCCGGTGTCGTTGCCGGTAGCATCATTGGCGGGCATTCCCCGCAACCGTTCCATGAGCTTCGATCGCGAGGACGAAGGAGATCGCTCGGCGACAGATTCTTCGCGTTCATAAGACGCGGGCGACACGAAGGGTGTTTTTGGCGAACCCGTCGTGCCGACCGGCCGCCAGTCGGAGGATGGTTCCGCGGACGATGCCGTGCCGTTGCCCGCCGCCGCCATACGCGCGTTGGTCGATCGGTCAAGCGACGAACGGCCGTTCGTCCCCGGCCTGACGCCGCCCGAGCCACCGCCGCCCGTGCCACCGCCGCTCGTGCCACCGCCGCTCGTGCCACCGCCGCTCGTGCCACCGCCGCTCGTGCCGCCCGAGCCGATTGTGCCCGTACCGCTGCCGCCGGAACCGCTTCCCCATCCCGAACCGAATCCCGATCCGGTCGTGCCCGATCCGCCAGGATTATTGAAATAGCCTTTGTCCGGTGTGCCATACGAACCGGTGGCAGGCGGCGGAACTTTGCCCGTGCCTTGCGTCAACAGACTCGGCCGCGACCCCGCGCCCTGGCAACCTGTCAGGGAGAACAGCATCAACAACACGATTCGGAAATGGCTTGGCGAACAGCGCATGCAACGGATTCCTGTCCGGCGTATTGACGAGGCGGAAGAGTAACGTGGATGCCTCGACGAGCCTAGATCGGTTTTCGAATGCTAGCACCCCATCGTCAATGGCCAGCCCCCCTGGCTGGCTCGAGTGCATTGACAAAGCTTTAGGATGCGTATTCCGAACGGTCCCAGCCGGTGGCAACGACTTCCTGCTCCGCCAATTCTCGGACATCGAACTTGGCGCGAAGTTGGTACAGGACCGACGCCAGCCCGAATTGCTGTCGCTTCATCAACGCGGTGCAGGGGCACGTTCGCATGAATCGGGTCTTGGCGAGCTGGATGAACAGATCGTAACCGCGGCGAAATGCCTGTTCGTTGCCAAAATCGTACTCGCCTCCGCAATATCGCGAACCTCAGCACCATTCGGCGAATTCGTCGAGCAATTTCATCGGCGCCCTCGCCTCGTCCGTGATTTGCGACCACTCGATCACCGCTTGCCTGCGGGTGGAAGCGCATCCCGTCGTCAGGGCACGATCGATGGTACGCAACACCTCCCACAACTCGCCGTCAAGGGGCAAGATGCAGCCGAAATCAAGCACTCCCAAGCCTGCCGTCGTCCATAAACAACAGGTTGCCGGGGTGATAGTCGGCATAGATCATCTTGACTGTGAACAGCAGTCGATACATGGCCCGCATCACGCGACGACCGTATTCATTGCGGTTGGCTTGAGGCGGATCGGTCGCCAAGTACGACCCGAGATGAACTCCCGGCAGTCGCTGCATCGTTAAAACGCGCGACGTCGAGAACTGACGATAGACGCGCGGCACGACGATCTCATCCTTGGCGCGAAACAACAAGTGAGCCTGTTCGAGCATCGCCGCCTCGCGCTGGTAGTCCACCTCCTGCTCCAAACGCATTCGCAAGTCGGCCACCATCGCTTGGAAGAATTCCCCATCCCGGTCGAGTCGCGCTGGGAACATAAACAGCGTGAAATTCCGCAGATCCTAGGCGATCGTACGCCGCGGCGATTTTGGCTTGCAGCGAACCGAGCAACGACAGCCTGCGCCAACGACCGATCGGTACCGGTCGCATGGTCGCTTCGCGCAACGGTTGAGGTAGCGCGGCGTCCGAGTTTGCCTCTTGAGTGTCCCGATCCGGCAGTGCCTTAAGCAGTTCGGAAACGGTGAGTGACATCGGTGGATTCCGTCGTTAATTTCACTTGTCCTGCAACCAACCAACGAACATGGCAATCGACTCGTCGAGAAGTGCGAGTGTATCTTCCTGTTTCGGCGACTTGTCGTTGATCCAGTGCGCCAGTACTCCCAGGTACAACGTCCAGTACATCTGACTGGCGACAGGCGTGAGCCGCCTGGCATCAACGAACTTCCTTGCGAG
Source organism: Planctomycetota bacterium (assembly GCA_016872775.1). Classification (GTDB taxonomy): domain Bacteria; phylum Planctomycetota; class Planctomycetia; order Pirellulales; family Pirellulaceae; genus VGZA01. Next base: position 11,703 of record VGZA01000025.1, on the reverse strand, counting down.
TTGTTCGACCAGTTCCAAGTGCGCCGTACGCAGCGCCGCGCCCGCGTCGTCGGCCGCCGATCGGGTGAGCAGTGACCAGGTAGTTTCCAACAGGGGCAACAAGAACTTGCGATACGGTCTGAGCAACCGCAGCGAATTCGCCGCGTGAGCAAAGAGCGACTCTTCCAGAGTGGTGTGTTGCTCCGAGTCAACCGGCGCCGCGATCGGCTCGGCTTCGACGACCAGACAGGTCACAATCGCTTCCTTCGTCGGGAAGTAGTTGAACAAGGTTCCCGTAGCGATGTCGGCGGCCTTGGCAATGTCACGCGTCGTCGTCGCCTCAAAGCCGACGGTGCGAAACAATTCCTGGGCGGCCGTCAAGATCTTCCGCCGCGTCGATTCCTTGGCCTCCGCCGTAATTCGCACAACCTTGTCCTCGTCTGCGTTGCCAGTCCCCAGTGACAACACCGGCCGGCACTCCACTCGTGAACCGAGAGTTGAACGCCGGACGCCACATTGTGAGCACGCTCATATATTATCGCAAAGATCGGCCAGGCCAACAGGCAAAGTGAGCGCGATCACAAAAAAATCATCAAAGACCCGCGTACCATCTTCAACCGGCCGCGCAGGGCCTACGGCAAGGGCACGGTTTTGAGCGAGGTCGCTCCATTCTCGGCGCGGACCAGCACCACGGCGTTCTCTTCGTTGAGTCGATCGAGCTGCACGGTGCCTTTGAGACTTTCGATCGTGTCGTATTTCTGTCCCGCCGTGCCATCGACCCGCGCAGTGATCCCTTCGCTCCGGCCGATCTCATCCGTACTTACCTTCATCACGCCGCGGGCGCTGTTCGCCATCAGCAGATATGACTTGCCACCCTTTTTGTAGGCGATCATGTCGAGGGGAACGTTGCGATTGCCAAGCTCCGCCACTGTTGTGCCTTTGATACGCTCGCCGTCCCCGATGCTCTTCAGTGGAAACTTCACCAGCGGCGTGCATACAAAACCGGCAAGCACGTGCGGCTCGCCTTCAATGACGAACGGGATGAAGGTGCGGATGGGGGCGTTATCTTCGAGCCGGCCGTGGGCGCCGTGAAAGATCTCCAGGCTGCTGCCCTCATCGATGTCCGAAAATGGAAATGCGATCGCTCGTACGCTGGAAGCAGCCACCGCGCTGCTCAAACCCGATACCAGCACCCGTCCATCCACGTAAGCCAGGTCGGTAATGGCGTCGTTGCGCCGGTTCCGCTGCCGCGGTCCCTCGCCCACGACCACATCCTCCGGCGCGTTCGGCAACGCGGCCTTGGCGAACTCCAGTTTGTCCAGCGAAATTCGCGTGACCTTTCCGGATGGTTCGACCCGCGCGAGGGCCGGCGATTTGGCGCTTCCGACGCTCACCGAAAAGTAGACGTTGCCGCTGAACGGATTCACGATCATGTCGTTAACCTGAATCTCCGGGGCGCTGGCGCCTAATTGCTCGCCGAGCTTGCCCTGCAGATCGTCCAGCTTGATCTGCACTTTCGACGGATCGCCCGACTTATCGCCCGTGCGGATCGCAAACACGGCGGCTCCCTTGGTATCACCGACGAACAGGATGCCCTCCGGCCCAAACGCCAATGGTCCCGCCGATTTCAGATCGGGCGTTCCTTCTTTCAAACCGTAAACGTCCGCGCTGGATACAACCCCTGCCAGCAACAGGCATCCGATCGTCATCAACAGTCCCTCGGAAAATCCACGCATGGCTCGCTCCTTACATTCGAGAATCGGACATGAATGCCGTACGCCTGCCGCCGGCCAGCGTTGTAAGTCAAATCGAACGCCCCGTGCCGTCGACAATGCATGATCCTATCCGTTTGGAACTCCGCGCGGCAAGCATCATGTCCCACGGCTCCAGCTCGTGTGACAGATACCCCCTGTGTGCCACGGGTGCCCCTTGTGTGCCACGAGTGAGGGCCGTCCCGAACCCGTGCCCAAGGGGCAGAGCAAACGTTGATCCCTCAGAGTAACGTGAGGTCGGAGAAACGGGTGCAGACCCGTGCCACATTCGAGACGTCCCGTGCCGTCGGCACGGGCTCGGGACGGCCCTCAACCGTGACACATTTGTTTTCAGCTCAATATTTCCGCGACGACGCGGGCCGGTTCGACGCTGGTCAGCCGTGCATCCAATCCTTGGAAGCGGTAGCTGAGCCGTTCGTGGTCGATGCCAAACAGGTGCAACAGCGTCGCATGGAAGTCGCGGACATGGACCGGATCGGCGACAATGTTGTAGCCGAAGGGGCAGGTTTCACCGAACACGGCGCCGCCGCGGATTCCGCCGCCGGCCATCCAGATGCTGAAGCAGCGAGGATGATGGTCGCGGCCGTAGTTATCGACGGTCAATTTGCCCTGCGAGTAATTCGTGCGGCCGAATTCTCCTCCCCAGACCACCAACGTATCCTGCAAAAGTCCACGGTTTTTCAGGTCGCTGAGCAGGGCAGCCGAAGGCTGATCGGTCTCGCGGCATTGCGTCTGAATACCCGCAGGGAGATTGCCGTGCTGGTCCCATCCTTGATGGTACAGCTGGATGAATCGCACGTTGCGTTCCGCCAACCGTCGCGCCAACAGGCAGTTATACGCGAACGTCCCGGGCGTCTTTGCGTCCGGCCCATACATGGCGAAAACATGTTCCGGCTCGGACGTCAGGTCGGTGACCTCGGGAACGCTGGATTGCATCCGAAAGGCCATCTCATATTGTGCGATGCGCGCTTCGACCTCCGCATCGCCGCTGGTTTGTATCTCCAACTCGTGCAATTCACGCAACCGGTCCAGGGCGATTCGACGCGCCTGCTGGGAAATGCCTGGCGGGTTGTTCAGGTACAGGACGGGGTCGCGTCCCGCGCGAAATTGCACGCCTTGAAAGCGCGTCGGCAGGAAGCCCGTGCCCCAAAGACGCGAATAGAGTGGCTGATCACCTTTGCCCTTGGTGATCAGCACCACGAAGCTCGGCAGATTGTCGTTTTCGGAACCCAAGCCATAGGAAAGCCATGCGCCGATGCTGGGACGGCCCGACAGCTGCTGGCCGGTCTGCAGCATGGTGATCGCCGGGTCGTGATTGATCGCTTCGGTGTACATCGATCGAATGATCGCAATATCGTCGATGACTTTCGCGGTATGTGGCAGCAGTTCGCTGATCCAGTTCCCGTTCGCACCGCACTGCGCAAATTTGAATTTCGACCCTGCGAGGGGCAACACCGACTGGTTCCCCGACATCCCGGTCAGTCGCTGTCCCTGGCGCACCGAATCGGGCAGCGGCTTTCCCTGCTGCTCGTTCAGCAGCGGTTTATAATCGTAGGTTTCGAGTTGCGAAGGGCCTCCACTTTGGAACAGGTAGATAATTCGTTTTACCTTGGGATTGTGGTGGGGCGCGGAAAGGGAGCCGGGCGCGGCGTGCGCGATCCTGGAGCGGCCCAGCAATTCCCCCAGCGCCAAGCCGCCCAGTCCGCCGCTCAAAGATTGCAGCCATCGGCGGCGCGAGACCGGTATCGGACCGAAGGGCACTCCCGCGATCGAGGGCGTCCTGGTCGGCGGACCGGCGGCAAACCGCGAGTCCAGCGGCGTTGATGAATCAGCGTTCATTGCGGTCTCCTCGAACTTCCGCGACGAGGCAAATACAGATCCCCTTCAACGTTTATGCACACATTCGTCAAAGCTCAACAGCATGGCGGCGACGATGGTCAATGCCGCGTGTGCGGCCGGATCGAGCGACGCATCGCGGGGCGACTCTCCGACGCCGAGCAACGCCAAGGCATCGTCGGGATGGCTTCGAAATACGGTCGACTGTTCCCGGAACAACCGTTCGACGATCTCGGCCTCGGGTGCCGTCGGTGGACGGCAGGTGAGTGCGCGGAACATTGGAACCAGGCATTGTTCGGCCGCACCAAGGTTTTCGCGCATCGTTCGTTCGGCGAGGCATCGGGCCGCCTCGACGAACTGGGGGTCATTCAGCAGCACCAGCATCTGCAGTGGCGTCGCCGTCCGTTCGCGCTTCGCGCTGCAGACTTCACGCCCCGAAGCATCGAACGAGATCATCGTGGGCGGCGGCGCCGTACGGCGCCAGAAGGTGTAAAGGCTGCGCCGGTACAGGTTCTCGCCACGCGACTGGGGATAACTTCGATTCGTCCCCGACTCTTCCCACAATCCGGCCGGCTGGTAAGGAAAGACACCGGGACCGCCGGGCCGAGCCACCATCAGGCCACTCACCGCCAAGGCCTGATCCCGCAATTGTTCGGCGGAAAGCCGATGCCGCGGTCCACGCGCCAACCACTTATTCTCGGGGTCCGACTGCAGATACTCCTCGTGCGCCGGGCGACTTGACTGGCGATAGGTGGAGGAAAGGACGATTCGCCGGCATAGTTCCTTGACATCCCAGCCGTTGTCGATGAAGTGGCGAGCCAGCCAGTCGAGCAGTTCGGGGTGCGTGGGCAGTTGGCCCTGGCTGCCGAAGTCGCCGGGGGTGGCGACCAGACCGCGGCCAAAGAACAGCTGCCAGAACCGATTTACGGCCACCCGGCTGACCAACGGATTGCGCTCGTCGATCATCCATGAGGCCAGCCCGAATCGATTCCGCGGCCAATCAGGATGGAGTGGCGGCAAGCTGGCGGGCGTTCCCGGTTCGACGATTTCTCGCGGCGCGTCGTATGCGCCTCGCGCCAAAAGATGCGTCGGTCGGCGGTCGGTCCGTTCCTGCATCACCATGATCTGTCGCACCTGGCTGACCAGATCGTTCTCCTGGCGACGTGCCTCCTGGAGCTCCGCCCGTTTCGCCGCATAGCCGGAATCGTGGCGCAAGAGATAATGCTCGAATTGCGACGCGCGGGCTCGATCATCGGTCGCGGGTGGCGAACTTCCCGACAGCAGCGGGACTTCCAACGGACTGAGTTCATGGTCAAACACCATCAATTCGTCGAGGCAGCCACCGACAAAACCGACGTCGCGAAAACGGGCCCCGAGCGATAACTGGGGCGAACCGGAATCTCCCCATTCGCCACGATAGGTAATGTCCCGCGTCAATCGATCGCGTTCGACTTGAAGGTCGGCAGCCACACCGTTGAGATAAATCCGCAGCCCGGCCGACTTGCTGCCGCCGTCGTAGGTGATCGCAAGATGGGTCCATTTTCCTTCGGGCAATATCGTCCGGGTACGGACGCGAACCGCGTTCCCCGGCCAGAAATGCACCAGCGAAAATACCGGGTGACCGTTGTCGAGGGTCAGGGCATAGCCGCGATACGAAGCGTCTTCGGCCGCAACGCAGCGATGCAAAACCACCTGTCGCGCTTGTGCGGGCCCCGGCTTCAGCCAGAACGCAAAGGAGAACGGGCTGGTCCGGCCAAATGCACCGGCATCCTTGCATACGAAAGCATCGTCGCCGCCAAAACCTATTCCTTGTCCCTCTTTGCCCTCAACGGGATGGTAATCGCCGACAGCGGTCAGATCCTCAAATCGGAACGTCGAGGTGGGCACCGGCAACGAAATCTCCGCGCGTGGAAACTGTTCCGATCGCGCTCGAGCCGCCGTCCGTTCGTTGAGCAACTCCGCTTCGAGACTTTGAATGCGGTCCAGCAGGGACTGGTGGGAAGATGCCTGCGGATCACTTTCATAGAGCAATAGCGCCGGCGTGGGAGCCGTTTCCGTGAAATGCGAGTACAAGCCATGTTCGTCAATGTTGTCGAAAAACGCGGCCAGACGATAAAAGTCCTGTTGGGAAATCGGATCGAACTTATGTTCGTGGCACCGCGCGCAATCGAACGTCAGGCCGAGGAATGCCATGCCATTGGTCGCGACGCGGTCAGCCACGTAAGCGACCCGAAATTCCTCTTCAATACTGCCGCCCTCGGCCGTCTGGCGGTGCAGGCGGTTGAATGCCGTGGCGAGCTTCTGATCGCGCGTCGCACCGGGAAGCAGATCACCGGCCGTCTGCCAGAGAATGAACTGATCGTAGGACAGGTTGGCATTGAACGCGCGGACGCACCAGTCGCGCCACGGCCAGACGTGCATGTCGCGGTCGGTCTGGTAGCCGAACGTATCCGCATAGCGCGCGACATCAAGCCATTCTCCGGTCATCCGTTCGCCGAAAGCCGGGGAACTCAACAAGCGATCGACCGCGACGTCGTACGCATCCGGTGATTCATCCGCCAGGAACTGATCCAGTTCCTCCAGGGACGGAGGCAATCCGCAAAGGTCAAAAGAGGCTCGCCGCAACCACGCGCCTTTGGTTGCCGGCAACGCGACGGACCAGCCTTGTGACCGTATTTTGTCGATCGTGTAGGCGTCCAGCGGCGAAACGCCCCAATCGATCCGCGGGGGCACGGCGGGAGCGTGCGGTTCGCGAGGAATGCTCTGGAAAGCCCAATGCGGTTCATAATTCGCGCCCTCGGAGATCCAGCGTCGCAGAAGTAACCGCTGCTGTTCGTCCAACCGCTTCTTGGTCGTCGGGGGCGGCATCCTTGCGAGCGAGTCTTCGGATTCGATGCGCGCCAACAGCGAACTCACCTCGGGCTGGCCCGGCGCAATCGCGCCGGCGTCGATCGCCGCGTCACGCTGATCGAGTCGCAGATCGGCCTTGCGGGCGTTCTTGTCTGGCCCATGACAGGGGAGGCAATTGTCTGCCAGGATCGGGCGGATGTCGCGATTGAACGACAGGGGTGGATCGGCGCCGTTCGCGGCGGAAGCGTTTAGAAGAACGCCTAAGGCAATGAGAACTGCCATTCCAAGTTGACGATCGGTTGAAATGCTCATTGCGCGGTTCCTGGCGTCGGCAAACAAAGGCAGGACGATCGGGCCGTCGCGCGGGCAACGGCCTGTGTGCCGGTCGGCTCCGTTTACGCCTGAATTGGATCATATCATAATGGGCACGACGTTGCGTGTGTTGGATGGGCTCATCCTGGGAGTTGTGCCATGCGGACCGTGATCGCGATTTCGATCTTGATCGGTTGCTGGGGTGTTGCGCAGAGCCCGTGGCAACTCGGTCCATTGCAGGCGGACGATCGGTCTCCGTCCGAGCTGACATTGCGGCAGCCGGTTCCCTTCCAAGTTTGCCAGCGCATTCAGTTCGATCCGGCCCACGCCCATGCCAACGAACCGGGCGGACCCAAACTTGGATTCGCCGATGTGGCGCTGCGTGGAGCACTGGCGGCTGAGATCACGGAAGGGGAGCTGGAATGGCGCGTCGAACCTTTGCGCGGCGGCACAGGGGCTGCCACGGCGTGGGCGGCCGCGCGGGATCCCTCGGTGCGAGATCGACAGTTCCATGCGATCGCGCGCATTCCCGCCGGCGGCTGGTACCGGATGCAACTGCGATGGAAGCGGAAATCGGAGATCGTCGCGGAGGCCGTGTTAGAACCGTTGGGTGTTGGCGAGCTATTCGTGGTCGCCGGCCAATCGTACGCTACCAACTGCAATGACGAGCGGCTTAAGGTTCAAGACCCGGGACAGCGGATCGCAGCCTATGATCCGGCCACGCATTCTTGGCGCGTCGCGGAAGATCCCCAGCCTGCCCCCGACGGAAGTGACGGTGGCTCGATCTGGCCCGCCGTCGGCGATCTGTTACTTCCCTCCCTTCGCGTACCGATCGGATTCGTTAACGTGGCTTGGGGGGGAACATCGTCAAGGCAATGGTTGCCCGGCGAGGCGCTGCATCGCCGACTTTGCGCCGTAGAACAGAACGTCGGCCGATTCCGCGCCGTGCTCTGGCAGCAAGGGGAGTCGGACGTGATCGAGAAAACCTCCAGCGAGCAATACGTGGAAAACCTGCAGCGTATCCGCGGCGCCGCGGAGGAAGCCTGGGGATTCGCGCCCCCCTGGCTGCTCGCGAAATCGACGTTGCACCCGACCGTCTACGTCGATCCGGTTGGGGAAGGCAGGATCCGAACCGCGATTGACCAGTTGGCGCGCATGCCCGGTTTCCGCGCCGGGCCTGACACCGATCTGCTGGACGGCGACAACCGTGGCGGGCCGGGCAGCCGACGGCACTTTTCCGCCGCGGGCCAGCGTCGGGCGGCCGAGTTATGGTTTGCGACGCTCGTGCATCAATTGAATCAATCGTCGGCAGAATGAGAAAGCTCTCTCTGTGTACTCTGTGGTTAATTAGTAACCAACACCGTAGAAAACCACAAAGAGCCCAGCGCGGCCTCGCTTCGCTCGGCCGCAACCGAATGACGGGGCGACAACTTCCTGTCGCAGATTTCGTGGCATCCTGCCACGACGGTTTATCGCTTTGGGCTAATCCCGGAGCATTTTGACGGCAAGGGAGTGGAGCCTCGCGTTGCGACGCCGGCCGGCCCCTGGTCGATATACCTGGCAGCAAGCAGAACAAAGAGGCCCGAGCACTGGAGATTGCGAAAAGCGATGGCAGCTGGTGGCGGTGTTCAAGTGTGTCGAGCCCTGTCAGACGTTCAAGGTCGGCCCCAATGCCGCCAGTAAGATGCTGGGTTGCGACAGGTCCAGGGCAAGTGCTCGCACTTTTACTTCTACGTACTAGACCCCCAGTCGTGGCAACGGCTGCGCAAAGCAGTGGCCGACCTGCATCGCCGTGCCGAACTCAGCCAGAGTTCGAATGAACGCTACTTGGACGCCCTGGCGGCGGTGGAACACGATCAAACTCTGGCGGACCCGCTGCGCTCGTTCTGCCAACCCACCGAGTACCGTGGACGTCGTGTCCGTGCGCTGCAACCACTTAGCGAGGATGACGGAGTTCTACTCGCTGCAGTGATCCGCGGCGCGTTCGCCATCCATGGATTCCGCAATCGGGATCTCCGCCCACTACTCTTTGGAACCGATGAGCCTAGCTCCGCAGAAGCCAAACGCCAGACCTCGAAAATAACCCGCCTGCTCCGAATGCTGCGCGCCCGCGGCATCCTCCAGAAAATCCCCAAGACGCACCGCTACACCGTCACCCAAGCAGGACGCGAAGCAATTGTCGCACTCCAGACCGCTAAACAGGCCAGCACCAAAACGTTATCTTCAATCGCTGCGTAAGAATCTGCGCGGAACACAAAGAATCGGACCGGTAGTAGTACAGAGTCCATAGAGGAAATGCTCACAGATTCCGATTCTTTCTTCTCTGTGCGTTCTGTGTCCTCTGTGGTTAATTAGCGCGCTTGCGGGCCTGTTCGCGGATTTCGTTGCGAGCCTTTTCCAGGCGTTCGGGCCAAACGAACTTTGGCGCCTTCGAGGGATCGTAGCCGGCAAGATGCGCGTTCAAACGCGTGGCCGGTTTGGTGTACTTGAGTTCTGTGTCACCGAAGACCTCCCGGCAGAAACGGGCAAGTTCCGGGTCGTATTCCAGCAATTCCTCGCGTGTATCGACGTGGTTGTGGTCGTGATCGGGCGGGCGATTGTTGTCGAACCAGGACTGGACGCCTTCCGCGAAGTACTCGCGGTGATTCACCGCGGCGTACTTTCCTCGCCACAAGCCTTGCTCCATCGCCCGATCGTACGCGGCGCGCAACCGCCCGTCAAAGGTCGGATCGACTGCCGCCATTCCACGCAAATGAATGTTGTGGGCGAACTCGTGAATCAAAATGCACTCGGCGGCATACGGATCGCTCTCGTAGCCCAGCAGATTTTCTTCGCCGCAGGAGCAGAACGGGTCGGTTGACGAGCCGCCGGTTCCACGCGCTCGAGCATCCCAGTAGTCTTTGGGCCGCAGTCGCGCGAACTCGGGCAGGTCGGTTGTAAATTCATTGTGTGCGATCACACAGAGCTTGGAGCCGCTATCAATCATAGCGCGGCGAACATCGGGGCGGCGCGCTAACAACAGATCGACGAGGTAAGCCGCCTCCAGCATCGCGAAATCGCTGACGTTGGTCGAACCGACGATCGGATAACCGCCCGCTTCGACATACTTGGAGTAGAACCCGTCGGCGCTGTGCCGCGGTGGCGGGGCGACGACCTTTCGATCCGGCTCGTCTGCAGGCGCGACACGGAGCACCACGAGCATGATGTAGCATGTCAACGCTCCAATCGCCGTCGACGCAGTGCGCTTTCTGCCGTGCCGCAAGCCGTAACGCAGTAGAATCATCGATCGCAATGAAGTTCGCACTGCGTTACTCCAACGCCTTGCGCACCGCCGTATGGTTCAGGAGGAACTTACGCCGTTGATCGGCGAACGATCGCAGATTGGTGAGCCGACCGCGCTGCCCCTGTTCCACCTCAGGCGGCGTTTCCCGCACGGCATTTTGAAATGCGGCCAGCGACGAGAGTTTGCGCGTATCGATTTCCAACTCCGGTTCGAGCATCCGACGGTAGTCATTGACCACCGGGCCCAACCGCTCCCAATCCAACCACTTTTCGGCGATGTCGTGTACGTAGCGCAAATACCGCTGACGCAGGCTGGGGACTGCCAGCAATCGGCTGCGAAGTGGCTTGTTCGCGTCGTCCAGGCCGGTCAACGGATCGAGTTCAACGCCGCCACCGGGCCCCCCGGGGCCGCCAAACCCGGGTCCGCCTGGACCTCCACCTGGTCCGCCTGGACCTCGACCTGGTCCGCCTGCACCCGGTCCGCCTGCACCCGGTCCCGCGCGACCTGGACCACCTCGGCCACCCCCGAACATGCCGGGTCCCATGGCGGGCTGGAACACTTCGTTCATATCATGCGGCAGGACATGGAACTTACCGTGCTCGTCCAAAAAGATCGAATAATCGCTGGACCGGATCCAATAGCCATCGGCGTTGATCAGGACGATTTCCAACGCCAGGAACTTAAGTGTTTCGTCGATATCGAGGATTGGAGCGAGTTCAGCTTCCAACTGTTCCAGCGGCGTTTCATTCAATTTGCGGCACAATTCGATGAGCGCTCGCCAGGCCTTTTTCCCGTCGTTCGATTTCATCTGGTAGCGCCGCTCGTATTCTTCGATATTGTCGCCCAGGTAGGTCAGCCCACCACTTGCGCCGGGGCTTCCGGGGACTTTCCAGCGCGTGCCTTTGCCACTGGGATACCAGGCCTGGAGCATTTCCCGATTGAACTGCTCTTCGTTGACGTAGATCCCCCACGACTCGCCGTTGACGACCAATTTCACGTAATTCGCCTTGGGAGCCGGCATGTACTGTCGGGCAATATGCGAGTAAAGCACGGTGTGCATAAAGGACGGGTCTTCGTGCACATTCAGCAGATTGGTGGTCTTGTGGCCATGCAACCGTTGGTTAGGGTCGGAGCAATCGAACGAGATATTGAGTGACCGCTTCGAGCCCGCGGAAACGGTGGAGAAGGATGACATGCCACGGAATTGGACACCGACGTCGGCGTAGGTCTGGCCATCGACGATCATGCGTGCGGGCACGTTGACGTCGGTTCGATAGAAGTCGGCGAGTTCCGCTTCCCAATCGGGCTGTTCGAATTCCAGGAAGATCGTCCGCAGCACCTTGGGATCGTAGAGATCCGCCTCGGTGAATTTCTGCACTTCGTCGGGAGCGACGCGAGGGCCAGGCTTGGTCGGTTCCGCATTCTCGCGACCGGGTCCGAATCCGCCGCGTCCGCCACGCCCGGGGCCGCCGGGTCCACCGGGGCCGCCGGGGCCGCCGGGTCCACCAGGGCCGCCGGGTCCACCAGGTCCGAATCCACCGCGTCCCGGTCCACCGCGTCCCGGTCCACCGCGTCCCGGTCCACCGCGTCCCGGTCCACCTGCGCCCGGTGCTCCCCGACCGGAGGTCTTAGCGACTTTGCGTGCTTCGGCGCGTTCTTCTTTGTTCAAGC
>VGZA01000024.1 GCA_016872775.1 Planctomycetota bacterium | reverse complement strand
GCGCGAAGAGTTTTTCGTCGAGTCCCGGTTGCTGGACGCGCATGGCAAGAGTATCGAGCAGTTCGTTGCCTGGGCCGAGGCAGGCCCTTGGCTGCGGCGCGGGCCCTGGCTGATCGGCCTGTGTCGCATCTGCGCCTTGGCGATCCTGTCCGCGCTGACGCTGACAGCGACGCAACGCATCTCCGTGGAGCAGGGATTCTACCTCTTCGCGGCAACCTTGGTCGTGAACCTGATTATTCTTGTGCTGTTCGCCGGGCGGGTGCACGAGCTGTTCCAGGCGATCAATCGGGGCGGCAACGAAGTACGTCGATTCACGGCACTGTTCCGATTGCTCAGCCAGGTCCCCGGCAGCGATCCGCTGATCGCCCAACTGCAACACCGCGCCTCGATCGAAGGCGGAGGCATCCAGACGGCGATGCGCCAATTGCAGTCGATCACGTTTCTGGCCAACATCCAGCATTCGCCGATCTTTTTCATTTTCGTCTACCTGCCATTGCAGTTTCTGTTTCTTTTCGATTTTCACGTGCTCTGGTTGTATGAATCGTGGCAGCGTAAATACGCGGACCGAGCCCGGGACTGGTTTGAAGCGTTGGGGGAGTTTGAGGCACTCGCGGCGTTGGCCACGCTGCATTACGAGCAACCTCAATGGGCATTTCCAAAGATCGTCGCCGGCACCAGCCGGATAAATGCCAGAAATCTCGGACATCCCTTGATCTCCGACACGAGCCGCATCGGCAACGATGTCGGTTTGGGTCCGCCAGGGCGGGTGCTGCTTGTGACCGGTTCGAACATGTCTGGCAAGAGTACCTTGTTGCGCTCCCTGGGCGTCTGCAGCGTTTTGGCTCAGGCGGGCGGACCTGTCAGCGCCGACGCCTTCGAATTGCCGCCGGTGCGTCTGGCAACTTCGGTCCGAATTCGCGATTCGCTGGCGTCGGGGGTGTCGTTCTATATGGCGGAGCTGCTGCGACTCAAAGAGATCGTGGAATCCGCCCGCCAGGTCCCCGCCGACGCGCCGTGCCTGTTACTTTACCTGCTGGACGAAATCCTGCTCGGAACGAACTCCAGGGAACGCCACATCGCCGTGGAGCAGGTCCTGGAGTACTTGCTGGGCCAGCGCGCGATCGGCGCGATCACGACCCACGATCTGGAACTCGCATCCAGCCCGCGGATCGCGGACCGCTGCGACTGCGTGCATTTTCGCGAGACGATCCTGGCGGCGGGCAGTGAGCGTCCGATCGCCTTTGACTACAAACTGCGAACCGGTGTCTCCAGCACCACCAATGCTCTGGCGCTATTGAAAATCGTCGGATTGTCAGCGTCCCGACCGCCGACGTAGCTCCGCGAGCCGCAATCCTCGGAAATGGCTGGTTGCAAGCTGAGGCACCTAAACAGTGTCCGCAAAAGAGCTTACGCCCCGACCTTACTGAATATGCAGGTAGGGCGGCTTGCGACCTGCGGCGATTTTGCCCACGATGCTTGAAAATTCCATCGTAAATTTGTTTGTCGGAAAAGTCCGTGAATAGCCCGTGAAGGGCGTCAGGATCTTGGGGGAAAATATGTTTGGATTGTTACCGAGGAACCTCGAGTTTTTCGATTGCTTTGAACGGGCCGCCCACAACTCATTGAAGGCGGCGGAACTGCTGAACGAGTATTCGCGCAGTTCCGGCAACAAGGGACGAGAACTGGCGATCGCGGTCGGCGAAGCGGAACACGAAGGCGACCATATCACCCACGAGACTCTTGATCGACTTGAAAAGACCTACATTACTCCGATCGACCGCGAAGATATCCACCGCCTGATCACAAAAATCGACGACGTGGTCGATACGATCGAGGCAATCACGCAGCGGATGACCTTCTACAAGATCGACAGCGTGCGACCTGATTTTCAGCGGCAGTGCGAAGTGCTGGTCAAAGCGGCACGTTCGATGGTCGATGCCGTGGCCGGACTGAGGCACATGAAAGATCGTGCCAAAAAAAACAGTGTCCGCATCGAGCATTTGATCATTGCGGTGCACGAGGCGGAGGAAGAGGCCGACGCCATTCACCACCAGTTTCTTGGCGAACTGTTTGAGTGCGGTCTGGACGTGTTTCAAGTCATCAAATGGAAGGAACTGTACGAGTTGGTGGAGCAGTCGATCGACTACTGCGATGACGTGGCCAATATCGTCCACGGAATCGTGCTGAAGAATATGTAGAGCGCCCACCGCCATCGTATGACCTCGGTCCCACCCATTTCCACTTTTACCGCGCTGATTCCCCATGTTGACCCCAATGGTCCTGATCGTGCTTGTGGTCGTGTTGGCCCTGTCCTTCGACTTCGTGAACGGCTGGAATGACTCGGCGAATGCCATTGCCACCGTCGTGGCCACCCGCGTGATGTCGCCGACGACGGCCGTTATCCTTGCAACATCGTTGAATCTGCTCGGAGCGATGTGGGGTGTCGAAGTCGCTGACACGATGTCCAAAATGATCCACGTGAATTCCCCCGCACTGGCCGACAATCCAAACGCGGTCATGGAGATCGTGATCGCCGGACTGGTCAGCGCATCGGTCTGGGCCGCGGCGATGACGGTGCTGGGGATGCCGATCAGCGGTACCCATAGCCTGGTCGGGGGCGTGATCGGCGCCGGCGTCGCCGCCGCAGGCGTCCAAATCCTGGTAGTGAAGAATATCAACAAGACACTGATGGCGCTGCTGATCGCGCCGGCCATGGGATTCTTGGTGGCATATTTCTTTTACGTGGCATTGATCTGGTTGACGCGCCGATGGCGGCCCACCGTCATGAACCGGATCTTCGGACGGCTGCAGATTCTCTCGGCCGGCTGGATGGCCTTCACCCACGGTACCAATGACGCCCAAAAAGTGATGGGGATCATAACGATGGCCCTGATTGCCGGACATTTCCAGCCGGCCCCGGCTGCGGGCGAGGGATTCCATGTGCAACTATGGGTAAAAATCGCTTGTGCTGCTGCGATTTCGTTCGGTACGGCGGTAGGAGGCTGGAAGGTGGTGAAGACGCTTGGGCACCACCTGACCAAGCTCGGCCCTCCGGAAGGATTCGCCGCGGAAACCAGCGCGTCGTTCGTGCTGATGGTTGCCGCCTATCTCGGAATTCCCACCTCGACGACCCATACCATCACCGGTTCGATTCTGGGACTCGGGGCCACGCGCGGCAAGTCGAGCGTGAGTTGGGGGCTGGGCGAGAAGATCATTTGGGCCTGGGTTTTTACCCTGCCCACTACCGCGGCTATGGGCGGAGCGTTCTACTTTATACTCCACTTGCTCGAAGCCTAACCCGGGCCCCCGATCAAGCCTCCCCCAAGTCCCTCGACGCCATCCTCCCGACTACCGCGCGCAAGGATAATGCATGGCCCCGATCGCGTTGTTCGTTGTCTGTTCGGCGATGTTCCACACCAACAGCCTGCCCGGCCAACTGGAAATGATCTATCGGTTCCAGGGTTCGCTCACACCTCGACGTGGTGAGAACCTGGAAGCGATCAAGACGTTCCAACTGACCATCGTGCCTCGCGCCGGCGCGCCGCGCGCCACGACGCATTGGTTGCTGCAGGAAAAGCTGAACGGCCAGTTTGATTGGCCCGATCATCTCGGCATCTTCGAGCAGAATGCGGAGGGGCAGTCGGCGGATTCGCCCGGCCCGGCAATGCTGGTGGAACGCCCCGACGGCAAATTCATCGTCCCCCTGGTCTTCCCGCAGCTTGGCCCCGATTGCCCGTTACGCGATCAGGGCTCCTGGCAGGAGGGAAAACTCGAATATCAGGTCGTCGGCCGCGAGCAGCAAGGAGAACGCCAGCTTTGGCGCGTCGAGGCCCGCAGCGGCCTGGGACTTCGACGGCGGATGCTGGTCGATCCCGACGATCGGATCGTCCGTCAATGCCAGGAAACGGTGTTTATCGGCCAAGGCGAGGAATTTGATCTCGTCTATCAGTTCCAACGTTCGGAACCGATTCCCGACGCCGAGACGGGCGAAAAACTGGAACGTGGGTTCTCGGCGCTGCTCGACCTTCGCGATCGGCTGCAACGCCCGGGACGCGCTGTCGATTTACCTTGGACTACGGCGCAACTGACTGTGATTCGCGAACAGAAGTCCACCTTGGCCCCCTGGCGCGAAGATCGCGTTCTGGGGCTGATCGTGCAATCGATCGAACAGGAATCGCGGCGGGAGCGCGATCGGGCTGGAGCGCTCGCCAGTATGCGGGAAAAAGCGATCGGCAAGGAACAAAGCCTGTTCGGACTCAAGGATGCCCAAGCCAAACCAGTCGCACTCGACCAATTGTCCGGCCAGGTCGTTGTGCTCCACTTCTGGGAATATAAGGACGCTCCGCTGGTCGAACCGTATGGCCAGGTCGGGTATGTCGATTTCCTGTTCCGAAAACCGCGCGATCGGAAACTGCACCTGTTCGGCGTCGTTGTCGACAGCCGCTGGGCCGATGAATCGACGCGCCGACAGGTCATCGCTTCGGCACAGAAATTGACCAACTTCATGAACCTGTCGTATCCGCTGCTGTTCGACGACGGCAAAGTGCTTCAGCAGTTCGGAGACCCTCGGCCAGCCGGCGGCAAGCTGCCGCTGTTCGTCGTCATCGGTCGCGACGGCAAGATCGCCGAATACCACGCGGGACCGTACGAAGTGAGCCGCGACCAGGGTATCGAAGAGTTGGAGCGGATCGTCACGAAAGCGATGGCGCCTGGCGAGTAACCGCCAGGACGCTTTCCAGCAAATGCCGGTTCGTAGCCAGTCCCTCCCCCGAGTGGACCGTCGGGTTGCCGCGCCAGTCGACGAACGCCCCCCCCGCCTCGTCGATGATCGGCTGAATCGCAGCCGCATCCCAAAGGTGCATGAAAGGATCGACCATCAGATCGGCACGGCCCGTAGCAACCAGCAAATAGCCATACCCATCGCCCCAGGTTCGGGTAATCGCCGCGGCCTGCTGCAGTCCCAGAAATACCGATTCGGCGCCGCGCCGCGCGAAGGAGTCGACCTGGGACGTCACGAAGATCGCGTTGCTCAGGGAACCGCGTTCAGAAACCGCCGCGGGCTGACGCTGCCGACCACGCCAATGCCAGGCGCCGCGTCCCCGCGCCGCGGAGACCGCTTCGTCGAGTCCCGGCAGAATGATTGCGCCCGCGACACCCTGGTCCTGCCATAGCAGTCCCAGCAGCGTACTGTAAAGAGGCACCCCGCTGATAAACGATTTCGTCCCGTCGATCGGATCGACAACCCAGCGGAACCCTGAATGACCAGCAACCTCGCCGAATTCCTCTCCAACGAAACCGTCGTCAGGAAAACGAGCCAGCAACCGTTCTCGCAGAAAAAGCTCCGCCTCGCGATCCGCAATCGTCACCGGCGACAGATCCGATTTCTGTTCCACAACCAGCCGGGGACTCTGGAAATGGACAAGTGTTCCAGCCGCGGCCTCCAAGGCGAGCGGAAGCGCTTCGGACCAGCGACGATCAAGTTGTTCCTCGAACATGGCACGACAAGGAGTTTGGTCAGGTAATTCGCACCGGCGATGCAGCCACGCCCGATCAAGCCGTCGGCGCTTCGGATACCGCCAACGGCGAAGGAGCTACCAGCAGTTGCGAAAGCTTCACCGCCTCCAACTGCTTGCGTGCTGTTGCGGTAACCCCCTTCAACGCCTCGCTCAATTTCGCCTGTGACTCTTCCGGCAGACCGTCCACCGCTGCCGAATTTCCGTCCAACGGCCCCTCAATCGCTTCGATCACATCGAGCAACGACACCGCCTCCGGCGGACGACTAAGCGAATATCCGCCGTCCACTCCCCTAGTCGATCGCAAGATTCCGTGCGTCACGAGGTTTCTCAAAATCTGCAATAAGAATCGCTCCGGCATATTGCCAGCCGACGCGAGCTGGCTGCATGGCACCGGTTCCGAAGACTCATTCTTCGCTAGTTGCAGGGTCGCCTGCACTGCATACGAAACGGTCCGTGATAACTTCATCGTCGGTCATCCAATCCTGTGGAAGCACTGTTACTCCTTCAGACTCGTCGGAGCCGGTCCCCGCTGAAAGTCCGCCCCCCCTCTTGTTAAGAACCGGAGACAATCTATCAATTTTCACTAAAATGTCAATCAAAGGAATTTGGGTAATTCACACAGTCTGGCGACGACTACCTCACCGCAAAAAGACAGGCCGATCGCTCCAACGATCGTTCCCGCTGGCGTTGAAAAACGCAGAACGAAATCGGTTGACCGCCACCTGCATCACGGCGCGTCAACGTCCGTTAATTCCAAAGAAAAAAGAAAAAAGCTTGACTGCGTGGCCGGGGACGCATGCGAGGCACGCTCTCAATGTGTCGCAGTCCTGCCATTTCCTTGCAGCTTCGCCGCACACTTTACGCAGTGGGGTGTGTGGGGAATGGCCTGTAGCCGGGCTTTGAGAATTTTGCCATCGCACTCCACGCACTGGCCATAAACCCCTTCTACGATGCGTTCCAGAGCGAAATCGATCTGCTCCAGCGTCTCTTCCTCGTTCTCCATGAGACTCAGTGTGAATTCCTGCTCAAAATTATCACTTCCCACATCCGCAGGGTGGATCGGCATGCTGGACAGGTCGCCGCTGGCTTCGCTACGGGTTTTTTTCAAGGCCGATTCCGCCATCGCATTTACGTCTCCACGTAACCGAGCGCGAAGTTTGACGAGCAATTCCTTGAAGACTTTTGCCTCACTCTTCTTCATTACACCCTCGAATTTGAGTTAGACGCCACATCCCATCAAACGCTATCGCGGCGGAAAACGCACCCAGGCGGTCCCGAACGGCGTTTGGCCGTTTAAGCGGTGCCCCTTAGGCGAGTCTAAACCGATTCATTCTAGGTACGGCCCGAGTCACTGTCAAACGACTGACCCGGTTCGCCTTGCGACCTTGGGCCGGGTTCACTAGACTACGCTGCGGGAATCCGATCGGTTCAAATCTTGCTCTGGCAATCAGTTAAGTAACGTGATCCGCTCCGACATCGCCTTCCAGAAGTGCATCTCCCCGGCCTGTGGCGCGACCTATGAAGTAGGGGAAGCCTTAGTCGCGTGTCCCCGGTGTGGGGACCTGCTGGATGTCGCCTACGATTGGAACCGGGCCCGCCCTCCCAGTTCCCTCGAAGGATTCCAGCAGATGTGGTCGCAGCGGCACGATCCGTTGCGCCTCAGCGGCGTCTGGCGATTCCTGGAATTGCTACCGTTCGCCAAGCCGTCGGAGGTCGTTACCGTAGGCGAGGGTCAGACGCTTCTACAGCAGGCCGACCTGGTGGCGGCCTATGTTGGACTGCAGCCAGGCCGGCTGTTCCTGCAATATGAGGGGATGAACCCGTCGGGGAGCTTTAAAGACAACGGCATGACGGCGGCATTTACCCATGCGCGCCAGATCGGTGCAACCCGTGCCGCCTGCGCGTCGACCGGCAACACGAGCGCGTCGCTCGCCATGTACTGCTCCGTGACCCGTTTGATGAAAGGGGTGATTTTCATCGGATCGGGCAAGATCTCGTACGGTAAGTTATCTCAAGCATTGGACTTCGGCGCACTTACCGTTCAGATCGCCGGCGATTTCGACGATGCGATGGCACGGGTCAAGGAAGTCTCCCGCGATCTGGGGATTTACCTCGTCAACAGTGTGAACCCGTTCCGGCTCGAAGGCCAAAAGACGATTATGTACCGGGTGCTGGAGGCGCTCCGCTGGGAAGTTCCGGACTGGATCGTTGTCCCCGGCGGCAACCTGGGAAATTCGAGTGCGTTCGGAAAGGCGTTCGCCGAGCTTGTTGAACTGGGCTTGATCCGGACCGCCCCCCGGCTGGCGGTGATCAACGCGGCCGGCGCCGATACGCTCAGCGAACTCGTCCAGCGCCGGGGTGTCCGCTGGAACGGCGGCGCGGTCGACGAGACCCCGATCGCAGCCTACTACCAGTCGCTTGATCAGGAGCAACGCAAGGCGTCGACAATTGCCAGCGCGATTGAAATCAATCGGCCGGTCAATCTGCGCAAGTGCCTCCGCGCGCTGGAGTTCTGTAACGGGGTAGTGCGGCATGTGACCGACCAGGAGATCCTCGACGCCAAGGCCAAGGTTGGAGCCGGAGGCATGGGGTGTGAGCCGGCGAGCGCCGCGAGTGTCGCGGGCGCTCGGCTCCTATGCGATCAGGGAGTCATTGCCCGTGGGGATCGGGTCGTCTGCATACTCACCGGCCACCAGTTGAAAGACCCGACCGCGACCGTGGCGTACCACACGACGGACCAGGAGCAATTCAACAAGACGCTGGGCAACCGAGGTGTTCGCCGCGCCTCCTTCGCCAACCGGGCGGTCGCGGTCTCCAACAATCTTGATGAAATCGTCAAAGCGATCCGGCTCTATTCCTGATCCCCGATCTGTGCGACCAGGAAATTCCGTGGGAAGACGGAATCCTCAGGCCGGTCGCGTGGTCGACGCCGATCGATCGCGTTACAATGCCCGCCGGAACATGCGGAGCGGGGTCATGGCCCAGCGACCCGCATCCGCGCGTTGACCCTTCTCCACCATTTTCATTCGCTCACAAGGAGCACGGGTGAGGGGAGTCCCGAGCCCGTGCCAAAGAGACATTTTCCATGACTCCAATTCGCATCGCGATTCATGGCGCCGCCGGGCGGATGGGGCGCCGACTGGTCGCACTCGCCTCCGCCGATCCGCAACTGCAGCTTGTATCGGCCGTTGATTCCGCCACCCATCCGGCGATCGGGCAGGACGCCGGTCTCCTGGCTGGAGTTCAACCGCTGGGAATTCCGTTGTCGTCGACGGTTGCGAGCGACCTGGACGTGGTCATCGATTTTTCGGTTCCAGCGGCCGCCCTGCAGATTGCTCGCACCTGCGCCGAGCGGCGGATCCCTCTGGTCTTATCCACAACCGGTTTCGAACCCGAAGATCGTGCCCAGATTGTCGCATGGGGACAACAGATCCCGATCGTCTGGTCGCCCAGCATGAGTATGGCGGTCAACCTGACCATGAAGCTGGCTGCTTTGGCGGCGCAGGTGCTCAAGGACTATCCTCAAGGCGCGGACGTGGAGATCATCGAGCGACATCACCGCATGAAAGAGGATGCGCCAAGCGGCACCGCGCTCAAATTCGGCGAGATCATCGCCAAACAACTGAACCCGGAATCCCCGCCACCTTTTGTCCACGGTCGATCGGGGCGGCCCGGCCAGCGTCCGCGCAATGAGATCGGTTTTCACGCCGTACGGATCGGCGATAATCCGGGGGAACACACCATCGTATTCGGCATGATGGGGGAGACCATCGAGTTGACGGTGAAGGCCTCGAACCGGGATTGTTACGCGATCGGGGCACTTGCGGCCGCGAAGTTCGTTGCTGGAAAATCGCCTGGCATGTATGCCATGGCCGACGTCCTGGGGCTTTGAAACCGGCGCGGCCGCCAGAATCCAGGAATCGTCGTTGCTGGCGAAAGGGGGTCCGCCGAGTGGCGAAGTGCGAACAGGGCTATCTCTGCGACGTCTGCGGCGGTGAAGTTGAGGAAATCGTCGACAGCGATCTCTACCTGCGCTTTGTGATCGGAATGGTTGACGCCGAGACGTTGCATACGACTCCAGAACGCCACATCCGCTGCAACCCGACGATGGCTCAATTCATCGTCGATCCCGAATTCGATCCCATCGTGCTCGACACGACGACGCACCCGTTTGCCAAATGCCACCTCGACCCCGCTTTTGTCCGCGATCGGGAGGCGCTGGTCACGCGAGGTTGGCGGCGGCTCCATGAAATTCGCCGCTCCAATATGGCCATCATCGAATACCCGCTGGAAGAATTTCGCGGAGTCCGTTAACAGGTCAAAGCGCAGCGCATCGACGCTGGGGCTTCCCGCGCATCGACCGACCATTTTCCCCTTGGCGACTTCGCGTCTTTGCGCGAACATCGGCTCCACAATCGATCACGCAAAGACGCGGAGGGCCCGGGACCGGAGGCCAGAGACGCGAAGAAGCAGAGGGCAACAAATATTGAGCGAGGCGGACGGGACTCGAACCCGCAACCACTGGATCGACAGTCCAGTACTCTAACCAATTGAGCTACCGCCCCGGTTCGGGAAAGTTTTGAATTATACCTGGGAGTGGATGGTTCGCAAGTAGCGGGGCGGACGGGCGCGGGATCGGGAAGACGTCGAGCGCGAAGGCTACGGATCCTAGCGATTACGCGGGCGGAACTCAGCAATCGAACCAGCGCTGGAACAGACGCAGCGTGGTTGCTCGGCCGGCTCGGGCGATCGAAGTGGTGAGCGGAATCTGTTTGGGGCAGACGGCGACGCAGTTCTGCGCATTGCCGCAAATCTGCAGTCCGCCTTCGTCCATCAGCGTGTCGAGCCGCTCGCTGGCATTCATGCGGCCGGTTGGGTGCGCGTTGAAAAGCATCGCCTGACTGATCGCATGCGCGCCCACAAAGCCCCGATCAAATTCCGCATCGCGTCGCTGCTGCAACGCCTCGGACGATTCGCCCGACAGCGGACTGACTTCGATCTTTGCATATTGAGGGCAGGCCTCCAGGCAGCAGCCGCAACTCATGCATTGACTCAGCGGATAAGCGACCTCCTGCTCCGCCTGGGACTGCTTGTCGCCGCGGCCCAATTCGTAGTAACCATCCACAGGGATCCAGGCCTTGACCCGTTTCAGAGCTCGAAACAGCCGCGACCGTTCCACGACCAGATCCCGCAGAACGGGGAACTTGTTCATCGGTTCCAGCACGATTTCGCCAGGATGGTCCGCCAGGAGCCGATCGATGAGCGCCGAACACGACTGGCGGACTCGTCCGTTGATCACCATCGTACAGGCGCCGCAGACTTCCTCGAGACAATTGCATTCCCAGGCGACGGGGGCGACCCCTTTCCCATCGACGGTACGCGCTTGCGCGGCGATCCGTTGCAAGGCGCTGATCACATTCATATCCGGTTCGTACGCGACCCGGTGACTCTCCCAGTAACTACCCTGTCCCGGGCCGTCCTGGCGCAAGATGCGAACTTCAAAGTCCTGAGGGTGTCCGTTACTCGACTTCGCAGAATGATCAGCCATGGTCCTGTAATCTTCCTCGCCAAAAGGAGTCCGTTACCGCGTCCGATTCGCTCAGGATGCCGCAGCGGTACCGGCCATGGCCGGGTTTGTCGCCGCGTTCGCCTGTGCCTGGCTTCGCTGCCTCCAGACCTCGTCGATAATCTGTGCTCCCGCCAGCCCGTAGAGTCGTGGCCGGGGCGGGATTAACGACGTATCCACCGCCTCGTAGGTCAAGTCCGGGTTCTTGCCGTTCCACGTGGCGATCGTGGAGCGCAGCCATTGCCGGGTGTTTTCCTGGAACCAGTCGCACCACTTTTCGGCTTCGCGCCGACGCTCGCCGGGCTCCGTGGCCTTCAAGTCGGGCATCGAGAAATCGGGCTTGAAATGGGCGCCGCGGCTTTCGTCGCGCGCCAGCGCGCCCATCAAGATGGACTTGGCGAGCGGGAACATGTCAAGCAGAGCCTTCGTGAACACGACATTCTGGTTGGTCCAGTTCCCTGTGTCGGACAGCGAGCAGTTTTGAGCACGCTCCGACAATTCGTTTACTTTCTCCAAGGCGGTCGCAAGTTGCGCGTTGCGCCGTACGACCGTGGCGGCTCGCGTCATCACATCGCCCAACTCCTGGTGAATCAGGTACGGGTTTTCCTTACCGCCTCGCCGTCCCAGCAGCCCGTCATGGAGCGACTGGTGCTCGCGACGAGCCGACTCGTAGAGCAACGACGATGGCTCGGGGCCTTTCTGCGAGTCCAGCAACGACTTGATGGCCGGCGCGACGATCAAGCCGCTGAAGATACAGCTGAGCAACGAATTGGCACCCAAACGATTGGCACCGTGGTACTGATAATCGCACTCGCCGATCGCGTACAGCCCGGGAATATTGGTGACATGGGTGCGAGGCGAATCGATGTTCAATCCGCCGGCGGTCGTCCGCTGATAATCGACCCACAGCCCACCCATCACATAATGGACGGCGGGGAAAATCTTCATCGGCACATCTCGAGGGTCGACGCCCTGGAACTTCTCATAGATTTCCAGAATCCCGGCCAGCTTGCGATCGAGTTCCCGCCGCGAAATGTGGGTCAAGTCGAGATAAACGCACTGGCGGTCCTTTTCGACGCTCAACCCCTCGTTCACGCAGATGTCGAAGATCTCGCGGGTGGCGATATCGCGAGGCACGAGGTTACCGTACTTCGGATAGCGTTCCTCGAGGAAGTAATACCGTTCCGACTCCGGAATGGTCTTGGGATCGCGCGGATCCTGCGGGGTGCGCGGGACCCAGACGCGCCCGCCTTCACCGCGCGCCGATTCGCTCATCAAACGTAGCTTGTCGGCGCCCGGAATCGCCGTGGGATGCACCTGCACAAATTCAGGATTGCCGTACTTCGCGCCGCGCTGGAAACAACGGCTTACCGCGCTTCCCGTGCAGACCATCGACATGGTCGACCGGCCGAAAAGGAGACCGCTTCCTCCCGACGCAACGATCACCGCGTCCGCGGGGAATGTACGGATCTCCATCGTCACCAGGTCCTGTCCCACGCAGCCGCGGCATACGCCCGACTCATCCAGGACCGGTCCCAGAAAATCCCAGTATTCGTATTTCGTCACCAGACCGGCCGACTCCCAGCGCCGCACTTGTTCGTCCAAAGCATATAGCAGTTGCTGGCCGGTCGTCGCGCCGGAGAATGCCGTGCGCTTATATAACGTGCCGCCGAATCGACGCCGATCGAGATAACCTTCGGCTGTGCGGTTGAACGGCACGCCGAGTCGATCCATCAAATCGATGATCTTCGGACCCCACAAGGTCATCTCTTTGACGGGCGGCTGATGCTGCAGGAAATCACCGCCATAGACGGTGTCGTCAAAGTGTTTCGACTCGTCGTCCCCTTCTTGCCGGGTCAGGTCGCTGACACTGTTGATGCCGCCCTGGGCGCATACGCTATGGGAGCGCTTCACCGGCGTCAGGCTCATCAAGTCCACCGGGATGCCGAGTTCGGCCAGCTTCATGGCCGCGGCAAGTCCCGCCAGGCCACCGCCGATAACCATCACCCGCTTTTTCGCCATGAATCTTCCTTTCCGTCCCAGGGTCCGTGCCAAGCGATCTGTCCGGTGCCGCGCGTCGCGGCAACGCCAAACGCCAGATCACTTGCCGCCAGCATCGCCGCGGAGTGAACCGGAGACGTTCTTCTGTTCGCCGGTCTTCTCTTTGACCTCTTCGTCCGTAACCTCACCGCTGTTCTTCCGCGACTCGATCATCGCCTGTTCCATGCGCTTCGCCTCATCCACGTCGGTCAGCAAGGGGGCAATCCAGGCCGCGACCGAGACCACCGCCAACAAGACTCCGAAACCGGTACAGGCAAGGCTGGCGCGGCGCATCGCCGCCGGTGAGGTCCAAGCGCCCCAGCGAATGCCAGCCGACCAGATTCCGTTGGCAAGATGAAAGACGCAGCTCAACACACCCACCGCGTAAAAAATCTTGGCGATTAACGAACTCTGCATCGCTTCGGACAGCGTCGACGAAGCGTTATACGGCTTGAATCGAGCCCCACCCAGGCCTTCGATCATCGACTTCCAAGGCTCGAAGTGAAACCAGCCATGCAGGTGACCAACATGCCCCAGGATAAACAGAAACGCGATCATTCCGGTCGCCCGCTGCAGCGTGTAGCGGACATTTCCCGGCAACGGATAACTGTTGGTATTCGGGAGTCCGCCGCGGATGATCACCAGCCCCAATACGGCGTGAAACAGGATCGGCAAAAAGATAAACGCCCATTCGATGACCACCAGCGCCTTGCCGGGCATGTGGATCTGATTGACCGCTTGCTGGAATTTCGACGGCCCCAGCAGCAGGAGCGAATTGGTCGACAGGTGAACGACCATATAGGCCCCGACCGGGACTAGGCCGCACAAGGAGAATAACCGTCGAATCAGGAATTCATTTCGAGCAAAAAACGAGGAAGACGCAGCGTCCACTACCAGGCCTTTCGCAAGCGTTCCGGGGAAGGGATCAAGACCACTAATATAGGACGGAACCTCCGGGTGACAACGGGGCGGTGGACACCGGACGGCCGGTCCATACTGTTCGACCCTGGGACGCAGCCGATTTGACTTTTCCATCCGAGCGAGATTTGATAGAGATAACCAGAGTCCCACATCCCTTTGCAGCACTGCCATGATCGTGAAGCCGTCATTACAGCTAACCGACGACCCCGCGCTGCTGATAACCGACGACGATGACGATTTCCGCGAGGCCTTAGCAGAATTGTTCGCGCGTCGCGGGTTTCGGATCCGCCTGGCACGCGACGGCGAGGAAGCCCTGGATGTTCTGCGGCAGACCACGATTCATCTTGCCGTATTGGATATTCACATGCCCCGTTTGACCGGCATTGAGACATTGCGGCAGGTTCGCGCGTCCAGTTCCGATTTGCCCTGCATTCTGATTTCCGCCGACTTGAATGCGGAACTTTGCGAGCAGGCCCGACAGGTAGCTGCCTTTTCCGTAGTGGCGAAACCGGTAAATTCCCGACAAATTACGGCAATCGTTCACGATGCACTGCGCCAGTCGTACGACTGGACGCCAACCTCCTGAGGGATTCGCCCCCCGTGGCAAAACGACGCCATTTGGTCGCTGCCGGCTGCTCCCCCTACGAACTTTGGGCCGGAAAAGCGCCCGCCAATTGCCGGTACCGGTCGGAATAGGGACAATAGGGCCGTCGTGACGGAGCCCCGAACGACGTGGCACAGACGATCGGCAACAATGCCGATCAGGGAATCGATGCGATGGATTACGGCACGTCAAGACAACTCGATCGCCGTCGACTTTTGCAAATCGGGTCGATCGGCGGATGGGGCCTATGTTTACCGCGATTGCTCGCCGCGGAAGCCCAGACAACCGATTCGTCGCCGGCCGATAACTGCATTATCATCCATTTGAATGGTGGCCCCAGCCATTTGGACATGTGGGATATGAAACCGGCGGGGCCCGCCGAAATCCGTGGCGAGTTCCAACCGATCCAATCGTCGCTTACCGGACTCCAAGTCTGCGAACATCTGCCGCGAATGGCAACCTGGATGCACCGCTGTACGCTCGTCCGATCGATGCATCATTCGGTGAACAATGCGCATGCGGCCGCGGTTTATGTATCGCTGACCGGGCATGACCGCGGAGAGCAAGGCGGCGGAACACGCCCGACCGACAATCCGTCGCCCGGATCGGTGCTCTCGATGCTGCGACCACCGGCCGCCGATGTCGTTCCCCACGTTGCCCTGCCGTACATGACCAAGGAAGGCGCTGGTGGTCCCCCCCAGCCTGGATTTTTTGGCGGATGGCTCGGCCGGCGCTGGGATCCGCTCTGGATTCTTCGGGATCCTAACGCAAGCGATTTTTCGGTACCCGAGTTGGGGTTGCGGCCCGATATCGACCTGGGACGGATGGCGAACCGGGGCGGCCTGCTGCAGCAGTTGAATCGGGGCAGCGACGCCGGAATTCGGGCCGGCAGCATGGACACCATGTCCCGCTTCCAGGCAAAAGCCCTGGATGTGCTGACGTCGCCCGTCGCACAGAACGCTTTCGCACTCGACAAAGAACCGTCGTCGATTCGTGACGCCTACGGCCGCAATATCTATGGTCAAAGCATACTGCTGGCTCGGCGACTGATCGAAGCAGGTACACGCGTGGTCACCGTTTCCTGGGCCCCCGACGCCAATGCCACCTGGGATACGCATGGCAGCAATTTCAAGAAACTGAAGAACCCGCTCCTGCCCCAGTTCGATGCGGCCTTCAGCAGCCTGATGCAGGACCTCAACGACCGCGGGATGCTGGACCGCACGGTCGTGGCCGTGCTCGGCGATTTCGGTAGAACGCCCAAAATCAATGCCAATGACGCAGGCCGGGATCATTGGAATTTCTGCTACAGCGTCGTGCTGGCTGGCGGCGGATTCCGTGCGGGATACGTGCACGGAGCCAGCGACAAGATCGGTGCCTTTCCCGCCGACCGGCCGGTGACTCCCGGCAATCTGATCGCCACCCTCTATCACGCACTGGGCGTCGACCACCGCCAGACGCTGTACGACAGCTTGAATCGACCCCACCGTCTGGTGCCGGTCGGCGACGTCGAACCGGATCTGCTCTCGTAGGCAGCGCAGTGCCGCGATAGAACGCGGTTGCGCTGCCCGGCCCGCCGCGGCACTAGAAACCAAACTGAATGCGAAACCGGCCGGAGTTCAGCTCGACGCCACGCCCCGATCGATAGAACGGATCGACGCCGTAAAGACCGCCGTAGCCGTAGGCGCCGCCATAACCGTATCCGTAGGCCCCGCCATACCCGCGGTTGTAGAAATCATCGTGCCAGCAGTTGTCGCGACCGCGGAACGAGTCATACCGATCGTGATCGTACCGCGGATGATAGGCGCCGCCGCTGTACCAGCCGTCTCCGGCAAAGGAATGCCAGCCGCTCCCGGCATGCTTGTGCCAGCCGGCTCCCGAGTAGCCAGGCCCGCGGGAGGGCGCGCAGTTGTTGTTCCTGGGATGCCGATGGTCCGCATGCAGCGACGTTGGAACTCCCACCGTCACGACCGCAGCCGCGATCAACAGAAAAATGCAGTGTCTCATGTTCGTCTCTCCTCGTGGTGCCCGGGAAAGGATGCACTTGGCACCGGGTGCAGGTTTCGAATTCCATCTCGAATCACCGGCATGCCTCCTGACGGTTGTTGCATGCCAACGGCAAAGAGAGAATTGCAGCTACGGTACCGAATCAGATACAGTCCCGCGCGACACCTGATAAACAGCTTGAAAATCGCGAAAAAGACACGCGCGCGAATCCAATGGACCGGCGATCTGCCGGAAAGAAAGTTGACATCGAACCGACGACACCTAGGATCGGTCTGACGTCAGTCAACAAAAAAAGGTCATAGTACGTCGTTCCGTCGTCATACTATGACCTCTATCCTGAAACGGAACGCGTCGTTGCCGTCGGCTCCGTCTTCCCGGCTTAGTGTATTAGATTCATCGGCGCCGCTCCTGCAGTGCCTTCAGTCAAAACTGCCGGTTCCCGAAGACGCCGGCGGCGACCATCACGAGCATTCGGCCGCCTGGCATTATGACCGGCCTATCGGCCGCCTACGGGCCGTTGTCGCACTCGCCGAGCCACCACGGCGTGACACGGGCCGGAATTCCCGAATAGCCGCGAATCCGAGCGTGCCAGCGGCCGTAAGTCGGGCCAGCGTAATCGCGAGCGTCGCACGAACAGGCTCGATCTTCGCATCCGTACAAACGGTCGTCGTTGAGAGGGCCCTTTTCCGCGTCCGGTTCCACGCCTGTTTCCTGGGAAGCCAACCGTGCGGTCGTGCGCCCCTTGGCGGACTCGGCAACCCAATTCAACACCAAGACGATCGCCAGTACGAACAATGTCCAGTTGGCATACGGTCGGCGCATGATCTCGCTCCCAGGTGATGACGGGTATCGCCTCCAGGCAAATATGGGTTATGGACCGCGAACAATCCAAACGCATTGTTGACATTTCTCAACATTTACCGGTCGCCAAATTCGCTACAATCGGGGAAGAGGGTTACGGGTTACGTTGGAAGAGGGCGACGGATCAGCGTGTTTCACTTTGGTTTTTTTGCGTTAGTATTAACCCTGTAACGGCCGTATCCGGCCGTTGTTCCCCGTTCCCCGCCAGTGCCTTGGGCGCTGGGGCAAGATGCCCCAGCCACGGTGGCCCCCGTTCACGTTTCCCTTCCACCGTAACCCGTAACCCGTAACCCTCTGCCCCTGTTCCCCAAATTCATGGCAATGGCAAGCGTCGTCGTCTGGTGCTCTTGTCTGGCGGGACTGTTAATCTGGCGGCGTCGTTTGTGGACGCTGGTTGCCGATACGACGTTGATCGGCCCGGCCATTTGGGCGGTCGTGGCCTGGAGTGTGGCGGGATTGAGTTCGCTGCTCCTGGTCGGCCAACCTTCGAGCAACCGCGAAATCGGCATGTACCTGGCTGGCTGCCTCACACTCTGCCCGACCCTGGCGGTCTGGGGCGCGCGACGTCCTCATCAGGTTGCCTGGAACTGGATTGTCATTTCACTGTGGTGTGTGCTGGTTCTGCCCGCAGGCGCAGCGTTTTTAGGGCGTCCCATTCAGTTGCACGTTGCCCGACAGTGGTTTCTGATCGCACTTGTTGTGTTGACCTGGCTCAATTATCTGCCGACCGCATTTCGATGGAGCCACACCGCGCTGATGGCGGCGCAAGCGATCTTTCTGGCTCCGTATTTTCCATGGCCCGATCTGATGTTGGTGCAGGAAGCTGTGCGGCAGTTACAGGGGAGTTCCGAGGGACGCAGCATCCTGCCGGGAATACTGTTGTTGGCTGCGATCTGGGTTTTACAGCGTGGCTTGCCCGACCGCGCGCAGCGGTCGCGATTCGATCGTGCCTGGTTGGATTATCGCGACCTGTTCGGCACCTTGTGGGCGCTGCGGGCCGGCGAGCGAGTGAATGCCGTGGGACGATCGCTCGGAGGGGCGTTCCGACTGCATTGGGGTGGATTCGAATGGGCCGCCGGCGCGCCGGCAAGCGAAGGGGAACGCAACGAGGCCTGCGCGATCTGCTTGCGTGGCATCCTGCGTCGGTTTGTGGATCAAGAATGGCTGGCCTCTAGAGGGTTTGCGTCGGATGGCGAAGGCGATTAGGCTATCGTTTCCTCGATCAGATGAAGGAGATTTTCCGCGATGAGTCGAACGGCCAACCTGTCGATCCGGTCCGCTTTTGCCTGGATCTGTATTCTATTGACTGCGGGATGTCCGGGGCCTTCAGCACCGGTCGCTGAGCCGGAGGGCCAGAGTCGACGCGAAGTGGCACCCGCCACCGTCATGGCGAACGAAAACGCGGAGTCGATTGCCGCCGTGGAGAAGTTGGCGGCGCAGATCGGGCGCGACGAGTCCGGCAAGCATATCGTCAAGCTGCAGCCGGGCGATACGCAGTTCAAGGATGCGGATCTTGAGTGCCTCGCAGGCCTGCCCAACCTGACTGAATTGGTCCTTTCCGGCCAGCCGGAAATCACCAACGATGGCATGAAGCACCTAGCGGGATTGAAACAGTTGAAGAAGCTCGACATCAGCGACTGCAGCACGGTTGGCGACGAGGCCTTGCAGCATTTTGCCGGTCTGACGGCGCTGGAAGATATCAATCTCGAGCGCACCGCTGTACGCAACGAGGGATTGGCCCATCTGGCAAAACTGCCGAAGCTCAAGTCGGTTTCGCTGGTCAAGACCAACGTGGATGACAAGGGGATCGCCCACCTGGCGCAATCCAAGAGCCTGCGCAAATTGTCGCTCAAGGAATCGCCGCTGATCTCCAACGAAGGGATGAAGTCGATCGGCAACCTGAAAAACCTTGCCGATCTGAAGCTGGGGAGCAAGCAGGTCGATGACCAAGGCCTGCAACGGATCGCGGACCTGACGCGACTGGAATATCTGGGACTGGACGATACGGCCGTTTCCGAACTGACGCCGCTGCGCAACATGACATCACTGCGCATGCTCTGGCTGTTCCGCACCAACATCAAAGACGACAGCCTGGCGGCGCTTGCGGAACTGAAAAAACTTCAGGTGCTTCGTCTGCGCGGCACGATCGTGGGCGACGCGGGGATGGCCCAGCTCACGGGCCTGGAGAACCTGCGGATGCTCGACCTCAGCGAGACGCTTGTCGGCGACGCGGGCCTGGATACGCTCAAGGCACTCGGGCAACTCGAAGATCTCAATCTATGGGCGACGCGCGTAACCGACGCCGGCACTGTCGCGCTGGGCTCGATGACGCAGCTCAAGGTATTGAACGTCGACAACCTGCAGATTTCGGACGAGGGATTAAAGAACCTGTCGACGCTGACCAACCTTGAATCGCTGCATTTGGGCAAGACAAAGATCACCGACGCCGGGCTGGAACATCTCAAATCGCTGAAGCAGTTGAAGTCACTGATCGTTTCGTTCTGCCCGGACGTGTCGAGCAAGGCGGTGAAGCAGCTCAAGCAAGCCTTGCCAAACTTGAAGAGGGTCGACGAATAGCGCCGCGAGGACCGAGCACACTGCCGCCGGTTCAGGTTGCGTCGAGGTAGGCGATCGCCCGCATGACCCTGTCGCGAATCCGCTGCAGTTGTTGTTCGTCGGTGACTTTGGCACCTTGAAAGTCGGTGACATAGAACACGTCGACAACTTGGTCCAGATGTGTTCCGATCTTGGCGATGCCGACCGAAAGGCCCAACTGGAACAAGGTGCGCGTGATCGCGTACAACAGCCCCATGCGATCGTGGGTGAAAACATCGATAATGGTAAACCGCTCCGACGTCGTGCAATCGATGCGCACCTGGGACGGCATGCGACCGGGCTCGGACCACCGATCCTGACGCGTTGAACTCCAGACCTTGCGAAAGGCGGGGGGCGCGTCGGAAGGATTCTTCAGCGCGTCGACCAGCGCCTGCTTGACTTCCGAGACGCGTTGGATATCGGGCTCGCCGCGAAAGTCGCCATCGGTGACGAAGAAACGATCGATCACGAAACCGTCGGCGAGGGTGTTGATTTCGGCGGAGAGAATCTGCATGCCTTTGGAGCTGAACACGCCGGTAAGTCGATGAAAGATTCCCGCGACGATCGACTCGTTGGTGCCGATCGTATATTCCACCGCCTGTTGGTCCGGCAGATACCGATGCCAGGCGACCGCGTCGTTCGGATCGATCCGTTGCAGCGCGGACAGTTCCTCGTGGATCCTCTCCGTCGGGCAAGAGACGAGATACGAATAGGGCAGGGATTCGATCTGCCGCTCCCACCAGTCCCGATTGGAGTCGAGCGGAATTCGTTCGCGCACGGCCCGTTTGCGATCGGAGATGCGCTCGGTATTGGTGAGGTTTCCGCCCAGTTGGTTCAACGTACGCTGGTACAGTTCGGTGAGCATCCCGAGTTTCCAGTCGTTGAGCACATCCGGGCCGACGGCGGCCAGATCGGCGCAGGTCAAGACGAACATCATTTTGAGCACTTCGGGCGATCCGG
This sequence comes from Planctomycetota bacterium, assembly GCA_016872775.1. Taxonomy (GTDB): domain Bacteria; phylum Planctomycetota; class Planctomycetia; order Pirellulales; family Pirellulaceae; genus VGZA01. The sequence goes on along the minus strand of VGZA01000024.1, from coordinate 57,541 downwards.
TTTCGACGGCGAAATCGACGATCACGCGCGGATCATTGATGTCCCGGCGCTGGGCCAGGTGCGACATGAGCAGGTGTTTATGGACAAGGAATTCCAGGATTTCGGTGTCGTGGGCGCTGAGCGAGAATCGGCCGGCGATGTCGCGAGCGAGCCGTCTGCCGACCTCGCTGTGGTCCTCGACGTACCCTTTCCCCAGATCGTGGATCAGCAGTGCCAGGTGCAGCAGGTCTTTGCGTCGGATTTCGTCGTACACGACTCCCAGCATTCCCGGGTGGCCGCGGAAGTCGCTGGCGATTTCGACGGCGCGGATCGAATGTTCGTCGACGGTGAATTTGTGGTATTCGTTGAACTGCAGCAAGCAGCGGGCATGTGCCATCGGCGGGATCAACCGCTCCAGCACGCGTAGTTCGTGCAGTCGCCGCAGTAGTTCACCGATGCGGGTCGGCTTGGCAAGCAGAGCCAGGAAACGCGACTTGGCCTGATCGGTGACCTCGACTTCCGGGAATTTGAGCATGGCGTCCCGGATGGTTCCCCAGGTGCGGTGTTCGATGCGGGTATCGGTGAGATTCGCGAGTTCCATCAGCCGCAGAATTTCCTCGGGGTCGCGGGCGACTTTGGCGAGCCGCCGCTCGACGACCCGCACGCCGCGCGGGCCCACGCGAAAATCACCGTCGATGCGGTAGCTGGCAAGTGCCTCGAACCAATCCGAGGCGCCGCGAGGCGACGATGCGATGGCGGCAAAATTGGCCGCCACATAGCGCACCTCACTGGTGTGCCTGAAGTACTCCCGCATGAACTGTTCCACCGGCAACATCCCCTCGGAGCCGGCAAAACCGCGCAGTCCCGCAATCCGGATCTGCTCGTGCCGGGTGAGTATGTCCTGGGCCTTGCCGGCATGAAAATGCAATTCGTTGCGGAGCTGCAGCAGGAAGTTCCGCGCGGACTGGATCCCGCGATGATCCTCTTTGGACAGGAGTCCGACGCGAACCAGATTGTCCGATTCCACCTCTCCGCACAATGCGTAACCGATCCAGCGGATATATTGCAAATCGCGCAAACCGCCGCGGGACCGCTTGATATTCGGCTCCAGCAGATAGTTCGTTTCACCGAATTGTCGCCGTTCGTCGCGCCGCGCCTTGACGATCAGCTCGATCAGCGCGCGCGATCGGCGACGCATCATGCGACCGAACTGGTTGAAGAATTTCTCGTACAACGTGGAATTGCCGCTGAGCAGGCGGCACTCGGCCAGCGATGTGAAAATCGTGACATCCTTCAGCGCCATCGCGCAGGCGTCCGCGGGCGTTCGTGGACTGAAACCGAGTTCAAGTCCACTGTCGTAGATGTTCTGCGTGAATTTGCGCAACAGCGGCGCCAGTTCGCGATCGGCGTCCGCAGGATGCAACAGCAGCAAGTCGACATCGGAGAACGGTGCCACGTCCGCGCGACCATATCCACCGTACGGAACCAGCGCGACCAGGCGACGCAGCTTTTCCGATTCGGGACCAATCTCCGCCAGGGCGGCTTCGTAAAGGTCGAGAATTACGCCGTCCAATAACTGCGTGATCGAGGCGCAAAGCTGGACGCCCGGTGTGCCGGCCTGGTGCTGGGCACGAAGTTTATCCCGCCCAGCAGCAAGATGTTCCCTCGCACAAAGGACGGTGGCATTTAAATTCGAATTGGACGGCATCGGTCCGCCAGAACTATAGGGCATCCTCCCCGGTTTCCCCGGTGCGAATCCGAACCACGTTGTGCAGATCGCTGACGAAAATTTTACCGTCACCGATCTGGCCGGTCTGCGCCGCTCGCAGGATGGTATCGATCACGCCCCCCAGGCTGTTGTCTGCGCAAACCACCTCGATTTTCACCTTGGGCACGAAGTCGACGGCGTATTCCGTGCCGCGGTACATCTCGGTATGGCCTTTCTGCCGACCGAAACCGCGGACCTCCGTAATCGTCATCCCGTGAATCCCCTGCTCCGTCAACGCGTTCTTAATGTCCTCTAACTTGAAATGCCGAACAATGGCTTCAACCTTCTTCATGTCTGATACTCCTCCATGCCGCCGCCAACCGGCGACGGCACGTTGCGATGAGATAAACCCCGAAAGCACTCGACCGCGAATTCTCCGTCGAGGACATTAATAAAAGATGTAACCTTCCTCACCATGCTGGCTCAAGTCCAGCCCCTGCAATTCGTCGTCCCGCGCGACCCGCAGGCCCATCACGAAATCGAGCACCTTCAGCAGAATGAACGTGACGACCAATGCCAGGACCCAGGTAACCGCGGCGGCCACAATCTGGCCGATCAGCAGGCTGGAGTTGCCATCGACGAGTCCCAGAGGCTTGCCGCCGGAAACGGCGGCGTCCGCCGCCGATCGCGTGGCGAATACGCCGGTAAGGACCGCCCCCAACGTCCCGCCGACGCCGTGCACGCCAAATGCATCCAGAGTGTCGTCGTAATTAAACATCGCTTTCAGCTTCGTACAGCCAAAGAAGCAGACCGCCCCGGCGGCAACCCCCATCACCATCGCCGGCATCGGATTCACATAGCCAGCCGCAGGTGTGATGCAGACCAGACCCGCCACCGCACCGGAACATGCGCCGAGCACGCTGGGCTTGCCACGGATAATCCACTCCAGCCCCGCCCAGGCGAGCGTACCAGCCGCCGCGGAGAAATGGGTCGCTGTAAATGCGCTGGCGGCCACTCCGTCGGACGCGAGTTGGCTACCGGCGTTGAACCCGAACCAACCCACCCAAAGCATCGCCGCCCCCAGCGTGGTGTAACTCAAATTGTGCGGTCGCATCGATTCACTGTCGAACCCCAGCCGTTTGCCCATCACCACCGCACATACCAGCGCCGAAACTCCGGAACTGATATGCACGACCGTGCCACCGGCGAAATCGAGCGCACCGCCCATAATCGCGCGCGGGCTGCCGTACGCCAGCAAACTGCCGTCCCAGACCCAGTGGCAAAGCGGACAATAAACCAGCGTTCCCCAGAGAATCGAGAAGACAACCATGGTGCTGAATTTCATCCGCTCCGCGAACGCACCGCAGATCAACGCCGGCGTAATCACAAAGAACATTCCCTGAAAAAGCATATGGGTCAGCCGAGGCAGAATCGGCGTCTCCATCGGGGTATCGGCCGCCCCCTTGGCCTCATCCCAATGCCGCTGCACGTTCTGCATCCCCAGGTACTCGCCATTGCCGATCCAGGTCACCAAACCGCCGGCATCGGTGGCTTTCGCGTCACCGCCGAACGACAAGGAGTATCCATACAGACCCCAGATCACCGTCATCAGGCCCATCAGGAACACGCACTGCATCATCACGCCCAGGACGTTTTTCTTGCGCACCAGACCGGAATAGAACATCGCCAGTCCCGGCGCGGTCATGAACAGCACCAGCGCCGAGGAAGTCATCATCCAGGCGTTGTGACCCGCGATCGCGGCGTTGCTCGCCGCTTCATTCACCGACTCGACCGTGATCTCGGGAGGCTTTCCGACCTCGGCCTGGGCATGTAACGGCGCCGCGACGCTCCAACACCATGACGCAGCGCATAACAGAATAGACCAACGCTTTAACTTGTTCACAGGAGTTCCCTTCCGCCAAAAGGAAAAGACGACATAGCGTACGGATGCTCTGCACCCATCGCGTCGCCAATAGTCCCAACCATCGAGTTGTCAAAACTCTCGAATCTTTGCACACTCGAGGTCCGCCATGCGGTGAAACCCCCACAACCCAAAGGAACGTTACCACGCCCCTGCTACCAGAAGGGTACCCGATATGCCTGATGCAAGGCCGCGATACTCTGTGGCCCCAATGTAGCGTCGGCCGGTCAAGTCGTAAAGATCCCCTGCTAGCGGCGGTTGGAGCTCCTTTGCCATAGCTCGTCCGTTCGTCCCGCCTGGTAATTCGCCGACCGCGCCAGCACAAACAGCAAGTCGCCCAGCCGATTCAGGTATTGAATCAGCGCCTCGCGGAGCGCCCCGGGTTCCGCTTGCGCAAAACCGATCACTTCCCGCTCGGCCCGTCGGCAGACCGTTCGGGCAAGGTGCAGCGCGGCGGCTAACGGCGTTCCCGCCGGCAAGATGAACTTGGTCAAGGGAGGCAAGACCTGCTGCCAACGGTCGATCGTCTTCTCGAGACGTTCGATTTCCGACGTTCCCACGCTGACCAGACCGTGCGCCTGGGGATCGGGCGTCGCCAGTTCCGCCCCGACATCAAATAGTTCGCTCTGAATTTCCCGCAGCAGATCCTCGAATTCACCCTGCCCTGTGTGCGACCGAGCCAGCCCAAGTGTGGCGTTCAATTCGTCCACCGTACCGTACGCCTCGATACGCGGATGGTCCTTCCTCACACGAGGGCCGCCGAAAACTCCCGTGGTACCGTCGTCGCCGGTCCGCGTGTAGATCTGCATGGGTCGTTCCTTTTCCTAAAACGCGTATAATGGTTTGCGAACCAACCTCTGGAGAAGATCATGCAACCTGACTCGATAAGCAAGCCCGCGAAGCGTCTCCTCCGCTCGCGAATCGGTCCGCTCCTCGCCCTGTGTGCCGCGATGCCGGTCGGCGTCCGAACGATTTCGGCCCAGGAGCTCTCCGCATTGGAACAAAAGTTCCTTACCAACCTGCGTCAAGTTTCCTCCGGGCACCTGAAAGCCGGTGAGGGGTATTTCTCGCCGGATGGCAAGTCGATTATCTACCAGGCGGTGCCGGTCGACTACCCGTTCTACCAGATCTTTACCCAGTCACTCGACAGAGGAAAACCGCAACGCGTCAGCACCGGCCGAGGTCGCACGACCTGCAGTTACTTCTCCCCCGACGGGAAACGGATCCTGTTTGCGTCCAGCCACCTCGATCCGCGGTTGGAACAGACAGAACAGGAAGGCCGACGACTTGCCGACGAATTGAAGAAGTCGGGCAAGCGGCCGCGATACCAGTGGGACTTCGATCCGTACATGGAAATTTTTGAAGCCGATCGTGACGGGGGCAATCTGCGGCAAATTACCCGTTCCTACGGCTACGACGCAGAAGGCGCCTATTCCCGCGACGGACGATTGATCGCATTCTGCCGCGACAGCGAGGCGGACGAATCGAAACCGCTCTCCGCCGAGAAGCCGGCGAACCCCGATATCTACCTGATGAATGCCGACGGCAGCGATGTGCGTCGATTGACGTCGGCGCCTGGCTACGACGGTGGACCATTCATTTCACCGGACGGCCGATGGATCGTATTCCGCAGTGATCGCAAACAGGCGGAATATCTGCAGATCTACGTCATTGGTACCGACGGCAAAAACGAGACGGCGTTGACCGAAACCCAGGGCGTCAACTGGGGACCGTACTGGCATCCCAGTGCGCCGTGGCTGATCTGGTCCGGCGCCGATCATTCCGACCCCAACGCACGTCCGAACTACGATCTCTGGCTGGCGCGGTACAAGGTAACCGACGGCAAATTCTCGATCGACGCGCCGCGGCGCATCACGGACTTCGCCGGCGGCGACGTGCTGCCCGTATTTTCCCCGGACGGTCGCCAGTTGATGTGGACAAGCACCCGCACCGACGACCGCAACAGCCAACTTTTCATCGCCGATTTCCATCTCCCCGATGCGTCGAATTAGGGCCTGCGGTTTACTGCTGTTTCGCGCCGGGCCCCAACTCCAGTTTCTGCTGATGAAACATGTTGACCGTTGGGACCTGCCCAAAGGGCATGTCGAGGCGGGGGAGTCGGATCTGGAGTGCGCGCTGCGCGAAACGCAGGAGGAAACCGGCATCGATGCCTCCCGCCTGACGGTGCACCCCGAATTCCGGTTTGAAACTTCCTACGAAGTTCCGAACTGGCGGGCGACCCGTGAATCGGCATGGAAGACCGTGGTCATTTTTCTGGCCGTCGCCCGTCACGATGGGGAAATTCAGCCGAGTGAACACCTCGGGCATGCCTGGTTTCCCTGGTCACCGCCGCATGCGATCCAGTCGCGGACAATCGATCCTCTGTTGCGGAACGTCGAACGGCACTTTCAGGATCCAAGAGAGTTACAGTGGATCCACGACACCGCGGAAGTTCGGTCCGGGAATTGAACGGCGCAGGTTGGCTCTGACTCGGATGCGCCGTTGCGTCGTGGTGGCTTCACCGCAACGCACCGCACCCCACCGCATGGACTGGCATAGCACACGAACGCCGGTTCGATCGCCACGATTCCTCGCCGTTTCGGTTTCGGTCTCGGCGACGTCGTTCGGTGTCGGTGGACCGGTGCACTCGACCGAAGAACTCGGATCGGTGCCCGTTGCACCCAGGGCAGCCGGACTAATGGCAACCTTGGGCTACGCTGCAGAAAATCCCCTTCGGGGAACGGGCCACTTCTTCGCGACTCGGCACGGCTAGTGGCTCGACGGGCTGGACCCAGTTCGTCTGCCACTGGCGAGGTACTCCGAGCCAGCAAAGAAAAACCGAGACACCCAAACGTTTTTCTATGACGAGGATCCAACGCCAGCGAACAAGGTTGCGAGACGTGTGTTGCGACGGACTGGATGTCCGTCGTACCCCAAGTCTAAGAGTTGACAGAGCACTAGCGAGGTTTCTTTTTCGCAAGGCCTTTCGAGGGTCCTTTGCGCAGCTCCGAATCCTTGATCTTTACGACGTCGCGCCGCGCTTTATTGTCGCCGGTTTTTTCCTTTTCCTTCGGCTTCTGCTTGTCGCGATCTTTGTCTTTCAACTTTTCCTTGCTCTTGTGCGTTTCCTTTTCGTGCGCCGTTTCCTTGTCGTGGTGTTTCTCGCGTTCTTTATCGCGCAGCGGCTCTTTTTCCTTGGCGGTCCGGTCCTGTCGGTCGGTTTTGGACGTCGGTTTTTCCGTACGTGCCGCTTCCGGACCGCTTTCTCCTTTTTTCTTGGCGGCCGTCACCGAAGGGGCCGCGACCGGTTCGCTCTTCTTGGTCCGGGACTCTGGCGCGGGCGTTTCTTTCTTCGCGCCCCGTTTGGGGAAGCGGTCTTTCGATTCCGGGTCGATTTCCAGCAGGAGCGAACGGACTTTTGTGGAGTTCGGGCCGAGCATGTAGTCGGCGGCAAGCTGGTGCAACAGCGAAGCGAATTCGATTCCCTTGGCCTTGGGGATGGCCCGTTCCAGGCCGGGGACGATCTTCTTTTCGATCTCGGCTTCGCCGATCAGTCCGGCGATCATCAGCACCTCCAGTTCGGAGCGGCCGCACGGGATCGAGTGGCCGGCCAGTCCATGCTGCGCGACGTAACGGATTAGGAACGGGTTCGCCGAGGCATATTTTTCCAGATCTTTTTCCGACTTGCCGAGATTCTGTTTGCGGAGGTACTCGATATCGAAATCGAAATGCGATTCGAACACGGCCTGCAGAGCTCGTTTCAGATTCGCGGCGGCGAACTGCGGATCCGGCAGCACATCCAGAATCTCGCACAGTTCGTTCACGGTGGTCACGCGGACTTCGTTGAGGTCGAAATACGACTGCTGGACTTTCGCGAACGCCTCATCGGCCGCCTCGAAACGTGCATTTTCCAGGCAGCAGGCGTACAGCAGGTGTTCGAGCACCGAGCGACCGGAATGCGGCGAGACCGGCCTGTAGTGCTTCTTCAGGACGCGATGGATCTTGTTGATAATTGCGGCGCGATTGGGACTGGACATGAACAACCCTTACGAATTCGATATTCCCGGGAACTTTGGCACGGCGTCAACCGTCGGCAGGGTCACTCCCGTGCGTTGGATCCGGGGCGGCGACGGTATCAAGCGGTTCGGGGACCTCGGAGGCGGACGTGGGCAGAAGTTCTTTCAACATGCGGCTTACTTCGATCGAGTGTTTCACGCCTTGATCGAGAATGAACTGAATTCGTGGCGTGTATCGTGTGTCGATCCGTTTGGCGATTTTCGCCTGCAGGAAGCCGGCCGAGCTGCGCAGGCCGTGCATTGCCAGGCTCTGTTTGGCTTCATTGCCCATCACCGAAACATGCACCTTGGCGATGCGCATGTCCGGGGAGACTTCGACAAACGTCACGGTCACGTTTTCGACGCGCGGATCCTTGATTTCGGTCAGGATCGTCATGCTGACAACTTCTCGAATCGCTTCGGCGGCTTTGAGAATTCTGCGTGAAGTCATCAATCTGCTCGTTACGCTGTCCCTGGATACGCGTCGATACAGAGCCGACGCGGCTGCCATTCCGCGCGAATCGCTTACAGCGTTCGCGCGACCTCTTCGATCCGGTACGCCTCGAGAATGTCGTTCTGTTTCACATCGTTGAAGTTCGCCAGACGAATCCCGCATTCCATTCCGCGACCGACTTCCTTGACGTCATCCCGTTCCCGGCGCAGCGACTCCATCGCGTATTCGCCAATACTGCGGCCGTCACGGAATACGCGGATCCGACAGCCTCGTTCGATCGACCCGCGCGAGACGTAGCAACCTGCCACGGTCCCGACCCGGCTGATCACGAAAACCTGCTTGACCAGGGCCTGCCCCAATTCGACGACCCGTTCTTCCGGTTTGAGCTTGCCGGACAGCATCGCTTTGATGTCGTCGGTCAGCTTGTAAATGATGTCGTAGCGGCGAATCTCAATGCGCCGTTCATCGGCCAGGTTCTGCGCCGCTTCGTCAGGAATCACGTTGAAGCCGACGATGACCGCGTTGGAGGCGAAGGCCAAGGTGACGTCGGCGACGGTGATCCCACCGACCGAAGCCTGCAGCACGCGGACCTGCACTTCGGGATGGTCGAACTTGCCCAGTTCCTTGGTGATCGCCTCGATCGAGCCGCGAGTGTCGGCTCGAATGATCAGGTTCAGCGTCGAGATGTCCTGCTTTTGACCGACACGACCCTCGGACAGCAGTTTCTGGAACTGATCGAAGGAGACCTTGGTGGTCCCAACCGCCAGGGACTGTTCCCGTCCGCTGGTGGCTCGGCCGGTCGCCAACTCGCGGGCCGCAGCGATATCTTTCAGGACATGAAATGTGTCGCCCGCATTGGGAGCCTGATCCAGGCCGGTGATGTTTACCGGCATGGAAGGTCCCGCTTTCTTCAGTCGGGTCGTCGGTTTGAGCGTATCGAACATCGCTTTGACGCGGCCGTGGGCCGGACCGCAGACGATGATATCACCGACATTCAAGGTTCCGGTCTTGACCATCACTTTAGCGATGACGCCTCGACCAGCATCCTGTTCCGCTTCCAGACAGGTGCCGATCGCGGCTCGATTCGGATTGGCCTTGTAATCGTGCAGTTCGGCGGTGACCAGGATGGTCTCCAGCAGTTCGTCCAGACCATTGCCCGTCAGCGCACTGCAACGAACCACTTCGACGTCGCCGGACCATTCGCTGGGCGTGAGCCCCTGCGCCGAAAGCTGCTGCAGGATGCGGTCCTGGTTGGCGCCGGGAAGATCCATCTTGTTGAGCGCGACGATGATCGGCACGTTGGCCGCTTTGGCATGACTGATCGCTTCCTCGGTCTGCGGCATGACTCCGTCGTCGGCCGCCACCACGAGCACCGCGATATCGGTGACATTGGCGCCGCGCGCACGCATTTCTGTGAATGCCTCGTGGCCCGGAGTATCGACGAACGAGATCTTGCGACCGTTCTTCGAGATCTGGTAGGCGCGAATGTGCTGGGTGATCCCTCCGGCTTCTTTGGCCGCGACGTTGAGACCGATCAGTTTGTCCAGCAGGCTGGTCTTGCCATGGTCGACGTGGCCCAGGAAGGTGACGACCGGCGGTCGTGTTTCGAGCGAATCGGGATCCTCGGCCTGATCATGGACGTCCGCCAGGATCGATTCCTCGAGCGTTGCTTCTTTCTTGAAATCGACGTCCAGGCCCATTTCCGCGACCAGCAGTTCTGCGGCCTCCTGCGACAACGTGGCGTTGATGTTGATCGGCGTTCCCATGGCCATCATTCGTTTGAGCACTTCACCGGCGCCAACACCGGTGATTTCGCAGAAGGTGCGAACCGTGCAGGGGAGCGACAAAGCGGCTCGTTCCTTGCGGGGTGCGGCGGTGCTGACGCCGACACCGCGGCGCGTCAGTCGCCGCTGCCTCAGCCCTCGCAGATCGTCTTCATCCTCGACCCGTCCGCCGCGGGCCGTCTGCCGCTGCTTGCGAAGCTTCTGGCGATCGGCGCGGCCGGTTCCCATCGAGGCCATGTCGGCCTCACCGGTTCCGCGAACTTCAGGCGTATCTTTTTGTTTGCGATTGCGCGTTGGTTTCGCCAACGGGGCGTCCGCACCGGGCGCGGGGGGCATCGGCATGCCGCCTGCCGGAGGACGCTGGTGGGATCGGCCCGCCGAGCGATCCGCACGCTCGGTCAACAGATCGAGGGGCGGTTTTCCGCCCTGCTTGACGCGCCGAATTGCATCGGACGGCAGGCGAATCTGTGGTTTTTGCGCGGGAGGTTCACTCGATTTGGCGGCGGACCGGGTCGGTTGTTTCACGTCGGGCGCTGCCGCCAGCTTGATCACCGGTTCGCGCTTCTTCGGTGGCGAAGGCGCTCTCGGTAACTCGCCCTGCCCCGTTGGGGACGAGCGCACCGGCAGGACACCACCCAACCCGGGACCGCGGATCGGCGCCAGGGGCCGTATCGGCGTTCCAGGCGGCGGAGTCGTGGGTGCCCGAGGCACGAGCGCCGCGGAGGCTGATGCCGCAGGCGCTACCGGCACGGCGGCCGGAGCTGGATTGGGAGTTTCCTGCGCTGGCACAGGTTCGATTTCGTCGGCAGGCGTGGCGGGCGCCGTAGCGCTGGTCGCCGGCACCGACTCGGCGCTGCGTTTGGGCCGATCATCGAGAATCCGGATCTTCGAACCTCCACCACCGGCGGGCGGCACATAATCCGTCTTCGAGAATGCCGCGGGCTCCTGGGAAGGTCGTACCGGCGTCAGCGATGCCCCGTCGGCCCCTGGTTTGGCCGGCGGCTTTTTCGCCGTACCGGCGAGGAACGCCTTCAACTTGACGATCTCGTCGTCTTCCAGACTGGCCAGCGCAGAACCTTTGCCCGTGATCCCGGCCTTCGTGCACAGGTCCACGAGTTCCTTGCTGTCAATCTTCAGATCTTTCGCTAGAGCGTAAATTCGCATCGGCACCGGCAGCGCTCCTCATTACACCATTCGAATCGTGCTACATACCCGTTTCTCCACCAGACCTAACGATTTAGTTCACGAAGGCGCACCCTCCGCAGGCGGTTCCTGCCGGTTGTCGGCTGGCGGCGGAGTTTCATCCGTCCCCTGCTCCAGCCGTTCCTGTTCCTTCTGACGACGCCGCTCCATAGCCGCCGCTTCTTCCGCTTCCTGCGCCTTGGCTTCCGCCTGAGCCACAATCAGGTCGACTTGTTCCGCGGTCAGGCCCCCCAATTCCATTAACGCATCGGGCTCAATCACGGAAAGATCATCGTACGATAAGAAACCTTGTTCGACGAGCCGTTGAGCCAGATCTTCGTTCATGCCTTCCAGGGCGCTGAACCCTTTGACCGCTCGCTCGATCTGCTGGTCGAGCTCGTCCGCCGTCATGATTTCGATATCCCAGCCGCTCAGTTTGCTCGCCAGTCGCACATTCTGTCCACGCCGACCGATCGCCAGGCTGAGTTGATCCTCTCGGACCAGCACGATCGCCCTTCCCAGCATATCGCACAGCAGGACCTGGTCGACCTCCGCGGGCTGCAGCGAGTTGGGAATCAGTACCTGCGGGTCCCGATCCCAGCGGACGATATCAATCCGCTCCCCGGCAAGCTCGTCCACGATGTTCTTGATGCGATTGCCGCGAACGCCGACGCACGCGCCGACGCAATCGACCCGCGTATCGGTGCTGCTGACCGCGACCTTGCTGCGGTAGCCAGGCTCACGGGCCATCGCATTGACCGAAATCACGCCGTCAGCAATCTCGGGGATTTCCTGTTCGAACAGTCGCTGAACAAGTTGCGGCTTGGTGCGGCTGAGCACCACCTTGACGCGGCTTCCCTGCGGTTTGACTTCATAAACGATCGCGCGGACGCGTTCGTTGGGGTGATGCGTTTCGCCGGGGATCTGCTCGCTTCGCGGAAGAATCGCCTCGACGTTGCCCAGCGAAACGGTCGTCACTCCACCTTCGTTGCGCTGCACGACGCCGCCGACCATCTGGCCGATCTGCACACCGAACTCATCCAACAACGCGTCCCGTTCCGCCTCGCGGATTTTCTGAATGATCACCTGCTTCGCGGTCTGGGCGCCGATGCGGCCGATCACTTCGGGCGCCAGCGCGTTGCCGTTGCACGTTCCCGCCAGCGTCCCGTCCTTGCGATCGATCTGGATCACAATCTCCGACTCTTCGCCATACTGTTTTTTGGCGGCCGAGACCAGCGCCACTTCGATCGCCTGGAACACGACCTCCGGGTCGATATTCTTTTCGCGGTGCAGCGAATCGACGATACGCAGCAGTTCGTTAGGGTTCATGGGCACTCCATCCGGCTAATTCAATTTCCTTCAAGCTCGTTCAATGCACCGTCGGTCGATCATCCGGCCAAGCCAAGTCAAGTTTTCGGGACCGCGTCGTCGGGTTCAAATCGGGCGCACAGAGCGGTACACCATGCATCGACGAAAGGTGCACAGGGCGTCTGGCGCAGTTCCCGTAATGTGCCATGCTGCTCCACCCGTCCATCACGCATCAGCACCAGTTGGTCCGCATGGAAGTGCAGTTCGGATAACTCGTGCGCGACCAGCACTGCCGCCAAACCCCGACTCCGTAACCAAACCCGTAAACGCTGCTCCAGACGCCTCCTTAATAACAGGTCCAAACTCGAAAACGGCTCGTCCAGCAACGTCAGCCTCGCGGCACGCACTAACGCTCGACCGACCGCGATCCGTTGCCTCTCGCCTCCCGACAATTCGCCCGGCCGCCGATCCAGAAGCGATGCCACTTCCAGCAATTCGACCACCGAATCCAGCGCCACTCCCGGTTCCGTCTTTGACCTCGTCGACCGCCAACTAGCCAGCATCTGCTGTCGGGCCGTGAGATGGGGCATCAGAACCGGCTGCTGAAACACCATCGCCACGCCACGCCGCCAGGCCGGGACCGATGCGCTCGCCTCGCCGCCGATCCAAATGCGCCCCGATGTGGGCGAATCCAGGCCGGCAATCAACCGCAACAGCGTCGTTTTCCCGGAACCGCTCGGCCCCATGATCACGACAATCTGTCCTGCCTGGACCGTCAGATCGATCTCCTGGAGTGGCACCGAACCAGGACCGAAATCCCGACCGACCCGCTCGAAACGAACGATCTCCATCGGCGAACGCATTTCCTCCATCGACAAAAAACGCGGAGCTCCTCCTTCGCCAGGGAACGTCCGCGACGGGCGAACCGCTCGAAATGTTTTCCAGTCCACAACTTAGTAGCGGTTCTAAGCCCAACAGAATACAAGTGCCCGGAAAAGGTGTCAAGCTGCCGACAGGGCAAATCACCGCACCGGGCTTAGTTCCGCTCGAATTCGTTTTCCCGTGGAGAACACGTCGACCTCGCAACAGCCCCCGTCCTTCTCGTGCCTCGGATTCCAGGCAGCAGCAAAAGCAGCGCGCGGTGCTCGACGCCCGCCCTACGGGTTCTGATCCCCGTGATCTCCTTCTCGCTCCAGCGACTCGGACCGATAGAGCCGGTGCTGGCGTACATACTCTTCCACGCTGCGCGGCGTCCGAAAACGAATGCTCCGCCCTGCCCTGACTCGTTCACGCAGTTCCGTGCTGCTGATGTCAATTCGAGGCATCGGAAGCACGGTCGGTTCACCGTCCGACGGTGTCGAATTCCCACGCAGTCGATGGAGGATCGACAGGTCGGGATCGGGCCCGCCAGGGCGCGCGACAATCAGCGGACGCGCCAGCTCGCAGATTCGCGTCGGCTCGCGCCAGCCTGGCAGGTCACGGAGTGCATCCGCGCCCATTAGAAAGAAAATCGAGGCGTCAGGGTACCGGCTACGCACCTCTTCCAGAGTTTCCACCGTGTAGCTCACGCCGCCACGATCCGCTTCCAGCGAGGAAACTTCCAACCCGGCGCAATCGGCGACCGCCAGTTGCAGCATCTGCAGCCGCTGGCGAACGGGAGTTAACTGCCTATCGGGCTTGTGCGGAGGGATCGCATTGGGCATCAGGAGTACCAGGTCCAACGCACATGCTTCCCGGCATGTTTCCGCCAGCAGCAGATGGCCGTAATGAACCGGATCGAACGACCCGCCGAACACTGCGATCCGCACTGATCCCTGTCCTTTCTCACGGGTTCGATAACCGGGCGGCGGCGGCCGGGGGGCCCGAATGCCGTCTTGGAACCGTTACCATAAGGGCTATCCTACCGGGAGCCGTTGACGATGACTACCGATCGAGGACCTGGACCCGTCTGATGCCCGCGGCCCGGCAGCAACGATTATTTGAGGAACCCGAACCGCAACCGCCCTGGGAACGGGATGCGGCGCGGGACGAGCCGATCTGCCGGGTCGTGTTGTCGGAACCCCCCTTCGGACCGCTGGAATACCAGATTCCGTTGGCGCTGCGGTCGACGGTTGCCGCGGGGCAACGCGTCAAAGTGCCGCTCGGCGCATCGAACAAACCACGCGTTGCCTACTGCGTCGCCGTCGTTCGATCGGCCGATGCGCAACGACAAGGCGCGCTGAAAACGATGCTGGCAACGATCGACCCGCGGCCGATCGTCACGCCGGACCTCTTGGGGCTGACCGAATGGATGGCGGAACAGTACCTGCTTCCCTGGGGCGTCATCCTGGAAGGGATCGTGCCGGCGGGAGTCCGGCGAAATGCCGGAGTCCAGCAACGTGTCTGGTATGTCCGGACGGCGGTGGCCTCGTCGAGTTCCGACAAGACGCCTCGGGAAGACGGCCGGCTCGACGACGATCGGGCCAATGCTGCGGTACGATTGACCACGGCCCAGCGCCGCGTGCTTGAGGCCATTGACGCCGCGGCGGCGCCGTTGACCTTGAGTGAGATTCGTCGCCTGGTCGGATGCACCAACTCGCCCGTACGGACGCTGGTCGAACGGGGCATCATCGCAACCCACCGCGGATCGGAATTCACGGACCCTGAATCGTCGGCCGGCTTGGCCCGCGCGGCCGGTTCGCCCCGCTCCGCCCGCTCGGCGCACGCGTTGGCCGAGCGGGAGGCGCAGGCCGACCCCCGGCTGAACCTCAACCGCAACCAGAGCGAAGCGCTCGACGCGATCCAGGGAGCCGTTCGGCGTGGCGTCTTCGAGGCACAGTTGCTGTTCGGGGTCACCGGGAGCGGCAAAACCGAGGTGTATATCCGGGCGATCGAATCAACGATTGCTCGCGGTATGCAGGCGATCGTGCTGGTCCCCGAAATCAGCCTCACCGCCCAGACACGCCAGCGGTTCGCCGCGCGACTGGAACGGATCGCCTTGCTTCACAGCCATCTCAAGGATGTCGAGCGGCACGGTTACTGGCAGCGTATTGCCGCGGGCCAGATCGACGTGGTTATCGGCGCCCGCAGCGCCATCTTCGCGCCGTTGCCTCGGCTGGGACTGATCGTCATCGACGAAGAACACGACAGTTCTTACAAACAGGATTCGCAGCCAAGGTACCATGCCCGGGAAGCCGCCGCGGAACGCGCCCGAATTGCCCGTTGCCCGCTGGTGCTCGGATCGGCAACACCTTCCCTCGAATCCTGGTCCGCCGTTCAAAAAGGGGGGATTCGTCTGTTGCGACTGCCGCAACGCGTATCGGATTTACCGCTACCCGAAGTGCGGATTGTCGACCTGCGCGATGCGCATCGGTCCTCGGGCCGACCTTCGGCGCTCAGTCGCCCGCTACGGCAGTCGATGAAGGAAGCGCTGGACGACGGCGGACAGGTGATTCTGTTCATGAATCGTCGCGGCTATTCGACGATGATCCAGTGCCCGGCGTGCGGCTTGGTGGTGAGCTGCCCGAACTGCGATCGCCCGCTGACGCTGCACCTGTTAGCGGCGGCACGGCCCGGTTCGAGCGGCCGGGCGGCGGCGCAGGGCGCCGCGCAAGGGATCTGCCACCAGTGCGATTTCCGCCTGCCCGCGCCTCGCAACTGTCCCAAGTGCTCGTTCGAAGGCATCGCCTTCTCCGGATTCGGCACCCAGTCTCTGGAACAGGAACTGGCAACCTTGTTCCCAAGCGTTCCCTTACTGCGGATGGACGCCGACACCATGCGGGGCGCCGGAAGTCACGACGAGGCGTTCGAACAGTTCCGACGCGGACAGGCCCGAATCCTGCTCGGCACCCAGATGATTGCAAAAGGACTCGACTTTCCCAATGTGACGCTGGTTGGCGTTGTGAATGCCGATATCGGCCTGCACCTGCCCGACTTCCGGGCCGCCGAGCGTACGTTCCAGCTGGTGACCCAGGTGGCGGGCCGGACCGGCCGCAGCGCGCGGGGCGGCATGGTGATCGTACAGACCTACTCGCCCGACCATTACGCGATCCAATGCGCCGCCGACCACGATCTGGAACGGTTCGCGGAACTCGAACTGGCGCAGCGTTCGCGGTACCAATTCCCGCCTTGCTGCGAGATGATTCGAGCGATCTTCCGCGGCGAAGCAGCCCGGCAGGTCGAAGCAGCGGCGGCGACCCTGGTGCAGGCGTTCCGGTCGCAAATAGCCGGCAGTTCCGCGACGAGGATTCTCGGACCGGCCCCCTGCCCGTTCCCCAAGATCAACGGTCGCTATCGGTTTCATGCGCTGTTCCTGCACCCGGATGCGGTTCAGTTACGGGGCCAGATGCGGCTGGCCATCGAAAAGGTCGAACTTCCCCGTGGTGTCCAATACCAGCTGGACGTCAACCCGTCCGACATGATGTGACGCCAATTGGACTAGTGACGTCGCGCATCGCTTCCTAGAATAATGCGGGACGCAGTTCGATACCGAGAGCACGGGCTACATGAGATACCGTTCGATCCGTCAGGTTCTGGGAGAATCGAGCCTGGAGCGCAAATGCCGGGTGCTGTTCGGCGTTTGCCTGACGTTCCTGATCGGGGGCGCGTTCTACTTCGCCAGCTCAGTCTCCGAGGGGCTGGCCACCAAAATCACGCGGTCTCGAGGCAGCGATTTGATCAAGGTTAAGTTGCTGCACGTGCATGCGATCGAGTTCTCCAATAATCAACGCACCGGGACGCGCCCGAATCTCGACTACCTCCAATATTTCTACGGACAGTTGGCGCGGACGGAAAAATACCAGTTCGAAATGCTGATGCTGGAGGATGGCGGCTTTCTGACCGACATCAACGCGGAACTGCCCGCCGATGAAGACGAACTTCGTCTTCTGGAAGAGATCCAGTCAAGCTGGAAGGCAACCGTGGCCGGTCCGCCGCCGTCCAAATCAACGACCCCCAAGTCGTTCGGGAACGGTCCCCTGGAAACGGCCGCTCCCGTGATCGCGCCGGTCTTCGCGGAACGGCAGGACGCCGTGGCGAAACAATATCACTACTACGAACCGATTGTCTTCAATTCCGCCGATTGTAAGTCGTGCCACCAGACGCTGGACGCAACCGGATCGGTCGCCGCCTCGGATCCGGGCGTGCGCGGTAGCGAACCGTTTCGTGTGATGAAAGTGAGCATTCCCTATGAGGAATTCCAGCCGGCGATCAACAAGGCCCGCGCGGTGCTGATCGCCGCGGGCCTGGCCACCGTGTTCCTTTCCATGGCGGTGCTCTACCTGGTGGTCCGGCTCGTTATCGTCAACCCGCTCAAACACCTGCGGATGGTGAGCGACGAAATCACCAGCGGCAACCTCGACACCCGCGCCGATATCCGCACCGGAGACGAATTCCAGGCCCTGGCCGACTCGTTTAACCGCATGCTGCGGCACCTCACCGATTCCCAGTCCGGGTTGCAGCGATTGAACTCCGAGCTGGATGAAAAAGTGGACGAACTTGCGCAGCTCAATATTCAGCTCTACCAGATGAACCAGTTGAAAGGCGACTTCCTGGCGAATATGAGCCACGAACTGCGCACGCCGCTCAACAGCATCATCGGATTTTCCGAGCTGCTCGTCAGCAAAGATACGCTCGATGAGAAGCAGCACCGTTACGCCCAGAATATCCAGAAGGCCGGCCGCCTGCTGCTCGACATGATCAACGACATCCTCGATATGGCCAAGATGGATGCGGGCAAGATGGAGGTACGGTTGAGCGAATTCGCGATCGACAAGATTCTGGAAGCCCAGTGCGATCTGGTCCGGCCGTTGGCCGAGGAAAAAAATATCTGGCTCACGCGGAATATCGAACCCGGGCTGCCGCTACTTTTCCAGGACCAGGGAAAGGTGCAGCAGATTGTGACCAACCTGCTGTCGAATGCGATCAAGTTTACTCCGGAGGGCGGTCGAATCACGCTGGGAGCGCACGACACGCGCGACCGGTGGCTCGAGTTGACGGTGGCCGATACCGGAGTGGGCATCCCGCAGAGCGAACGGGAGATCATCTTCGAAAAATTCCGCCAGGGACGAATCGTGGTTGGCGAAGACAATCTGACGCGGAAACACTCGGGAACCGGGCTGGGGCTTTCGATCGTGCGGGAGCTTTGCCGACTGCTGGGCGGCGAGGTCTCCGTGGAGAGCGAACTGGGAAAAGGAACCACCTTCACCGTGTTACTGCCTTGGAGCCGCGCCGAGATTCCGCGCGGAGAAACCGCAGGAAACGCAACCGGCGATGCGGTTGCCGCCGGCTGGCAGGCCGGGCCGACGCCCCCCTCCAACATGAATATGTGATCCATGGCGAAAAGTCCGTCTCTTTTTTCCGCCCCACCGGCTGACGTGCATCTGTTCACCGACGGAGGATGCAGCGGCAACCCCGGCCCGGGAGGCTGGGCATTCATCCTGCGCCACCTCCCCACCGGCAAAGTCCGCGAGGAATCGGGCGCCGAACCGGAAACCACCAATAACCGCATGGAGCTGCAGGCCGTCATTCGCGGACTGGAAACGCTGACGCGTCCCTGCCGTGTCGAGCTGTTTACCGACAGCGTCTACGTCGGCAAAGGCCTGACCGAGTGGATGGCGAAGTGGAAGCGCAATGACTGGAAACGCCGCGACGGGAACCGCTGGGAACCGGTCAAGAACGACGACCTTTGGCGCGCGCTCGATCTGCTGTTGCAACGGCACCAGCTCAAGTATACGCGCGTCGCCGGCCATAGCGGACATCCCGAAAACGATCGCTGCGACGAACTGGCCGTGGCCGCGTACCAGAAATTCCTGCGCTGATGCCAACGGCGCTGATTGCCGTTGGCATCAGCGTGCGAAATTGCTGCAGATCGCGCCATGCTGGTAACAGGTATGGCAGGCCGCGGCGCTCAGCGCCACCGGCCCCAGCCCGTCCGAGAGTCGATCGCCCAGCCGCGCCGCCGGATCGTCGAGAAGCAGCGGGCACGCATGGACGCCTTGATCGGAGACGAGCCGCGCATGATGGCAAAGCAGTTGATCGAGATCAAACCCCGCCAGCATCTCCGACGTCACCCGTTCTTCCGCCGCGTACCCGTGGGTTCGCTGCACCTCGGCGCCCAGACGGATCGTCGGCAGGATCTTCAACCGGGGACGTGCGTAACCCTGATCGTGAAACTGCCGCAGGAACGCTTCCACCACCACGCGTTCGTCCCGTGGCTCCCAGGTCCGGACAATTGTCACCAGCGGCAGGAAACCATACTCAAGCAGTTTCCGCAGGCCGCGCATCGTGCGCCAAAATGTGCCTCGGCCGCGAATCGGATCGTTGGTCTCGGGCGAGAATCCGTCCAGCGAAACGCGGAATTCCAGACCGTAACAACTGGCATCCTCGGCCTCCTTCCAGCGCCTTAGACCGTCGTCCGGAAGTACGCTGGCATTGGTCAGAATCGTGACCGGACCAAATTCGAGCGTCCGCAGTACGATTTCGACGAACTCCGGATTCAAGAACGGCTCTCCGCCCGTGAAGTAATACTCCTTCACACCCAATCGTACCGAATCGAGCAGATGTTCGTTGACCTCCGCCGATGTCATCATGCCGAATCGCCGATTGGTCGGGCTGCAACTGATAAAGCAATGGGAGCAAGTAAAGTTGCAAAGCGTCCCCGCCACCTGAAACCAAAGCGCGTCGAGATGCCGCAACGGCACACGCGGAGCGTGCGGCTCGAGCAACTCAGACACCCGCGATGCCGCGATGGGTGCTGGCGATGCGGACAACGCCGGCCGCGGATCGATCGAGTTGTTGGGGTGGCGGTCCTTTGTCATGCGCTGAGCGGCCCCGGCCGGGAATACAGGTCGAGCGTCTCGCGGTCGCCAATGATCTTGAACAGTTCCCGGATCTGCTGCAGCCCCGATCGAATCAAGAAATGCGGGTTGCGGCCAAAGCTCTTTGCGCCCAGCACGTAAAAGTGTGGCTCCGGATTCCGCAGCGAATCGCCTTGGACGCTCGGCAGCCGCAGGCAGTCGCCCGTACGAACATCATCCGGCCCTGCTCCTTTCCCGGAACTGACCGCACTGTTCAGCTGTGCGGCCAGTCGCATCGGCCCCTCCGAGGCATAGCAGTAATGCACTTGCAGTTCCCGCGTGATCTCCAGGTCAGGCCGGTATCCGACATTGGCGATAATCCGGTCGATGGTCAACGTCTGCTCGGCAGCATCACCCCGTCGACGCAGACGAACCTGGAACGGCTGGCCGGGTGCGTCGCGCCGCAGTTCATCGATTGTCGACTCCGGCAGGTAGTGCAGTCGCGAAACCGGATGCCGTGCGAGACGGTTGGCCTGCTGGCCGACGCGGTCGCGTTCGATCAGCGGATCCGCCGCGATACGGGGCAGTGGCGGTTCGCTGGCCCCGCGGCGCGTGACCCAGAAAAGTTCGGTCTGGCCGGACTGGTCCAGGAGTCTCTCCATCCGCAATACACTGGTCGCTGCGGAATAGCCGCTGCCGACGACCAGTACCCGTTGCCCGAGGTAACGGCCGGCATCTCGACAATCCACGTCGGGAATTCCGTACTCAATGTCGTTGCGAAACGCGGATTCACCGAGCGCCGGGATTCCGCCGTCTCCCAGCCAGTTCGGCTGTGCGTAGGTGCCGGAACTGTCGATGAGCAGATCCGACAGCTGGATCGACTCACGCCCTTCCGCGTCGCGAATCAGGATTCGGAAAATACCATCGTCGCGCTCTTCACCGCCGACCGATTCCGACTTCAACAATCCGGCCTTGGTCGCCGATATGACCTCGGTATGGCAGCGCAGGCAATCCGCGAGCAGGTCGGATTGGGAAAGCGGCAACAGGTAACGGTCGCGCCATTCGTTTCCCGTGAGCATGGCGTCGGCGGCCGGCGGTTCGTAATTCGGATCTTGTGCGGCCAGCGCCGCCAGGCCCAACGTGGACGAGTTCATCGAGAACGGGCTGAACATGCGGACATGTCCCCAGCGTCCAACGTTGGCCGCCACAGGCCCGCGTTCATATAGGTTGACATCGTATCCCAGAAAACGCGCGTAGAGTGCCGCTTCCAGCCCGATCGGCCCGGCGCCGATGATCGCGATCCTGGCAGGGGTATCAACGGCCATACGGCTTCCAATCTCCGCTCTTCGGTTCAACCACGTCCCACCCGAAACACCGCAAGATCCAAGGCACTCGGCTGCCCCAACATCAGTTGTCGCATCATGACGGCCGTTCCCGGCGAGAGATAGAGCCCACTGCGAAAATGTCCCGCCGCCACGAACCCGTTCTCATGGTCGGGCAGGCGGCCGATATAGGGCAAGCCATCGAACGATGCGGGACGTAAACCGGCCCAGGAGCGGATCAACCGATCCCGGGACAGGGCCGGCACAAGTTCCTCGGCGAAGCGCGTCAGCTCGCCAATTCCCTCGGACGTATTCGACTTATCGAATCCGACTTCTTCCTCGGTCGATCCGACCAGAACATGGCCGTCGTCACGCGGCACGATGTAACGCGGCCCCTCATTGATGATGCGCGTCACCGCGGCCGGATCCACGCGGTAGAGCAACATCTGGCCGCGGATCGGCAGGATGCCGAGTCCATAACCCAGTCCGCGCAGCAACTGCCCCGTCCAGGCCCCGCCGGCAAAACAGTACTGCTCAGCGACGGCGCCTCCTGACGCCGTCCGAAGTCCGACAATTCGGCCGGACTGAACTTCGATCTGCTCCACGGGCTGGCCTGTCAGCCAGTCGACTCCTCGAGCGGCGCATGCTGCCTGCAACGCCTGGAGATGGCGCGGATTACGCAACTGGGCTTCGTCGGACAGGAATAAGACGTATCGAAACCGGGTTTCGGACCCGCGCAGTTCCGGCGCGATTTCGGCGAGCCGGTCACGCACCGATTCCCAGCGGACCTGTTCCACGGAAAGTTGCTCCGCGAAACCGGCCAACGCAGCCGCTTCGCCCGCCGTCCGAGCCAGATAAAGTCCCCCGCAGCGGCGGAACCCGTTGTCGACGCCCGTTTCAACGCGAAGCCGCTCCGCCCATTCGCCGTGCAACTGAAAACTCCATCCGCGTAACTGGTCATAAGCATGGATCGCCGTCCGCGGATTCGCCGGCGGGATGATCCCGGCACCCGCCCAGGAGGCTTCCCGCCCCGGCGCACCACGCTCCAGGACAACGACCTGCCGGCCATGGCGAGCCAACTCGTAGGCGATCGAGAGGCCTATGACACCGGCACCCACGATCGCGACGTCATACATGGGCGTCCCCTTTCGATGCTATCGCCCGCTCGATCTTCTCGTATTCCGCTACCAGTTCCGTAGGGATCTCCGAGCCGGGCAGTCCAAGCCCGCCGATCAGTCGCCGCCAGCCGGACTGATCGTCGACATCGTACCACTCGGGCAACAGAGTAAAACTGATGCCGGATACCCGCAACTGGCGAGTCGTGGCAGCGAGCACCTCCGGCGTGCTCCAGGGAATTCCCTCAAATATCGCCGTCGTCGGGGTCCGCATCCCGATCAGGTAGTAGCCGCCGTCGGAACTGGGTCCAATCACGACCTCCGCGGACTGCAACGACAGGAACGCTGAATGCAGGTAATTTGCGGGTAGATTGGGGCTGTCGGTTCCGATCACGACCAGGAATTCGCCGTTGCGCGTGAGCTCGCGGGCTGCCGCCGCCAGCCGTTGCCCCAAATTTCCGGTGGTTTGCGGCAGCAGCCGCCAGTCGCCGGCGGCCAGAGCCTCGAATTCCGCGCGTTGGCCCGCGGGCGTATAGACCATCGTACGGATATCCGCAAACCTCCGGAAGCGTCGCGCCAGCGTGGCCTGAAACAGGGCCGAAGCTCGCGCCGCGAGCTCGTACCCGATTTCGGCCCCCCAACGGGTCTTCGCAAATCGCGGCCGGCTCGACTTGCAGAACATCGCCAGATGGTTCACGTTTTCCCGTCCTTACCGGGGCGAAGCGAGCAACCGACGCAAAAGCACGGAATTGACCCGCCCCCGGAATCGCTCAACACCGTCGATGACGACGACCGGAACGCATTCGGTGTATTTTGCTGCCAGCTGCGCGTCGGCATCGATGTCAATACAATCCGGCGCAAGTCCTTCGGCACGCAACAATTCGATCGCATCATCACAAAGATGGCAACCGCTACGCGTATAAACGATGACCGATCGATTGTTGGGAGCCATAAATCATTGTCCCCCGGATTCCCGGGAAACCATCAACACCGTTTTAACCGGAGCGGCGAATCCGCGAAACCTGCTTTACGGTCAATCCGCGATGATGGTATCTTCAGTCCGTCCGTGTTAGGCTATGGATTATAGGCGGTGGGCAACAGTGGGAACCTCCATGTCCTTGTTCCGCGTTTATGGCTGGGCATGCTGTCGGCATGCACGCCTCAAAAATGGCAAAGCTAACCACGATCAAGTTCCTTGAGTACGTCAAGCGCAGCAAGCTCGCCACCGACCAGCAGCTTGCCGAATCGCTGCATCGACTGGAATCGGAGCATGGCGGGAAACTTCCCGAAGATGCCGATCTCGTGGCATCGCATTTGATTGAACAGGGCCTGCTGACGCGCTGGCACTGCGACAAGCTCATGGATGGCAAGTACAAAGGGTTCTTCCTGGGGAAGTACCGGCTGCTGCGTCACCTTGGTACCGGCGGCATGAGCAGCGTGTATCTTGCCGAGCACACCTTGATCCATCAGCTTCGAGCGATCAAGGTATTGCCGAAGCACAAAGTAAACGATTCGTCGTACCTGGAGCGATTCCGGCTGGAGGCGCAAGCGACGGCCGCGCTGGCCCACGGCAATATTGTGCGTGCCTACGATATCGATAACGAAGGCATCAATCACTATCTGGTGATGGAATATGTGCGCGGCCGCGATCTGAGTCAGATTGTTAAGGAACGCGGCACGAATTTCCTGGATTACGAGACCATCGCCGAATATATCGTCCAGGCCGCCGACGGATTGCAGCACGCCCACGAGAAAGGCTTGATTCATCGCGACGTTAAACCGGCGAATCTACTCGTCGATGAACGCGGAGTGATCAAGATTCTTGATCTCGGACTGGCCCTGTTTTTCAAGTCGGAACGCGAATCGCTTACGATTGCCCACAACGAAAATGTGCTGGGAACCGCCGACTACCTGGCCCCCGAACAGGCCATCAGCAGCCACGATGTCGATCACCGAGTCGATATCTACGGCCTCGGCTGCACGATGTATTTTGCGTTGACCGGGCATCCTCCATTTACGGATGGATCGCTGGCGCAACGGATCGCCAAGCATCAAACCCAACTGCCTCCCGATCTCCGCATCGATCGCCCCGACTGCCCCGAGGAATTGCTCGAAATCTGTAATCGCATGATGCGGAAAAAATCGTCCCAACGGTACCAGTCCGCGCGCGAAGTTGCCGAAGTACTGCGGCAGTGGTTGGTCAAGCGTCGAGCGTCCGGCGCGGCGGCAAACGTTGCGACCTCCGCGACTGCGGCCGCCGCGGTTTCCTCTTCCGCGTCCGCTGCCGTCGCGGCACCGGCCTCAGGGTCGGGCCCGTTGGGACGGCGCGAGGCCGCATCGGAACGGACGCCAGTTGTACCGAACATTTTCGCCCGCGCGCCGGCAGCGGAACTGCCCGCCACCGGCGGCTCGGCAAAAGGCCGAGTACCATCGTTGAGTCCCTCGGAACGCGCAAAATCTCCGGTCGGTTCGCCGAATCCCGCATTGCAGGACAGTGGCTCCGGAACAATCTCCGCGCCCCCAGTCACTGCCGCGGCGACAAGTCCAGCCCCTCGCATGCCCGTCGCCGAACCCGCGCATCCATCGCAGTCCGAATCGCTTCTTGACGAGGTACTGCCGCAGATTTTTGACGGCAGTTTTCCGACCACCGAGAGTCGGGGCGAGGATACGATCAAGGGCCTGAAAAATATTCAGATCGACATCCATAGCGGCAGCGGAAGGCAAGCCAATAAGAAATGGGAACGCGGCAAGACCAAAGCAGCCGCCGACAACCCCGTCGAATCGGCAAGTGCCAGCGACATTAATCTGGGGATGGAAGTTTCGCATATCGAGAAAGAGGCTGCCCTGCGCGAACGATCGAGTTCGGCAACCGGTTCGCGGCCCGGTCATCGCTGGTGGGTGTGGGGCCTGATCGGGTTGATCATCGCTGCCGCGCTCGGGGGCGCCGGCTACCAGTACTGGCCTTCTAAAAACGGGACGCCATCTTCGACGTCTCACGACGCGCCGGTCAACAAAGGCCGGTATCGAGCGGACACCAGTTGATTGGCTGGGTGGCTTGAACGGTGTGTCGGGGGGAATTTCGGCTCGAAAAACGTCCCGCCGCGTCTGTCAATAGCCTCGAACCGCAATCCGTAAGATATTGCTGCCGTAGAACTTAGAAACGCGACTTGAAAAGCGGTACCCTCCGGCCCTAGTATGGAGGTGCGTTCAGGTTAGGTCGAAACAGGGTCGTCGGCCCTGATCGGTGCAGTTGGCTGCATCGGTTCGGGGAGAATCGTCATGCAATTCCGCTCGCAAAGTCGCCTTCGAAATCGCACGCATGCGCGCAACAATGCGGTGGTGTCGGCACGGGTTGAGCGTCCCAATTTCCCCGGCGCCAAACGCACCCTGGGCGGCCTGATCAATGCTCAGCGCTCGCATCTGCCCCCGGAAAACTGGCACGAACCGAACGAAGAGGCCCAAGGCGCCTACCGGATCATCGTGCAGTCACCGGGCCGCGGCTTTCGCCATGTAGTGACCCCCGAGGAGATTCGAGAACGGCTTGCGCAACTGCCCGAAACACTGACTCGACCGTTGCAGGTCGTGCAATTGAGCCGCATGACTGCGAAAAAGAAGACTTTTCCGCTGTACGGTATGCAATGGGGCTGTGCGCTGTACCTCTATCCGATGGAAGAAGGATTGGTCGAGACTTTTCATCGGCCGCCGACTCCGGCCCAGCTGATTGAAGCTCGAATGTATGGAGGGATATGGTCGCAATCCGGGCGCCGGCGATGGCAGTTGACGTGGACCGAGACCTCCGTCCGCGACTACTATCTGAATAACATCCTTCTTCACGAACTGGGGCACCTGCTCGACAACCGCAACACGAGCTACCGCGACCGGGAACGGTTTGCGGAGTGGTTTGCCATTGAGCATGGTATCTGCGGCCGTTCGCGTGGGCCGGGCAACGGAAAAACCGGCCGATAGGCGGCGTCTCGTGACGAACCGGGTCGCGCCAAAGGCCGGAACACGCAAGAGCACCCAGGAACATCCCGGCGCAGGCGGTCTTGTACCTCCTCAATCCGGCCAGGACGCCGGAGATCGATCTTTCTACCAATGCCGGAGAAAGTCGCGTATATTTTATAAATCGGACGGGCGATCGAGTTCCGGAGTTTACCGCTCTGCCCGCAACAGCCTTCACAGATTGGAAATGCTGATGTCTCGTACTTGCCTGTTGCGGATGCTGGTCATCCTTAGTCTGGTGGCGCCGAACAGTGCTCGACCGGTATCGGCGGCTCCGACCGCCGAACAACGCAAACAGATATCGCAGATTGACGGCATGATCGCCAAGGCCGGCAATCTGTCGCGAGGCAAGAAATACGAAGAGGCGGTCGAACTGATCAAGCAGGCGCAGGCGAACCTCGAAAAAGTGGCGGCGAGCGCCGGCCGCGACCTGCTGCCACTGCTCGACGATTCCCATCGAAAGCTGGAACGTGTTCACAGTGCGCTGGAACTCGAAGGGTACGAACTGCCGCAGCTCAAGAAACCGTCGGAGATGATCGGTGCGAAACCGGACTCCGGCGGTGGGGTGCCGGCGGGAGCGGCCAGTTTCGTCAAGCATGTCGCGCCGATCCTTGTTTCCAAGTGCGGTCGGTGCCACGTCAACGATGCGAAGGGCATGTTCAGCATGTCCAGCTTTGCCAGTCTGATGAAAGGACCGCAGGCGGGTAAGGTGATCTTCCCCGGAGATGCCGCCGGCAGTCGGCTGGTGGAAGTTGTTGAGAGCGGCGACATGCCACGCGGCGGATTGAAAGTGACGGGCGACGAACTGGCAGTGCTGAAGAAATGGATCACGGAAGGTGCGAAGTTCGACGGCGGCAGCGATCAGGATACTCTGACATCGCTCGTCCCCGACGCCAAGCCGGCGGAAGCTCCGGCGCTTCAGGTCACGCGGTCGGCGGGTGGGGAAACGGTCAGCTTTGCCAATGAAATCGCCGGCGTACTGGCGCGCCAGTGCGCGTCATGCCACGGCACGATGCGACCTCGGGAAAATTTCAGCCTCGCAACCTTCCAGGGGCTGCTCAAAGGGGGAGACGGTGGACCTGTGATTGTCCCCGGAAATCCTGACGAAAGTCTGTTGGTGAAGAAGCTGAAAGGAACGGGAGGCGGTCAGCGCATGCCACAGGGCCGGCCTCCGCTGGAGGACGCCTTGATCGCCAAGATCGAGACCTGGATCCGAGAAGGCGCGACGTTCGATGCCCGCGATGCCTCGATGAGCCTGCTGCGTGTATCGTCGCTGGCCAAAGCGATGCGGTCGTCGCATGACGAGCTGGCGACGGACCGCACCCAACTCGCGGACGAAAACTGGAAACTGGCGATGCCCAGTGTGGCGGCGACGCGTCACGCAACCAGGAACTCTCTGTTGCTCGGCAATGTCGGCCCCAACAGCCTCGAGTTCGTGGGCGAAACGGTGGAAGCGGTCGCGCCACGCGTCGCTGAGATCTTCCGAGCCGACGCCGACTCGCCACTGATCAAAGGAAGAACGACACTGTTTGTCTTCGCCCAGCGATACGACTACACCGAGTTCGGCCAGATGGTGGAGAAAAGAGAGCTGCCGAAGGAATGGCGCGGACACTGGCAGTTCGACGTACTCGATTCGTACGGCGCCCTGATCCTGCCGCGTGACAAGAATGAACCGCTGACGGCATTGCTCGCGTACCAACTGGGCGCGAATTACATTGCCAGCCTCGGCGATGTTCCGCACTGGTTTGCCGAAGGCTGCGGACGCTGGGCCGCCGCGAAAATCGACGGCACGGACAAACGGGTGCTCGCCATCAATGACGCTGTTCCGCAGGCCGTGGATGCCTGCGCTAAACCGGATGACTTTATCAATCGCAAGCTTCCCACGGAGCTGAACGATGTTGCGAGCTACAGCTTTGTGAGTTTTCTCGCGACGGAACCGCGCGCATTTGAACGATTGCTCGATACGCTGCGGAAATCGTCCGATTTCGAGAAGTCGTTCGCCGGCGTTTACAAAGCGACCCCCAACCAGCTCGCGGAAGTCTGGATCAAGCGCCCAGCGGCGGTTAGGACAAAGACCAAAGGTCCCGCCAAGAAAAGCTGAGCACGCTGTGCGGAAGCAGGCTTGCCTCAAGGATCGACGTGCGGGGAAAGCAAAAACACCCACAGCACGTAAGCAAGCAGCGCACAAAGGAGCAGCAGTACGATCTGCCGATTGGAAAACGGTTGTCCCCGACCGCGGGTTGGCGCCGATCGCGCTCCATCCTTGAATCGGCGGTGGCAACGTACGCAGTCGCGTTCAAAACGAGCCGCAAACGGGGTGTCGCACGTGGGGCAAATCAACAACAGCAGATTCCCGTTCTCGTCGCGAAACTCATCGCCCCGCGTCTCCAAAACCGTTTCCGGATCGCCTGTCGCGTCGGCGTCGGCGCTCCGCCAGCCGTGTCCGTGATTCCCGCACGCGGGACAGATCGCTGTCCGCGGCTGGCGGCACCGTGAACAGATTGGCCAGTCATCGCCCGCCGGCGAGACATCGCGACGGTCGGGGTCGGTGGATTCCAAGCCGGAGTCGTGTCGCTCGTCGAATCCTAACGACAATTCGTAAGCGAATTCGTAATCGTCTTCATCGACCGCGACCGCGATGCATGGTTCCACCTCGAGCGATCTCCGTCCCGACTCGATCTGGCCATCGATGCCGTAACCGGCCAGCAACCGCTGGAATTCGCTCGCCTGCGGCAGCGAATCGGCATAGTAAACGGTTCGTTTCCTGGCCATCAGTGTGAATCGCCCCCGCGTAACGTGAGCTACGACACTACGACGCGCGTTTCGGTCGGACCTGGACCTGAATTTCGTCGTTGACGACGCGGACCGGAAAGCTGTCGATGCTGATCTTGGGATTATCGCACCATTTTCCATCGTGGATGCAGAATCGCCAGGCGTGCCAGGGGCAGGTGACCACGCCATTTTCGAGGTAACCGCTGGCGAGCGAAGCACCCATATGCGGACAGAAATCGTCGATCGCGAAATACTGGTCGTTTTGTCGAAACAGTGCCACCATCCGCTCTTTCACGGCGACGGCAGTCCCCTCCCCTTCCTCCAACTGGCCGACTTTGGCAATGGTCACAAATTCGATTTCATCGCTCATCGTTGTTTTCCAACCGATTTGGCCGCCGCAGGTACCACCCGACCACCCGCCGGAATGATTCTGCGTCGGAAGCCTGTACTTCTTGCCGGCCTGCACGACCACGGTCACCCTTCCGGCACCTTTCCGGCATCGAGTTCGCATTGTAGAAACAAGCCAGGATTTTCAAAAGGCACCGTTGTTGCCGGCCGTAGCGGTTCGAGGCCGACGGCGCGCTTTCGCCCGCGGTACGCACCATAAGGACTTCCGGACGATGAACGATGACAGGCCTGAGCAGGCCAACGTGTCCCTCGCCGATTTTCAACAGCTGATTCGCAGGATGTACTATGAAAAGGATCTGGCCCGCGGAATTGATGGGACGTTCATGTGGCTGATGGAGGAGGTCGGGGAATTGGCTGCGGCGCTGCGCGGCGGAAGCCACGAGGAACGTCTTGGCGAATTCGCGGACGTCATCGCCTGGCTGGCAACAATCGCCAACGTGGCCGGGGTCGACCTTTCCGAGGCGGTGACCCGCAAATATGGCACAGGCTGTCCTGGCTGCCGGCAACTTGTCTGTCGTTGCCCAGACGCTGGCAAGCCCTAGTCGAGTCAACTATGATCAGGACTTGCCGACGGTGGCTGGCCCGAACCGAATAGAACCGGATAGCGTAATCTGATCGTGCTTCGAAATCTGAACAGCCATCGCCTCCTTATCGGGCGAACCATTGCCTTTGGACGCTCGTGTCGCGCGCCGGCTGCGCATCGGCTGTTACCCTTGTTGCTGGCCGGGTGGCTGCAACTGCTGCATTGTACGGCGGCGACTCGCGCGTTCGCCCAGTCGAACCCTGGGGACGAATCACCACTCCGCATCACGTCGGTACAGGTCGGTTTTGGCAATCATTTCAAGGTCGGGTATTGGACTCCGGTCTGGGTGACAGTGCGAACAGCGGGGCAGTTCCCGCAGCGGCTGTTTGTTGACATCACGACGCCCGACGGTGACGGGACACCGGCCCGGCACCGCGACGAGTCGGGCAGCGAGCTCGTGAATTCCGTGCGGCCCGTGGACGGCGGTCAGGAAGTCACGGTATTGCGGCTGGCCAAGCCAGGCCGGACTTCGGGTGAATTTTCCGTTGAGGTTCGCGGCGCGCGAGGGGACGTTCTGCCCTCGGCGACCTTCTCGGCCAATTTACGATCCCTGGCAACCCCGATCGCCTCGACCCGCAAATTCATCGTCTGGCTGGGTGGCGACCTGGGTGTGAACCAGTCTCTGCGGCACCTGTCGCTGGCCGAGCAGGAGACATTCGACGCCGTCGACGCGAACGGATCGCCTTCGTTACCGGAGACATGGGTGGGATACGAGGCGATTGATTATTTCGTGCTGGGAACGAGTCAACCCGAGCACTTGGCGTTGCTGCATCCCCCGACCGTCGCTGCGCTGGACCAGTGGCTTCGCATGGGCGGCAAATTGCTCTGGAGCGTGGGAAGGAATGCGGTGGAATATGCCGGTTCGAGTTCGCGTTTCGCGAGCTGGTCGGCGGGCACGATCACCGAGACGATTCCGCTGCGTCGCGTCGCTGGCATTGAAAACTTCGCCGGCGGTACCGATCGACTGGAAATAGGGACGGTCGAAGCGACGTTGCCGCAGCTGGCGGTGATGGAATCGCCCCAGGGTATTCCGCTGCTCTACGAGGGATCCGGAAATCCAGGGGAGCGCCCCTTGGCACTGTGGTATGCCTATGGACTGGGCCAGATCACCTTCGTGGCGTTCGACCTGGACGATGGCGCCCTGACGCGCTGGCGGGGTCGAGGCCGTCTGATGGCGAGGTTACTGCGCCCCACGAATGAGCGGAAAGTGGAGACGACGGGCTGGCAGAAGCCGATCGGCTACACCGACATGGCGGGCCAGTTGCAGCTGGCGCTGGATCAGTATCGAGGAATCACTTTGATTGCCTTTTCCTGGATCTCCGCGATCATAGTCGCCTATCTGCTGTTGATCGGTCCCGCCGATTTCTTCCTGCTGCGGCGTCTGCGGCGCCCCCACTGGACTTGGGTGACGCTGGCGATTTTCGCCGCCGGTACGATCACGCTGGCGGTGGAAATCAATCGCCGCGCACGCCCGCGGCAGGTCCGCCTGAATCAGGTCGACCTGGTCGACTTTGACGCTGCCAGCGGCTCGCTGCGCGGCACGACCTGGGTAAATATGTTCAGTCCGTCGTCGGCCGGCTACGACCTGAAACTCGTCTGCGATCTGCCGTTCGCCGGTCAGCCGCCCGAACGGGACCGGAACATGCTACTTTCGTGGCAAGGCCTTCCAGGCGATGCCTTGCGCGGGCTTGATTCCCAGGGCCAGACGACGATCTTCACCGACGCTTATGACCTGCGGGTGCACCTGGAAGACCAGGCATCGCAGACGACCGCCATGCCGGTCCCGGCCGCGTCGTCGGCAGGGTTGCTGGCGCGCTGGTGGCAGAACGTCGAGTACGAGCATGAGGTCCAACTGGTCAGCGATGCGAACTGGGAGAAGGTCACGGGCGTGGTGCGCAATCCGTTTTCGGAAACGTTGCTTGATCCGGTGCTGTATTTCGCCGGGAACGTCTATCCGATCGACCGCCATCTGGGGCCCGGCGAGTCGGCTCGCATCGAAGGGCGATTTCCCAAGAACCTGGAATGGCGATTGACGCAACGGCGCGTTTCCGAGGAGAGTCGCGAGGTGAGCAGCCCGTGGGAACCGTCCAGCGTGGATGTGCCGAGAATCATGGATGTCATGATGTTGTACGGAGCCGCCGGAGGTCAGAACTACACGCAGTTGTCGTTAAAGTACCAGCCGTTCGTCGACTTGTCGGAGCAACTCAGGCTGCATCGGGCGATTCTAGCCGGACGATTGGAACGTCGAGCCACCACCTTGCATCGCGATGGCGAACCGCTGGACAAGGAATATGATCGGCAATGGACATACGGCCGGGTGGTGTTGCCGGTCAAGCTAGACAAGCGGAGCGGACCATGATCAAGACGGTGGAACTCACTAAAAAATATGGCGACAGTTACGCCATCCGCGCGATCAACCTCGATCTGCAACCGGGCGACCTGTTCGGCTTTATCGGCCCCAACGGCGCTGGCAAGACCACGACCATGCGGATTCTGGCGACGTTGCTCGATCCAAGTTCCGGTGAGGCATTTGTCTGCGGCAACTCGATCAAGGTCATGCCGAAGGAAATCCGCCGACTCGTCGGATACATGCCCGACTTTTTTGGCGTCTACGACGACATGACGGTGATTGAGTACCTGGAGTTTTTCGCCGCGGCCTATCGCATTCGCGGTCAGCAGCGTCGCAAAGTCTGCGACGACAAGCTGGCACTCGTCGACCTCGAATTCAAGCGGGACGCGTATGCCAACACCTTGTCGCGAGGGCAGACACAGCGGTTGGGCCTTGCGCGGGTGCTGCTACACGATCCCCAGGTGCTGTTGCTGGACGAACCGCTGAGCGGACTCGACCCGCGCGCCCGTATCGAAATGCGCGCGGTGCTGCGACGCCTCGGCCAGCAGGGAAAAACGATCATGGTTTCCAGCCATATCCTGCCGGAGCTGGCCGATATCTGCAACAAGGTCGGGATCATTGATCGCGGCGTCATGGACGTCAATGCAACCGTAGACGACGTGATGCGGCACGCGCGGCAGCGGATCGTGCTGCAAGTAGTGGTCGCCGGCCCCCTGGACCCGGCCGCGAGGTTGCTGGAACAACAGGACCTTGTCGAAAAAGTGAATATCGAGCGGGAGATGATTCTGGTACAGCTGAAGCCCCATGCGAACGACTACAGCGAGCTTCCCAGCCTGCTGATCCAGCATGGATTCAAGCTCAAGATGTTCCGCGAAGAAGAGTTCAATCTCGAGAACGCCTTCATGGCGCTCACCAAAGGGCTAGGGCGACGCACCTAATACGGGTTACGGGTTACGGATAACCTTCTGCCCCCGTTCCCCGACAGTGCCTGAGGACTGGGGCAAGATGCCCCAGCCACATCTGCCCCCGTTACGCGTAGAGCGCGTCGAAGCGCCGTCCCGCGCGATCCCGCCAGCCTCCGCGATGGTAGGCGTAGCCGGCGATTAATGGCACCGCGATGGTCGCTTCACTGAAGACCATCTGCTCGTAGACGGTGTCGACTTTGCCCCAGCTTGACGCCTCTTTCAGCGTGGAGCTGGACAGGGCCCCGTCGCGGACGTCGGCGACGGTGACCTGGATCGCGTATTTATGCATCGGCGCGTCATGGCCCAGGATATCAGCGGCGACCACGATATCCTGGGTGAAATTCTTCGGCACTCCCCCGCCGATCATCAGTAGACCGGTGGTTGGCGAGTGTATTTTGACCTGGGTCAATTCGTAAAAGTCTTTGGCGCTGTCGAACGATGTTTTGGGTGCGTCGCCCCGCTCGTGGTAATGGGACACGATTCCCAGCCCGGCCGAACTGTCGGAAAACGCCGGGCAGAATATCGGCACGCCGTGTTCGAACGCCTCTCCGACAATCGATTCCTGGCTGCGGCCGGACGAGGCCAGGAATTGCCCCATGACGCGAATGAACTCCCGCGACGAATAGGGGCGCGGCGGCAGTTCATCGGCGATCTTGCGTACGGTTTCATCGCACACCCGCAATTCTTCTTCGTCGATCAACGTGTCGTAAATGCGATCGATCTGCAGGCCGCGCAGTTCGGCATCGTCCAAGCCAGCCTTGTAGCGTTCCGGGGCCATATAGTGCCGGAATCCGAGCGCCTCGAAAAAGTCCTGATCGACGATATTCGCGCCGGTGCTGACGATGCAATCCACCATCCGGCTGCGGATCAGCTGCACGAAGAGTTTCCTCAGGCCGGCGCTGATCAGGGAGCCGGCGAGCGTCAGGATGATGCCGCAGTCCGGATCGCGCAGCATGCGATCGTAGATCTCCGCCGCACGGCACAGGTCCCGCGCGCTGAACGCCATCCGCTGCATGCCGTTGACCAACGGCACCGGATCGTGCGCGGTGATGTCGATATGCTCGACCGGGCAGGATAAGAGTTCGCGTTTGCTCGCCATCGGGTATTTCCTTTCACCGGCCTGACATCATGGTCCTTTGCCGCGGGGCGGCGCGCGCCGCGTTCATTCCGGGCCGCCGGCGACGACATCGTCCGGCCAGCGTCGCGGCACCACGCCCTCGCAATTACGGTGTGCCACCAGTTCCGCACAGATACTCACGGCGATTTCCGGGACGGTCTGGGAGCCGATGTCAATGCCGACGGGTGCGAAGACGGCGTCCAGTGCGGCCGAGGAGATGCCTTCTTGCCGCAGATCGTCCATAATCAGTCGGATCTTCCGCTTGCTGCCGATCATGCCCACGTACCGCGCTCCGCGCTCCACCAGATGATAGAGTGCCAATTCATCATGGTTGTGGCCGCGCGTCACGATCAGGCAGTAGGTGTCGGGCGTAATTTCCAGCGACGGGAGCAGATCCTCGAATCGTCCCGCCAGCCGGCGCTCGGCCTTGGGGAACCGTTCGGGAGAAACATATTCCGCCCGATCGTCGACAACCCAGACATCAAAATCGAGGTCGGCCGCCAGATTCCCCACGGCCTGTCCAACGTGTCCTCCGCCGACAATTAAAAGTGGACACCGCGACAGGTGGGGCAGATACGAAAATCCGTGGGCGACGTACGCCCGGGGCCGGCTCGCCAGGGCCTTCAACTGTTGCAGGGCGTCCGTAGGAATCGCACCTGACTCGGGGAGATTCGCGATCAGTCTTCCCCCGCCATCGACAAGCCACTGCGCTGGTACGGGCAATCCTGACTTTTCGTCGAATCGCACAATCTCGGTGACTCCCTCCCCGGCCGCGATCGATTCCTGAAACCGGCGGAAGTAGTTCTCCGCCGACGAGCCGCGTTGCACGGGCTGGATCAGGACCAGCATCCGCCCACCGCAGATCAACCCATCGTCCCATCCATAATCGCTGTCCAGCTGGAATCGGGCGATTTCCGCACGCTGTTCGTGCAGCGCCGCCAGTGCCTTGCGCTTTACTTCCGCCTCCACACAACCGCCGCCCAGTGTTCCGGCTTGCGCGCCGGTCTCAAACACCAGCATCGTCGCGCCCGCTTTTTGCGGCGTCGACCCGCGTGTCTCTACCAACCGGCACCAGGCAACCGGTCGATCGGCATCCAACGCTTGTAGCAATTCCTCCAGCATATCCACCTTCCGCGCGACTATTCGGCCGATTGCAGTACATGGACGGTCGTTTTCAACACCAGTTGCTTGACCCGCTGGCGGTACTCCTGCATGTGCGGCGCGATCAGGTGCGCACGCAATGCGTCCAGATCACTCCATTTTTCAATCACGACCACCACATCCGCACGCAAAGGCGGCTGCGCCGACAGTCCGGTCTCCAGGTCAATCGCCGGGAAGTACTCGATACATCCCGCCTCCTGCCGCACCAGCGGCACCACCTTGCGAAACTCCGAAAGAAACGCCTCGCGGCACCCCACCTGCAATTCAACAGTCGCCAATACCGAGATCATTTTAGTACCGTTCCCTGTTCTTTGTTTCCCGTTCCCTTTTCCCCCGTAACCCGTTCCCCTCTGCCCTCACCCGCCGACGATCGCCAGATTATCACGGTGCACAACTTCTTCGTAAGGGCGACAGCCCAGTACCTGGGCGATGCGCGTCGATTTCAGTCCACGAATCCGTTGGACGTCCGAGGCGCAGTAGTTGGAAAGTCCGCGCGCGACGAGTTGATGGGAGCGGTCGCAGACATTTACGACATCGCCTTTCCGAAATTCGCCCTCGGTATCGACGATCCCGGCGGCCAGCAGGCTTTTTCCGTGCCGCGTGATCGCTTTGCAGGCTCCCTCGTCGACGATCATTTTTCCGCGGGGCCTGGCGGAGAATCCGATCCAGCGTTGCAGCGGACTCAGCGATCTTTTTTGGGCCACGAACAGCGTTCCCACCGCGTCGCCGGCGATGATGCGCTGAATGGTCCCGGGCGTGTGGCCGTTGGCGATGATCACATTCTCGCCACCGGTCGTGACGATTCGGGCCGCCTCCAACTTGCTCGACATTCCCCCCTTGCTGAGCCCAGTTTTGCGGTCGCGGACGAACGACTGAATTTTGTCGTCGATGTTCGTGACCGTCGAGACAAGTTTGGACCCGGCGAGGCTGGGATCGCCGTCGAACAGCCCGTCAACGTCGCTGAAAATAATCAGCAGTGAAGCGCGCAGCAGCGTTGTGACCATCGCGGCCAGCCGATCGTTGTCGCCGAACGTCGTCATCAATTCCTCGACCGACACCGTGTCGTTCTCATTGATGATTGGAAGCGTGTCGAATCGCAGTAACGAAAGCAGCGTGTTGCGGACATTCAAGTAGCGCGTCCGATCGTTCAGGTCGTCAGCGGTCAGCAGCACTTGGGCTGCGTGGCAACCATGCCGGACGAGCATCTGGTCATACGCCTCGATGAGTTTGGTCTGTCCGACCGCGGCGACGGCTTGCAGTTGCGCCAGATCGGTGGGCCGTCCGGCGAGGCCCAGCGTACTGATGCCGGCGCCCACGGCGCCGGAACTGACCAGCACGACCCGCTTGCCGGCCCGGCGCAATGCGTTCATTTCGTCGGCCAGTTGTCCGATCCGCTCGCGGTTGAGTACACCTTCGGCGAGGGTCAACACGCGCGTGCCGACCTTGAGCACGATGATATCCGCCGTGGCGAAAATCTCCTGACGCAATGGATCAGACATGGGCTG
Source organism: Planctomycetota bacterium (assembly GCA_016872775.1). Lineage (GTDB taxonomy): Bacteria > Planctomycetota > Planctomycetia > Pirellulales > Pirellulaceae > VGZA01. The sequence goes on along the minus strand of VGZA01000024.1, from coordinate 20,075 downwards.
GCAACTCCGATGACCGCCGCTGCGGGCGGCTGCGCGACAACCGTCCCGTACCCGGTCCTACATTCCCAGGCATATCCCCTGCCGTACCTGCTGCGACGTCCGCGTCGACCTTGAGCAACTGGCGGATCAGTTCTTCCATCTTCAACTCGTCGCCTGCAAGAAACCCTTCCCAGATGCCGCGGATTGCTCCCGTGGAGTCGATAATAACGGTGGTCGGGAAGCTGAATCCGTTGACCCGGCGTTTTTCAATCAACTGCAGTCGGAGTTGCCCAGCCCGATCGCAATAGACGGGGAAGTTGGCCTTGCGCGATTCGAGGTAGCGACGGGTATCGAGCTTCAACCGTTCGATTTCGTCGGTCCCGTCATCCGCGGCGCCGGCGGAGGCGACCGAGACCAGTCGAAACCGCTGTTCGCCGCTTAACCGGTCCGCCATCGCGCGCAAATAGGGGAACTCCTCGCGGCAAGGGTGGCACCAGGGCCCCCAGAAATTGACCAAAACCACGCTGCCGCGAAGTTCGTCCGACTTACAGGGCGGCGTACCATCCGTCAATGGTTCGAGTTCGAACGGACCGAATCGAGTCCCGATTGCCGGACCGCTACGTTCCGAACGGGATTGGCCGCGCTGCCAGCGTTGGACGTAGAAAATCACGGTGGCGGCCAGCAACAGCACCAGCAGCGGCCCGAGCCAGGAACGCGCTTGCACGACGGAAGGCTCGTCGTCAGCGGCGGGTGACATTCCCCTTGTTTGCGATGCGGACATAGCCCACGATTATACGGCAGATTGGCCCTGACGCCACGCCCGCATGGCAGCCTGACCTGCCGACAAGTATCATGGGGCGCGTCGACAATCTTGTCCTGCGTGGATTGTCCTGCGTGGATTGTCCTGCGTGGATTGTCCTGCGTGGATTGTCCTGCGTGGATTGTCATGGCTTGGATTGTCATGGCTTGGATTGTCATGGCGTGGTTACCACCCGGTCAGGGCGCGGAAGCGGTTCCGTTCCCGGGGCGATGGAATGCCGGGTCCATTTGTAGCGGTTTGCGTAGCAGGGTAGACAGCGATGCTGGTCGTCATGCAACGCCTGGCCTCAGACGACCAGGTGCAACAGGTCATTCGCAAGATCCAGGAACTCGGGTTGACTCCGCACCCGTTGCCCGGGCCGACGCGTACCGCGATCGGTATCACGGGCAACACCGGGGCGATCGACCCGGCAAATTTGGATGGACTGCCGGGCGTGATGGAGTTGATTCGCGTCACGAAGCCGTACAAGCTGGCAAGTCGCGAAATGCACCCTGATGACTCGATCGTCCGCACCGCGCAGACATCGTTCGGACCGGGGGCGTTCCCGATCATTGCCGGTCCCTGTTCGGTGGAAAATGAAGAGATGCTGCTGAGGACCGCCGAGTTCCTGGTCAGCCGCGGCATCCCGTTACTGCGAGGCGGCGCGTTCAAGCCTCGGACAAGTCCTTACAGTTTCCAAGGCCTCGAGCACGAAGGCCTGCGGATTCTGCGCAAAGCGCGGGAAGCGACAGGGATCGGGATCGTGACCGAAGTGATGGATGCCTCGCAGGTAGACGACGTCGCCGAGGCGGCCGATATCGTGCAGATCGGCGCCCGCAACATGCAAAACTTCTCGCTGCTGAAGCGGGTTTCGCTCTGTCGCAAACCGGTGCTGCTGAAACGAGGCCTCTCCGCGACACTCGAGGAGCTGCTGATGTCCGCTGAATATGTTCTGGCGGGCGGCAATCGACAGGTCATTCTCTGCGAACGCGGTGTCCGCACCTTCGCCGATCATTCGCGAAATACGCTCGACCTTTCCGTGATTCCTCCCGCCAAAGAACTGTCGCACCTGCCGATCATTGTCGACCCGAGTCACGGCACCGGTCGGCGCGGTTTTGTCCCGCCGATGGCGCGAGCCGCCTTGGCGGCGGGAGCCGACGGGTTGATCGTCGAAGTACATCCCGATCCGGACCGAGCCATGTCCGATGGCGCTCAAACTTTGAATTTCCAGCAGTTCGACCAGTTGCTCGATTCGCTGAGGCAACTCGCCGCGCCCCTTGGTCGACAGCTCAATCCGCGTCCAGCAACATGACCGTTTGATGGCCAGGGAATCCCCCGCAGGGACATCCTCATGCTGTTCGAGGTCGAACAGAAATTCCGCGTTGCCAACTTCGACGCCGTCGGCCGCCGGCTGTCCGAGCTCGGAATCACGGTCGGCGATCCGGTCGAGCAGGTCGACACTTATTTCCGCCATCCTCAGCGCGATTTCGCTCGCACCGACGAAGCCTTGCGGCTGCGACGCGAGGGGGTGGAGAACCGCATCACCTACAAGGGGCCCAAAATCGACGGGGTGACAAAAACGCGCCGCGAGATCGAACTGGCGTTCGAACCAGGCAGCGACCGCTACCAGGATTTCACCGCACTCCTGATGGCGCTAGGCTTTACCACGGTGGCCGATGTACGAAAAATCCGTCGTTCGGCACCGACGACCTGGGAGACCATTCCGATAATTGTGACGCTCGATCGCGTCGATCAAGTCGGAACATTCGTTGAAATCGAAACCCAGGCCGATGCCGGGATGCTCGACCAGGCCCGGGCCCACGTCCAGTCGCTGGCGGCAGCCCTGGGATTGGACCAGCCCGAACGCCGCAGTTACCTGGAATTATTGTTGGTGCATGCCCAATAGACATGCGGGCAGTTAAAATTGGATCTTGACAAGATCTCCCGATTTTGACGCAACCTTACCCGCTCCCTGTGGTTTAGACTTTTATCGCTGGCAATTTTGCTTCCAAACAGCCCGGAGACCTGGCCATGATCTCGCGACGATCCCCTCACCTGCTTGCCGCCACACTGACGATCTGCCTTTCCGCGACTCTCGCGGGTTTCCTCGCGGCCGACGATGTCGTGGTCGCCGCCGACAGTTCCAAAAAGGCCGTGGCGACGGGTACCGCCGAACCGGCCGCCCCGCAGGGCGAAAACAAACCGGAAAAAGAATCGGTGCCATCGCGGTTGAAGGCCGCCATGCTCAAGAAATATGACACCAACGGGAATGGCAAGATTGACGAGGATGAACGCGACAAGTTTCTTGCCGATCGCAAACAGCGGGCGGGCGCGAATGCGCCCCCCAACGCCGGCCCCAACGCCGGCCCCAACGCAGAGGCCATGCGTCAGCGCGCCCTGAAGCAACTCGATAAGGACGGCGACGGCAAATTGAGCGACGAAGAGCGTCAGGCCGGCCGGGAGCAGGCCCGCAAGATGATGCAACAGGCACTCGGGGGCGATGGCGCTAATTTCCAGGAACTTCTCAAACAGTTCGACAAGGACGGTGACGGGCAACTCAGCGACGAAGAGCGCCAGGCCGCCCGCCGCGCCTTCCAAGATCGCGCCGGTCGCAAGGGCAAGAAGAGTAATTGACGGAGCGGCGGTGACCGGAGTTCGCGGGAAGGTCCTCTGCGGCTCGGCGTCTTTGCGTGAACTACTTTCGCGGGCTCAACCTGCGACGGCTACGATCGGTTCGGTCTTTTTTTGCACCAGCACGGCACAGGAAATCACCAGGCAGATGGCGGAGACAGCCAAGGCGGTCAGGACCAGAAAACCGGCGGCCATCTGGTCAGCGACCGCATCTCCTTCCTGGGGCTGCAGCCGGGTCAAGAACACGGCAAATGAGTTATTGAACGTATGCGCGAGCATCGCGGGCCAGATCGATCCTGATCGCCAGGCGACGATGCCCAACCAGACGCCCAAAGGGAAGACACCGATCGCATGCAGCGGCTCCATGTGCGCGGCGGCGAATGCCAGCGCACTAACTCCAATCGCCACCCAGGCGGGAAAACGCGCCAGTAGCCGCGTCTGCATATACCCGCGAAACAACAACTCTTCGCAAAGTCCCGGCAACACGCCGATCAGTAACGTCATCACCAGAAAAAACGGACCCGAATGGGCCTTGAAAATCCGCTGCAGCATCTCCATGTTCTCGCCGCGATCGGTCGTGAACAGGTTCATGAACATCGACGTGGTCATGCCAACCACCGGGGTCGCCGCGGCCATCAACAACCAACTCCAGACCGGGAGATGGCTTGGCCTGAGCCCCAATCGGTCTCGAAAAGCGAGCGGGGAAAGCAATGCGGCGCCCAGGGCCAGCGCTGCGAGTGTCAGCTGGTTTGGCAACACCATGACGATGAAACCGAGTCGCGTTTCGAAGAACGACGCAAGTTGCGGTCGCAAGTCGGCAACCTGCTGCGGGGTTAAGACGCCGTACTTCCATCGAATCACGAAGACCATGACCACCGAAGTCACGACCAACGAAGCCAGCAACGAAGCGACATAGAGCAGGACGACGCTCCAGATTCGCGGCCGCTCGATCGATACCGGTATCGCGAGAATTGGTTCCTCCGCGGTGCCCACGTCGGGGCCGCGTGGCTCGACCAATTCCGCGACGAGCGGCATGTTCCAAGGCGCGGGCGTGGGCTCGGTCCGCGGCAAAACGGAATGATCGTCGCTCCAATCCTGGTACACAAATACCTCCCTGACCCGCGTTTCAGGCGATCAATTCCCGCACCACTCGACCATGGACGTCGGTGAGTCGAAAATCGCGTCCCGCAAAACGAAACGTCAATCGCTCGTGGTCTAATCCCAGCAAATGCAACATCGTGGCGTGCAGATCGTGGACCGGGACGGTCTTTTCCACGGCGCGAAAACCGAACTCATCGGTCGCGCCATGTGCGTAACCGCCGCGTATTCCGCCGCCCGCCAGCCAGCAGGTGAACCCATAGTGATTATGATCGCGGCCATTCAACTGAGGTAGCTCCGCCACGGGAGTTCTACCGAACTCGCCGCCCCACAACACCAGTGTTTCCTCGAAAAGCCCTCGATCCTTCAAATCCGTCAGAAACGCCGCAATCGGACCATCCCATTGTCCGGCCAGGTCACGATGCTGCTTCTCCAGGTTGTCGTGATTATCCCAGGGCTGGCCGGCGCCACTCCAGACTTGCACGAATCGGACGCCCCGTTCGATGAGTCGCCGGGCGATCAGCAACTGTCGTCCGTGCGTACCACTGCCGTACCGGTCGAGCAGGTATTGCGGCTCGCGGGACAGGTCAAACGCTTCCGCCGCCTCGGACTGCATGCGAAATGCCAGCTCAAACGCCTGGATACGTGCCTCCAACGCGGCGGGATTCGCCCGCTCGTCGGCATGTTCCCGGTTCAACTGTCCGAGGAAATCGAGTTGCCGCCGCTGCTGCTCCGTTGAGTATTGATCATTGCGGATATTCGCGATCAGTTTGCGCACTTCCGCGTGTTGCGTATCGATGTACGTCCCTTGATAGGCGCCGGGCAGAAACGCCGCGCGCCAGTTCTGCGTGGAGACGATCGGATATCCCCCGGGGCACATCGCGATGAAACCCGGCAGATTCTGGTTCTCGCTGCCCAGACCGTACGTCACCCACGCGCCCATACTGGGCCGCGGTTGCCGCGACTCGCCACAGTTCATCAGCATTAACGAAGGTTCGTGGTTCGGCACTTCCGCCTGCATCGATCGAATCACGGCAATATCGTCGATGTGCTGCGCCGTACGCGCGAACAGTTCGCTGACTTCCAGGCCCGATTCTCCATAGCGGGCGAATTTGAACGGGGAGCGCATCGCGGCGCCGGTCTTTCGTTCCGTTCGGAAATTGGTGATCGGCAGCGGCTGGCCATGGTACTGGTCTAGGGCCGGTTTCGGATCAAACGTGTCGACCGCCGAAGGGCCTCCATTCATGAAAAGGTGCACGATCCGTTTGGCGCGGGCGCCGTAGTGCGGGGCGCGGGGCGCCAGCGGGCTGGCGACTCGATCCGACCCCCTCGCCGCTTCACGCGCAAGCAGGTCGGCCAGTGCCAGCGCACCCAGTCCGGTGCCACAGCGCGTCAACATCGCTCGCCGGCTGGAAATCGGGCGACGACCTGGAGCGTCAATTTCCTTTGGAACGCGATTGCCCATCGGCGTCGCCCCCTCTACGCAAAAGACGGGTCTGTTTCCAGAACCGCTCGTCGATCTCCGGACAGAACGCCAGACAATTCGCTCGGAGCATGCGAATCTTCGAAGCCAGAATCTCGTCCCTTTCCGCCCGCCTGACGGTCGATTCGCCACAGACAACCAGCGCCGCGAACAGCTCCGCCTTATCCTCCTCGACCGCCGATTGCGCGTAGCGATCCACGAAGCCGACCAGGGTCGGGTCGAGCAACTGGCCGCGGGGATCGTTCTGCGCGGCCGCGCCACCCAACCCATAGCGAAAGCCCTGGGGATTCAACGCTGACCAGGCCGGATCGCGGTCCACCTCTCCGTCGTCCTGCCAGTCGACGAAATGGAAAAAATCGTGGTGGATCACGCGCCGCTGGTAAATCGGGTCGTGATTGCCTCGCACAACCTCCAGATACAACGTGTCGTGATCGTAGTCGGGGACGGCGTTCCAGCGTTGACCGGAGAACTTCAGTTCCGTGCAGAGTACGATCCGTTTCACTCCGCTCCGTCGCACGAACGATGCCGGATAGAGGTTGAACTCACTGGCCAACAGCGGCAGATATGCCGCGAGCGCCTCGGGCGGCGCGTCGCGGCCGTCGATCGGTCCGTAGCTGTTCTTCACCGGAAACGGTTCCCCCGCGGTCACAATCCGGATCGCCAACCGATTCTCCAGTTCCGGCAATGAGCCGGCTTCCATCGCCCCGCAGATCGGCCACGGATGGGCGAACAGCCACACCAACAGAACGCAGGCCAAGGAACCCGGCGATAATGGCAGCGCGCGGGGCACGCAGGCCGATGTCCGATCCAGGCGGCGCCAGGAGTTCATGCGGGATACAGGCCGGTTCATGAGAGAATCGCCGAAATTGGGGTCCCCTCGGCAATCTTGATCGGCCGCCCGACCTCGGAAATATTCTGCGTCGAGGGATCGACACCTACCGCGGAACTCAGCGTCGCCAGCACGTCGCCAACGTCGACTTTTCCATCCTCGACGCGCATCCCATCGTCGCTCGTCTTGCCGTAGGCTTGACCGCCTCGGATGCCTCCTCCCGCGAAGACGCAGGTCCAGGCGGCGGGAAAGTGATCGCGACCCGCGCTCGGATTAATGGCAGGGGTTCGACCGAATTCGCCCATCCAGAGAATCGTGGTGTTGTCGAGCAAACCTCGCTCGCCAAGCTCGCGCATCAACATACTCCAGCCCGCGTCCAATTCGGTCGAAAGGGCCTTCACGACCGGAAAATTATTGAGATGGGTGTCCCAGCCGATGGCGCCATCGGCGACCGTGCCCAGGGATACCTCCACGAATCCAACGCCCCGCTCGATCAATCGTCGCGCCAGCAGGCACCCCTGCCCAAACCGGCCCTTGCCGTACGCTTCGCGAATCGCATCGGATTCCTGCGACAGATCGAACGCCTTGTTCATGTCGCTGCTCATCAACTTCAACGCGCGACGATAAACGGTATCGTGCGTCTGGACGGAATGCGTTCGATGCGACGCGAGGAATCGCTCCTGCATCCCCCGCCAGAGGTCGACGCGCGAGGTGAATTGCCGGGGGCTGATCCCGTTTGGCGGGACGAGATCATCCACGCGCAGCTCGGCATAACCATCACTGCTCGCGGGGGCCGCTTGCGGGCCGTCGGTCGCGCCCACGGTCAACGGGGCATATGGCGCACCCAGAAAGCCCGGTCCAAACGCCGCCTGATTGAACGCCCGGTAGGGCGAGATCGCGACGTAGGCAGGGATCCCGGACTCGACATCCGCCAATTCCTTCGACAACGACGACCCGATGCCGGGGTAGCGAACGGTCCCCATCGGCTGGTGCCCCGTGCGCATCAGGTAGGTCCCGCGGCCATGGTCGCCTTCCTTGGTGCTCAACCCGCGCACCACGGCGATCCGCTCGGCATGTTCCGCCAGCTTCGGCAGGTGCTCACTCCACCGCAGACCGGGAGCGCGCGTGGCAATCTCCTTGAATTCACCGCCATTCTGATGCCCGGCCTTCATATCGAAGGTGTCGGTCTGCGTAGCGCCTCCGCTCATCCAGAGCAGCACGCAATGCCGCCTGCGCTTCCCCGCAGCTTCGATTTCCTGAGCCAAAAGCGGAAACCAGTTGCACGCCGCCGTACCACACAATCCCCATCCTGTCGCTCGTAACCAGTCTCTTCGATTCAACATTGATGGAACTCCGAACAGGTCTGGCCCCTGGAATCTGACCGCTGAAAAGAGCAATCCGGCGTATCGTCCTGCCCTGAACTTGACTTTATTCTACCGGATCCGATCGGTCGATGTCACTATTCTGGAACCATCGCAAGTTCTTTGAAAACGGCGGGTCCAGCAGGTATAGCTTTGCGGCTTTGCGCGAACCCTGATTCCTGGAGCGATCACCACGTGGCTCGTTGTCGTAGCTCGAAACTTGTTTCGAGTCGCACGATTCGAAAACGCTACGAATTGCTCGCGGCGGTCTCGCGCGTTTCTTTCCAGTTCTGGGGACGAAAGTGCCGCGCGTACGCGCCGTAATCGTTGAAGAAGAAACGCTTCACCAGGCGGTAGGCGATGTTCTTTTCCGGGATCTCGTGCCCGGGATTGAATTGCGACGGTCGGGTCCGCATCGCTTCCAGTTCCACCAGGGCCGTCCGCCGCGCCGTCGTGTCTCGCGCCTCGTGGGTCTCGACGATCCGCTGCAGCAGGTCGGGCCGTTCGAGCACAACACACCCCCGCGTGTTTTGCGCTGACAGTTCACGGAAGTCCCGCAGAAATGTCGATTCGTTGAAAACCTCTTTCAGCGGTCGGTAACTGCCATCGGGCCGGCGATCGTAGATCGACTCTTTGGCGAACTGAATGATCGGGCAAGGTTCGATATCCCCCCACGGGCTGACATGATGGGTGAACCCCGTAACGGCCGGACAGAGCGCCTGGCCTTCGCCGTCATAGTAGGCGTCGATGATCACGATCGGCTTTTTGGCCCGCATTTCGACGACAAACCGCCGCGCCTCCAACTGCTGTTCGGGCGTGAGGCAAAGTCTCGGCGTCGCTACCGGACCGACCGCGCGATAAATGTGGAACCAGCAGTAAAGCACGCCCATTTCAATCAGGCGATCGACCCAACGCTCGCTCAACAAGTCAAAATTCGACTGGCAAAGGCTGGTGCAAACGCCGGTCATCACCTTGTGGCGAAGGCAGTTATTCAGTCCTTCCAGCGTCTGGCTGAACACATTGGCTTTGCCACGCCGTTCGTCGCTGATGATCTCGTTTCCTTCGACGCTGATCAGCGGTGTGACGTTGCCGAACTCGCGCAATTTGCGAGCAACCTCGTCGGTGATGAAATGCCCGTTCGTGAACACCTGGAAGTAGCAATCCGGGTGGCGCTGAAAAATCTCGAGCAACTCGGCGTGCATGAACGGTTCGCCGCCCAGGATGCCAAAAAACGAATTGCCCATCTGTTTCGATTCATGAATCAGCCGATCCATCGCTTCGGGCGGGATCCGCTCCTGCTTGGAGGCAACATCGACCCAACAGCCCTGGCAGCGAAGGTTGCAGCTATTGATCACGGAAACATAGAGGAACGGCGGGAAAAACTCGCCGGCGCGCAGACGCCGCTTGTGACGCTGGATCGCCCGCATTCCTTTGAAGCCCATGTTCCAGGCCAGCTTCCACAGCAACCGTTTGTCGGTTTCCAGCAACAGCCGTTTGGCCATTTTCAGATACATGGCGATGCGATTCCACGGGTGACAATTCCTGCTCGGTCATAGTATAACCACCGGGGTCAACGAAAACGAAGGGGCCCGGGTGAATCGATGAACTTCGGGACGGAGCGGTCCGGCGCCGAACAAGCTGAGCAACTCGAAGCGGCCCTTGGCGCGGCGCTGGAGCAGGCACGCGCCGACCTGCTGAACGAACGGGCGTCCGCGGGTCACTGGATCGGCGAACTGTCCACTTCCGCCCTCTCCACGGCGACCGCGATCAGCGCCTTGAGCCTCGTGCTCCATAACGGGACGTTCGCCGATGCCGAACGCAGCGTCCTCCAGCCGCGCATCGATCAGGGCATCCGCTGGCTGAGCAGCCAGGCGAATCCCGATGGAGGCTTCGGGGACACGGATAAGAGTCACTCCAACATTGCCACGACCTGGCTGTCGATCGCGGCCCTGCACCTGGCCGGTCGTGGCAGCGAGTTTCCGACCTTGATGGAACGGGCCAATGCCTACGTCGATCGGAAGGGACGCGTCGAGGGGCTGCGAGCCCGCTATGGCAAGGACAAGACTTTCGCGGTTCCGATTCTCACGAATGCCGCGCTGGCCGGACTTGTTCCCTGGAAGGTCGTGTCGGCGTTGCCGTTCGAGCTGGCCTGTCTGCCTCAGGAGTGGTACCACTTGGCCCGGCTACCGGTGGTCAGCTACGCGGTCCCGGCATTAGTCGCGATCGGTCAGGCCAAGTACCACTTCGATCCGCCGCGCAATCCCATTATGCGTTGGATCCGACGTCGGGCGATCGATCGCAGCCTGCGCGTTCTGGCGTCGATGCAACCTGCCAGCGGCGGCTATCTGGAAGCGGTCCCGCTGACGAGTTTTGTGTTGATGAGTCTTGCGGCGACGGGCCGTGCGACCCACCCGGTCGCGCGGCAAGCCGTGCAATTTCTGTTGCAATCCGTACGGGACGACGGCAGCTGGCCGATCGACACCAATCTGGCGACCTGGAACACGACGCTCGCGTTGAATGCTCTGGAAGCCGGCGACTTCGACGTCACGCAGCTCGGCCCGAACGTGCTGGACTGGCTGTTGAACTGCCAATTCCGCAGCCGGCATCCGTTTACCGGCGCGGCCCCTGGCGGATGGGGCTGGAGCGATCTCAGTGGCGCCGTGCCGGACGCGGATGACACGCCGGGTGCGATCCTGGCATTGGCTGCCTGGGGCCGGCGGGTGGCCGAGGATCGGACGACTCCATCGCGCATCAACGCGGCGAGCGGCGGGGCGATCGGCGCGGCGATCGGCGCGGGAATTCCCTGGTTGCTGCAACTGCAGAATCGCGATGGCGGCTGGCCGACGTTCTGCCGTGGCTGGGGAAAACTGCCATTCGACCGTAGTGGCGCGGATATCACGGCCCATGTGCTGCGCGCGTTGCGGGCAGGTCGCCCGTTCCTCGAAGCGCCAGGCTCGCATGGGCACTCCACCGATGGAGCCACCCGACAACGGACGGCACGCCAGATCGACGCGGCCAGCGCCAAGGGGATCGATTTTCTGCGACGCCAGCAGCAGCCCAACGGCAGCTGGATCCCACTCTGGTTCGGCAATCAGTTTGACCCGCGGGAAGAGAATCCGGTTTATGGCACGGCCAAAGTCGTGCTGGCGTTTGCCGAGCTGGGCCGGGCCAACGACCAGTCCGCGCGCCGCGGCGTCGACTGGCTGCTCGGGGCGCAGAATGCCGATGGAGGATGGGGCATTGCCGCGTCTCCGGATTCGCAACCCCCACGGTTGAGCAGTGTTGAAGAGACGGCCCTGGCGGTCGAGGCCCTGGCGGCGATGCCGTTCCAACCGGAAGTCGATCCCCCGTTGCGCAAGGGACTTGACTGGCTAATCCGCTCGGTTGAAACTAGACGTCACATTGTACCAGCCCCGATCGGTTTTTACTTTGCAAAGCTCTGGTACTACGAACGCCTATATCCTTTGGAGTTTACAGTTTCGGCACTGGGCCGAGGTTGGAAACGAATTCGGGAACAGGCCCGCATGAGAAAAGGACCTAACCCTTGATCACGGCACCGGCGACGCATCTTTCCGATGACCCGTCGATTCAAGCCCCCGAAGGGGGGCGGAAATCACGCAGGCGGCAGACTTCCCACCTGAAACTGGTCCCACCCACCAAGGAACTTCGCGAGAAATTGCGAGCCGATTGCGCGACGGTAGCTGCGAAGCTCGACAAGGCCCACAGTCTGAACAAGGACGAGATGGAGGCGATTACCCGCCGGATTCTCGCCGACGCCGGGCAACCCGAAGGATACCTCGGCTGGATGATGGTCGTACTGGCTTCGGAGTTCTGGCGGGATCAGGTGGCCGCGACCTCGCCTTCCCGTCGCCTGTTCCTGCTGCCCCATTGCCTGAAGCACGCGGAAGGCTGCCCGGCCGACTACGACGATTACGGCCTCGACTGCAAAAAATGTGGTGCCTGCAGTATCGCCGACTTCCGGGCGATGGCTGAAAACATGGGCTACAAGGTACTGGTCGCGGAAGGTTCGCCGATCGTACTGAAAATCATCGTCAGCGGCTATGTCGACGCCATCGTCGGCGTCGCCTGCCTGAACGTCCTGGAGAAAGCGATCGACAAGATCCTGCTGGCGGGAATACCTTGCATGGCAATTCCGCTCCTTTCCAGCGATTGCCGCAATACGTCGGTCGACGAGGACTGGGTGAGCGAAATGATCCGCGTCGAACCGCGGGCCGCCGTCGCCTCGACCCGAACCTACGTCCATTTGTTACGAGCGGCGAATTCGTTGTTCAAGCCGGAGGAGATCGAACGTATCGCGCCCCGCATCCGGGGTCAGCGCCGCCTGCAAGATACGATCGCCGCCGGGGAAAAGCTCGATCCGGTCGCGGGAACCGAATCGATCGCTTACGACTTTCTCAGCAAAGGCGGCAAATACGCGAGGCCGTTTATTACGCTCGCTACTTACGACGCGCTCTCGGGGGGGCACGGCACGACCTCGCGAGGCGCCGAAATTGTCGCCGGGTACCCCGACGCCATCCGCCGCACCGCGATGTCGATCGAGGCCTTCCACAAGGCCTCGCTGGTCCACGACGATATCGAGGACGATGACCGGTTCCGATACGGCGAAGAAACATTGCACCGTCGCTATGGTTTGTCGACGGCGATCAACGTCGGCGACTACATGATCGGCATGGGATATCGACTCGTCAGTCGCGACATCAAGACCCTGTCGGCGGAAACCGTTGCCGATATTCTGGACGGGCTGGCCGACGCTCACCTGCGACTTTCCGAGGGCCAAGGTGCGGAACTGCTCTGGCGCGATTCGGGCGACAAGCGCCTGACGCCGCTGGACGCGCTGAAGATTTACGCGCTGAAGACCGCGCCGGCGTTCGAGGCGGCGTTGATCTCCGGCAGCCGGCTGGCCGGCCCCGTGGGTGAACTGCGCGATCCGCTGCGACAATTCGCCCGAAATCTGGGCGTCGCTTTCCAGATCTTGAATGACCTGAAAGACTGGCAGGGTGACGACAACAACAAACTGGCGATGGGCGGCGACATTCTGGGTGGCAGACCCACGATCCTGTGGGCACTGGCTCTGGAAGCCTTGGCTCCGGAAAAACAGACGCGTTTGCTGCAACTGGTCGCCGCGGAGGCCCAGCCCGCCTCGGAACGTATCGCGGGCGTCCGAGCGTTGTACGAAGAGGCGGGGGTGTTCGACAAGGCGATGCGGCTGATCGATAAGCACCAGGAGCGCGCGGAGGAAATCGCCGGCAAGCTGCAGTCCGATGCGCTGCGGCGATTGCTGATGTATCTGGTCGATACGGTCCTGGAGCGCCCGCACCCGTCCGAAGAGACGCCGCCGGCAGTGCCCCCCCATCCCAGCGGCCTGGTCATGCTTGGCACACCCCAAGCGGCGACATGAGTCCCGATCTGCGAGTGCTGATCGATCTGTTTTATGCGGCTCCGGCGGAGCTCGGCGAATTCGTGGAAGTCGACGCATCGGCCCTGCCAATGGCCGAGCGGCAGTTGCTTGCCCACGGCGAGCACATGACCGTCGCCATGGAATCTTTTCACGGAGCGCCCGTCGACGTGCAGGTCCTGGCAACACATGTGACTCCCACCCATTACGCTCGCAAAATCGTTCTTGCCCGCAGTTCCGATCACCAGATTGTGCAGTTTGGACTGGTGCGATTGAATGTCGGCTTCCTGGGTGACGACGTCCGTCGCGAGATTGAAAGCCAATCGGCACCCCTGGGGCGGATCCTGATCCAGCACAATGTGCTGCGGACGGTACGCCTGTTATCGCTCTGGCGAATTGCCCCCGGTCCGGAATTGCAGCGATTGTTCGCGCCGCGAACCGACGCGACTTGCTTTGGCCGTACCGCTCTGATTTACTGCAACGGCCTGCCCGCGGTCGAGTTGCTGGAAATAGTCCCCCACACCGAACCTCGATCGTCCCGCGAATTCCAACCCGCCACCTGAAAGACGCGGCGGGACTCGATTATCCATGAAGTGAGCCAACCCATGTCCGGATCCTCCTCGTACGACTCGAATCGCCCCTCGCCACTCGACGTTCCCCCAGTTCCTCGCCTCACCGGCACGCAGTGGTTGATCTGTATCATCGCCGCCATCGGTTTTGCGTTCGATATCTATGAATTGCTGATGGGGCCGTTGGTCTTCCCCACGGCGATTCAGGAATTGGAGGGTCATCGTCCAGGTTCCCCGGAATCTCTGGAGTGGATTCGCTGGTTGTTTTTTGTTCCCGCCTTCGCGGGCGGTATTTTCGGAATGCTCGGCGGCTACCTCACCGACCTGCTCGGCCGCCGGCGGGTCCTTACGTTTTCCATTCTGCTCTACGCCATTTCGGCATTCGTGGCCGGATTCAGCACCTCGATCTGGATGCTGCTGGTCATGCGCTGCCTGGTATTCATCGGGGTCTGTGTGGAGTTTGTCGCGGCAGTGGCCTGGCTGGCGGAGCTGTTTCCGGACCACAAGCAACGCGAAAAAGTGCTGGGAATCACCCAATTCTTTTCCTCGATCGGAGGATTGCTGGTCGCGCTCGCCAACGCGATTGCCATCAAGTACGGCGAGTCACTGCCGGCGATCGTACTTCCGGACTGGATCGGCCTGGGTGAGATCAAGGGGGTGCACGAGGCATGGCGTTATACGCTGATGTCGGGCCTGCTGCCGGCGATCCCGCTGATTGTAATTCGTCCGTTTCTCCCGGAGTCACCGATCTGGGCCCAGAAGAAAGCGGCCGGGCAGTTGCGGCGGCCAAGATTTACCGAACTGTTCGCTCCGGAATTGTTGCGCACGACGGTTGTCACCACGATCATGGTGGCCTGCAGCTTTGGCGCGGCATTCGGAGCGATCCAGCAGGTCCCCCAGATCGTGCCGGGGCTCCCCGAGGTGAAGTCGCAAATCAAAGCGGCCATTGCCGAAAAACTACCGGAGGCCCGCCGCGAGGAAATTCGCCAGGAGATGCAGGGCAAACCGGAAAAGGCGATCAGCGACCGGCTGGCCGTCGAGGAACGCAAGATCGCCGGGCCGATCCAGCAGCGCGCCGCGGCGAATGTCACCTCGGTCCAGGAAATCGGAGGATTGACCGGCCGAGGATTGTTTGCCGTTCTGACGATCTTTATCCTCAGCCGTCGATCGCTCATTCGGCTGTTCCTGCTTCCCGGCCTGATCATCATGCCCGCGGTGTTCGCCTACACCGCGGTCAACAGCTTGACACTCCTTTACGTCGGGATCTTCCTGGCGGGAATGGTAACCGTCGGCCAATACAGCTTCTGGGGCAACTACCTGCCAACGGTCTATCCCGTCCATTTGCGAGGCACGGGTGAGAGCTTCGCACACAACATCGGCGGACGAATGATCGGCACCTCCATGGCCTGGTTAACCACGACGCTCGCCAAACAGCCCTGGGTCCCGATCGAGGCCGGACCGGCGAAAATCGCCTACGTCGCGGCAGGAATCGCCACGATCGTCTATCTGGTGGCAATCGTGGCGTCGTTCGTGCTGCCCGACCCCGGAATCGACATGCAGGAAGAATAGCGACGCGCTCAACGAGCCAGATCGACGCAGACAATCTCCTTGTCGTTCCGCACAAATGCGCAGCGCTGCGCGAACGCCGGATGGGCCCATACCACGTTGCGCCCGAAACACTCCGCCGTCGGATCGACCACGTGCGCCCGCGAAATCTCGTCGTAGCCCTTCGGCGTCAGACGGGCAATGATCAGATCGCCCGTTTCGCTGAAGATAAAATAGCGATCCCCGTTCTTCACAAGATGTGCCGTACCGTGCGAAACACGACGTTCGCTGCCGCTGGTCGGCGCGAACGTCTGCCAGAGCCGCTTGCCGTCCTCCAGCCGCACCGCCATCAGGCAGCCAACCTGGCAATCGGCGCCATAAATTACGCCCTCGTCGATCAGCGGGGTCGCGTTGGCACAGTAGACCGCGTTCTGACCATCCGACTTCCATTCGATCTCCGCGCCAGGCTGGGTCCCGTTGAGCTTCAGCAGCAGCGCCACCGACCCGATTCCGCTGACATACAGAAAGTCACCGGACTTGCGCGGAGCGGTAATCGACATCCGGTACGCCGGCTGGACCGGGACCGACCAGAACGGCGTACCTGTCCGCGGATCAAGACTGTTCAACGACTCCGGATGCCAGATCAACAACTGGCGTTTGCCGCCATGCTCAATGAAGGTGGGTGGACAATAGCCTGGTTCCGGCGCCGAAAGAGCACGCCAGATCTCCTTGCCCGACAGCTTGTCGAACGCCACCGCCACACAGCCCTCGCCTCCCACGACGCAGTAGACATTCTTGTCGTCGACCAGCGGATGAGCGCAATAGCCCCACAACGGTGTTTCCTGTTTGTACTCCTTGCCAAAATCCTTGCTCCAGAGCACTTTGCCGTCCTTGGCGCTCAAGCACCAGAAGTTGCCTTCCGCACCCAGTGCGTAAACCCGGTCGCCCTCCACCGTCGGTGTGCAACGGGGTCCTGACGCGTACGACAACGCGTATTTTCGAGTGTATTCGTGTTTCCACAACGGTTTGCCCGTCGCCCCATCAAGGCAAATCACGCGTTCCTTGCCCTCCAATTCCGACCGTCCGCCGGGATTGTTGGCGATTTCTCCGGACTGGTGTTCGTAGTCCATGACAAACACTCGCCCTTGCGACACCGCCGGACCCGCATATCCCAGTGCGATCGGCGCGCGCCACTTGATCTTCGGGCCCTGGGGCGCGAACTTCTCGATCAATCCCGTTTCGTTCCAATGGCTATCCCGGCGAGGCCCCATCCACTGCGGCCAGTCTTCCCCAACCGTCGCCCGATCCCCCTGAATCAAAAACCCCACCACAAGTCCAATCACCATCGCCCTAAAGTTACCCATCATCTGCGGCCTTTCTTCACTCTGCTCTCTTCTGACTTCTCTCTTCTTTCGTCCCTCTTCCTTCACCCTTCACCCTTCACTCTTCACCCTTCACTCTTCACCCTTCACTCTTCACCCTTCACTCTTCACCCTTCACCCTTCACCCTTCTCTCGTCCAGGCTTCGTTGAACGCCGCGTGTTTCATGCTCTTTCCTTGCTCGACAAAGTAGCTGTAGACGACGTGGATCCGACCGTCCGATGATTGGGTCACCGCCGGATAGTGGTACGCACCCTGCGGTGCATCTTCCAGGTACCGTACGGTGGGCCAGGTTTTTCCTTCATCGGTCGAGAGTCGCACCGCGAGGCGACGGCGGCCTGACTCCGTGTCGTTGAGAACCAGCAGCCAGTGCCCGTTGTTCAGTCGAATCCCGTCGAGGCCCGAGCCGGGGTTGGGCAGTTCGTCAACGGTTCCGACGCGGCCCCAGGACACGCCATCGTCGCTGGATTCGGCGACACGCACGCGTCGGGTCGATCCGTTCTCGCGCATGTAGGCTACCAGCGTTCCGTCATCACGGCGGAGCACGGCCGGCTGGATGTTCCCGAAACCGATCAGCGGTTTGCTGGCGAACCAGGTTCGACCGTCGTCATCGCTGATCGCCATGATGGAAATGGAGAAAGTATCGCTGTAGAGCGGCAACAGAATGCGGCCGTTGGGGAGGATTGTCGGTTTGCATCGCGGCTGCCAGCCGAGCCGCTGGAACAGCTTGTTGCCGAGCTTCTGTCGAATCTCGTCGATCGCCTTTTCGCGGCCAACCCGTGCGATGGCGGGCAACGATTCCAGGTAGTCATCAAGCAGGGCGAGGGCTTCCTTCTGGAAATCGTCGGGACGCAGCAGCAGCAGCCCTTGGGAATCCCAGTTGGGGGCCAACCCGCGCTGGAAGTCCGAGGAAATCTGGTAGTTCGTGAGGCACGATTCCCAGGTGTTGGCCAGGATCGTCGGCCAAAAGAGCCAAAGCCGGTTCTGGCGATCGACGATCATCGCCGTGTTGCAGTCGGGGAAGCCGGGCCGATCGGCCATCAGAAACGGCTCGCTCCAATTCGGATCGCCTTGGCGGCGTCGCGCCCCGTAGACCGCCACATCGTCGGCGGATCGTTCGCCCGAACCGCGATACCACGATACCAGCAGGTCGCCGTTGGGACATTCGACGATGCCCGGCGCATGGTTGTGCTGCGCGTGCAGCGGAAAAATCAGTTCCGATTCAAAAACGGGTGCGGAACTGACAAACAGGCTGGCCAACGCAATCGTGACGGGGTTCATGATCTGGCTCTCTTGGCTTCGGGCCCATTGTAGCAACTTGACTGCTTGTTTTGGGAACGAAAGACGACTAGCCTGAAACGTGGATTGTCCGTTCCTGCTTCCGACCTTCGCGGCCGAACTTCGAGCGACGGCCCCGTACCCGCAACTTCGCTCCGACTCCGTTGCCATCGACCTGCCCTGTCCCTGACCCGTCCCCCTGCCCTGCCCTCTTGGATCTGCCATTCCGAACCCGCATGAATAGTACTCGCATATTCGTTTGCACGCTGTTTGCCGCCCTGCACGTCGCGGTGGCCCATGAACGGGTCGCGTCGCAGGGCCTGCCGGAAACACCAAAGCCGGCCGAAGCGAAGCCGCGCCCGCTGCCGGATGAAAAGGACCTGCATCGACCCGGCCGCACGCCCGATCGCATTATTCTTACCTGGAATGGCGATCCCTCGACGTCCCAGGCAGTGAACTGGCGAACCGATTCCTCGGTGGAACGGGCGGTCGCGGAACTGACGATTGCGGAGGGCGGATCGCTGTTTGAGAAGAAAGCGTTGCGGTTTCCGGCAGCCACGGAGCGGCTGGATTCGGATTTAGGCACCGCGCACTATCATTCCGTCACGTTCCAAGGATTGACGCCGGCGACCAAGTACATTTATCGCGTCGGGGATGGCGAAGTATGGTCGGAGTGGATTCATTTCCGCTCGGCGAGTTGCGAACCCGAACCTTTTTCGTTCATCTATTTCGGAGACGCTCAGAATGACATCAAGCGGCACTGGTCGCGCGTGATTCGCGAGGCCTACTCGGATGCGCCGCGGGCTCGATTCATGATTCACGCCGGCGACCTGGTGAACAACTCTCGAAAAGATGCCGAATGGGGCGAGTGGTTTCAGGCCGGGGGATGGATGAATGCGATGGTCCCGAGTGTCCCGGCGGTGGGGAATCACGAGTACACCAAGGACCCAAAGAACGACAAGCTGCCGGCGAGTGTGAGCCCTCATTGGCGGGCACAGTTTACGCTCTCCCCTTCCGCGATCGCGGGACTCGACGAAACCTGCTATTCGCTGGATTATCAAGGCGCACGGATCATCTGCCTGAACTCCAACGAGAAGCTGGTGGAACAGGCGGAGTGGCTGGAAGTTCAACTACGCAATAATCCTAGCACCTGGACGGTGATCGCGTTCCACCATCCGATTTTTTCCGCCGCCAAGAGCCGCGATAATCCCCGCGTGCGTTCGGAGTGGAAATCGGTCTTCGACAAGTATCGCGTCGATCTGGTGCTAACCGGTCACGACCATACGTATGCCCGATCCAGGCCGACGCGCGAAATCAATGTCGCCAGTGGTCTGAACAAACGCAGCATCGACAGTGGAACCGTCTACGTTGTTTCCGTGAGCGGCCCCAAGGCGTACGGAGCGGAGCGATATCCTTTCACGCAACGGATCGCCGAAGACACGCAGCTCTACCAGATCATCCACGTCCACCCGACGCACTTATTGTACGAGGCAAAAATGGCGAACGGCGAACTCTACGATTCCTTCGAACTGCGCAAGCGCCCAGGCGACATCAACGAGTTCATAGAACGTGCCCCCGCCATCCCAGAGCGCCTGCGATCGAACGCCACTCCCTAGCTGGACAGCGCCAGCGGTCTCTACTTGAATGCCCCCGGCTCGCCCGGGGGATCGTTACGTTCTTTGCTACACAGCGTCGCGCGCTGATCGT